>NZ_JAFCXE010000003.1:0-420863 GCF_049897905.1 Pararhizobium sp. PWRC1-1 | reverse complement strand
CGGGCACCGGCCCCACCTCGCCGGCAACGCAAACCGGTGTATCCGTGGTGGGACGCAAAGAGTATGGCACGGGTTTTGAGGGCGGGGATTTGCGGGGATGATTTTTTACGTCCGGTTGAGGATTTTCTGGCGTGGCCAGGCTACCCAATTCCTCCGTCATGCGGTCCTCGGGCTCGACCCGAGGAATGTCACAGGCATCCAGCCACCACGCGTCGGCGCGGTGAGAAAACCGCTTTGAGCCGGGTTGAGTCTTTTCACAGCGCAGACGCGCCGCGGCTGAATCCCCGCCACAAGGGCGAGGAAGACGGGCGGAGGTGGCCGCCTAGCGTATTCCTGCCGGTTATCCTTGGAAATATGATAAGACGCGAGCAGCGCCGGCTGCTGATGGTACAATATCGGCGGACAGTCCCTTGTCTTTCGACAGACGGTCCTGACAAACACGCGGCAGTTGCCCCGTGCTTCTGCAGGAGCGCATCGTGCCGAGATGGAGTTTTGAGATTGAGTGTTGCCTTTGCCAAGGATGACAGTGCTGAAACGGCTGCGGAAACCCATTTGCCCGATCGGCCGATTTCCTCGCATCCGAACCGTGTGACGGAGGCTGGATTGAAGGCACTGGAGTTGGAGCTCAGCCAAGCCCGCGCAGCCTACGAGGCCACGAGTACGATCGAGGACGTCAATGAACGGCGGCGGCAGGCGGCAAGCCCGTTGCGCGATACGCGCTATTTTGCGGCACGGGTTCATACGGCCGAAGTTATCCCCGCCCCAGCGTCGATCGACAAAGTCTCCTTCGGCAGCACGGTGACCTTCAGCCGTAACGACGGACGTGTGCAGACTTACCGCATTGTCGGCGAGGACGAAGCGGATCCCAAGGCCGGATCAATTTCCTACGTCTCACCGGTGGCACGGCTTCTGACGGGCAAGGCTGTCGGCGATGTCGTCGGCACCGGTGATCACGAACTTGAGATCGTAGCCATCGCTTAAGAATGCCGTTTCGGAGCAGACCATCCCTATTTAAGCTGCGACGGCTTTTGGAGAAACCCGGTGCCGATAGCCTTTATAGGCTGGCTGCTCCTCACCACCCCCGCCAGCCGGCGGATGCCACCAGCTCGTTGCGGATGAAGGCGATATCGTCGGAGGCGGCTTGCGTGCCGGCTCCGGGCAGGCGGCCCCGGCGCAGCGACCTTAGTGCGGGAATGCGGCGTGCGGTCTTTTCGAGAAGATTGGGGCTGCACAGGTTTTCCGCATCGAAACCGGCCGGATCGATCGAGACGACGCGGATGCCGCGCTCGGCGAATTCGCGGGCAAGGCCAAGTGTCAGCATGTCGATGGCGCTTTTGATGGTGGACTGCGTTTCCGCATCCGGCGCTCCAGCCTGCGGGGCAGCATTGGCCATGGCGCTCATATTGATGATGATGCCGCCCTTGCCGGCGAACTGGCGGGCCGCTTCCTGGCACATCAGGAACGTGCCGAAGACATTGACGGCAAAGGTCCGGTTGGCGTCTGCTTCCGCCTGTTGCGGATCGACCCGGACGATGCCGGCATTGTTGACGACGATGTCAGGCCGGCCGAATATCTCGATCGTCGCCCGAAAAATGCGTTTCACATCCTGCGCCTTCGAGACATCGCCCTCGACGGCGACAGCCCGGCCACCGCGCCGGACGATCCCGGCGGCAAGGCGGGATGCACCGTCGCTATCGGCGACATCATTGATGACAACGGCTGCGCCTTCAGCGGCAAGCCGGGCTGCGATCCGGGCCGCCGGTCCATTGGCAGCGCCGGTGACGACGGCGGTTTTTCCGGTCAATCTGGTCATGGCGATTTCCTTGATTCTTCGGACTTGCTGATCCGATGAGCCAAGCATGCGGCAGGCAAGGGCTATAGCGTTACAACGATACTCCGAGATTTCTATGCGATCCTGCAAATGTGAAAGAGTAGGCATTTCCCGGTCCGATATTCCGGAGTAGCGTCGGATCAGTCGAACATCAGGGTATCGTTTCCGCTCCATGCAGAACCAGACAGAACGCTTCGGTGAAATCGCTGAGATCATTGCGCGGCACACGCCGGGAACAGGCATGTTCGAGACCGCGATAGACAACCTGCTGCTGGGTCGCCAGACCGCGCCGACCAACCCTGTTCATCTGGCACACCGCCCGGCTTTCGCGCTCATTGCCCAAGGCCAGAAAAGTGTGACGCTCGGGCAGGATGTCTATCATTACGGGGTTGGCGATTGTGTCGTGGTGTCGTTTGACCTGCCGGTTATCTCCCGGGTCAGCGTCGCCAGTCCGCAGGCGCCGCATCTGGGGCTTGGCATGGTGATCAACCCAGACCGGCTGCGCGAGGTGCTGCAGCGGATCGCCGTCCCGTCTGTCGCGGCCACGGCCGATGGTATGCGGGGTCTTGTCGTCCACAAGGCATCGCCAGCCCTTGTGGACGCGACACTCCGGTACCTGAAGCTCCTTGATACTCCGAACGACATTGCAGGCGTGGCTCCCCTTGTCGAACAGGAAATTCTCTATCGTCTTCTGACGGGGCCTTACGGGCCACGGTTGATCCAGATTGCCACGGCCGACAGCCCGGGGAACCGGGTCGCCAAGGCGATCGCCTGGCTGCGTGAACACTATGTCCGGCCCCTGCGGATCGAGGATCTGGCGGAGCATTGCGGCATGAGCGTTTCGTCGCTGCATCATCATTTCAAGGCGGTCGCGGCGATGACGCCGATGCAGTATCAAAAGCAGCTCAGGCTCAACGAGGCGCGCCGGCTGATGCTGGTCGACAACATGGACGCCGGGATGGCCGGGCATACCGTCGGTTATCAGAGCCCGTCGCAGTTCGGACTGGAGTATACCCGTTTCTATGGCCAGTCGCCGCTGCGCGATGTGTCGATGTTGCGCACGCAGGTCGCGGCCGAATAGCAAAACCATTTTGGACGCGCAGAGCGGCGTTCGAAAGTCCCCAGGGTGGCAACGCAGCCGTTGCGCCCTACGTCCCTCACAAGCATTGCCCGCGCTGCCGGGCCCTTCCGTACCCTTAATTTCAAGAGAACTATGGAGCACCCCATGCGTTATAATCAGCTTGGCAATACCGGCCTGTTCGTTTCGGAAATCTGCCTGGGAACAATGACTTTCGGATCGGCGGAAGGCGCCTTCTGGGGCGGCATCGCCGGTGTTGATCAGGATGCGGCCGACCGCATCGTCGAGCGGTCTCTGGCCGCCGGCGTCAATTTCATCGATACGGCCGATGTTTATTCTGCCGGTGAATCGGAACGGCTGCTCGGGCAGTCGCTGATCAATCTCGGTGTCGAGCGCAAGGATGTGGTGATCGCCACCAAGGTCTTTGGCCAGATGGGCAACGGCCCGAACGATCGCGGCGCCTCGCGCGGCCACATCATGGACTCGGTCGAGGAAAGCCTCGACCGGCTGCAGATGGATCATATCGATCTCTACCAGATCCACGGAACCGATACGGTGACGCCGATCGACGAGACGCTGCGGGCACTGGACGATCTGGTCTCGGGCGGACTGGTCCGCTATGTCGGCATGTCCAACTGGCAGGCATGGCGGATTGCCAAGGCTCTAGGTGTTTCCGAGCGCAAGGGTTTTGCCCGGTTCGAGACGTTGCAGGCCTATTATTCGATCGCCGGCCGTGATCTGGAGCGGGATATCGTGCCGCTGCTCAACGAGGAAAAGATGGGGCTGATGGTCTGGTCGCCGCTCGCCGGCGGGCTGCTGTCGGGCAAGTATGGTCCGGGCGCACCGGGCAATGGCGAAGGCCGCCGGGCAAGCTTCGATTTTCCGCCGGTCGATAAGGACCGGGCCTGGGCCTGCGTTGCCGCCATGCGCGAGGTTGCGGAAAAACACGGTGCCAGCGTCGCCGAAGTGGCGCTCGCCTTCATCCTGGCCAAGCCCTTCGTCACCAGCGTCATCATCGGCGCCAAGCGGGTGGAGCAACTGGATGAAAACCTGAAGGCGGTGAAGCTGAGGCTCGATGCCGACGATCTGGCCAAGCTCGACAATGTTAGTGCGCTGCCGCCGGAATATCCCGGCTGGATGCTGGAGCGGCAGGGAGCAGCCCGGCGGCCACAGCCGTTCGAACCGAAGGCATGATGCCGCAGCGGCGCCGTTTACGGTGTCGCTACCATCATCAGACTTGCATCTGAGCTACATTCCGCCGAGAAAGAAGTAAATGCTGTGCACACGCCTTGTATCGAAAGTAACGCAGTGAACGACAATCCCGCCGCCGCGGTTGAGGCTATCGCGCAAATCAGCGCCGTGCCGACCATTCTCGATGTGGTCTGCAGGACGACCGGCATGCGCTTTGCGGCGGTGGCGCGGGTTACCGCCGACCGGTGGATCGCCTGCGGTGTGCAGGACAATCTGGCTTTCGGGCTGGAGCCGGGCGGCGAGCTGAAGATCGAGACGACGATCTGCAACGAGATCCGCGATCACCGTCAGCCTGTCATCATCGACAATGTCGCCGAGGACCCGACCTATTGTGATCATCATACACCGGCAGTTTATGGATTGCAGAGTTACATCTCGGTGCCGATCACGCTCGCCGACGGCTCCTTTTTCGGCACGCTCTGCGCCATCGATACGGTGCCGCGCAAACTGAATACGCCGGAAATCACTGGGATGTTCCAGCTGTTTGCCAACCTGATTGCCTTCCATCTCGACGCGCATGAGCGGATCGACCAGGAGCGGCAGGGCAGCGAGTTGCGCGAACAGTTCATCGCCGTGCTCGGCCACGATCTGCGCAATCCGCTGGCATCGCTTGATGCCGGCACCCGCATGCTGCAGCGCTCGGTGACAGACGACAAAAGCAAGACGGTGCTCGGGTTGATGCAAAACAGCATTTCGCGGATGTCGGGGCTGATTGATAACGTGCTCGATTTTGCCCGCGGCCGGCTAGGCGGCGGCATTTCCATCGAACAGGCGGACCGGGTACCGCTCCGGCCTGTTCTGGAACAGGTAATCGCCGAGTTGAGGATGGCCAATCCGGGCCAGCGGATCGAGGCGGATCTGACGGAGGCGATGGTGCGTTGCGACGAGGGCCGAGTTGGGCAGTTGCTGTCCAACCTTTTGGCCAATGCGCTGAGACATGGTGATCCGGAGGCGCCGATCCGGGTGCGCTCGGTGATGTCGGGTGGCCGTTTTGAGCTGACGGTGACCAATGCCGGCGAACCGATCCCGGAGGCGGTGGTCAAGGACCTGTTCAAGCCGTTCGTGCGCGCTTCGGCCAAGGCAAACCTGCAAGGGCTCGGTCTCGGGCTCTATATCGCCTCGGAAATCGCCAAGGCGCACAAGGGAAAACTTCAGGTGACCTCGACAGAGGAAGAGACCTGTTTCACCTTCCAGATGCCGCAGCAATAGGCGGCGCCCTCCCGGCAGCCGGCTTTCACCGCTATTCAGCGGCCGTATTCGTTTGGCCCCTCGGTGCCCGGCCAAAGGCAGAGCGCAAGGAAGAGGACGGGGCTAAGCACCGGGATGAACAGGCAGATGGCGAGGTGGCCGGGATAGCCGATATCGTGCAGCCGCTTGATGGTCATCAGCGCGATCGACGCGGTGGAGACAAGCGCCGTGACGACGAGGATCAGGGTCCACAGTGCCAGCGGAATGTCGTTACCCTGATGAGCGAAGACGCGGGATAGCACGAAGCCGCTGACTGCGCCCCAAAATAGCCAGCCGAGAAAATAGGGCAGGCGGCTGACGCGGCCGGAGGGGCTGAAGAACAGCCAGGACATGCTCTGCTGCCCCTCCGTGCGCATGATGGATCAGTCCCGCAGAAGTTCGTTGATGCCGGTCTTCGAGCGGGTCTTTTCATCGACGCGCTTGACGATGACGGCGCAATAGAGGTTCGGGGCGACCACGCCGTTCGGCATGACAGCGCCGGAACCCATCGAGCCGGCAACGACGACGGAATAGGGCGGCACTTCGCCATAGGTGACTTCGCCGGTGGCGCGATCGACGATCTTGGTCGACTTGCCGATGAACACGCCCATGCCGAGAACCGAGCCTTCACGAACGATGCAACCTTCGACCACTTCGGAGCGGGCGCCGATGAAGCAATTGTCCTCGATTATCGTCGGGCCGGCCTGCATCGGCTCCAGCACGCCGCCGATGCCGACGCCGCCGGAGAGATGAACATGCTTGCCGATCTGGGCGCAGGAACCGACCGTCGCCCAGGTGTCGACCATGGTGCCCTCGCCGACATAAGCGCCGAGATTGACGAAGGACGGCATCAGGATGGCGTTGGGAGCGATATAGGCGGAGCGGCGAACGATCGCGTTCGGCACAGCGCGGAAACCGGCTTCGCGGAACTGGTTTTCGCCCCAGCCTTCGAATTTCGAGGGAACCTTGTCCCACCAGGTGGACTGGCCCGAGCCGCCCTTGACGACCTCCATGTCATTCAGCCTGAACGACAGGAGAACGGCTTTCTTCAGCCATTGATTGACGGTCCAGTTACCGTCAGCGCCACGTTCGGCGACGCGCACCTTGCCGCCGTCGAGCAGATCAAGGGCTGTATCGACCGCATCGCGGATCTCGCCCTTGGTGTTGATGGTGACGCTATCGCGATTGTCGAAAGCGGTGTCGATGGTCTGCGACAGGGAGGCGAGATCATGGGTCGTCATCGGAATTCCTTAAACTTCGGCGTCTATCGTAATCTGCTCTAGTGCATGATCCCGAAAAATTGAAGTGGTTTTCGGTTGCGGTCGGGGCTGGATGAAGGTGTATGTCCCGGAATGGGCACGGGTGATTTGATCCGTAGCGACCGGGATGTTGGAAGGAGCATCCGGCAGCGATGATTTGCTGTCGGTTTGCGGCAGGAAAGTTTGACATGGCAAGAATGAAGAAGCGGAATCTGCGGCGCAAGGACGGGGTCTGGGACCCTTTGGTCGATAGCCAGCAGACCCGCCAGCGCGCGGCAGGCGTTCCGCAGACACCACAATCGATGTCACCCTCCTACAGGCTCGCCTATACGGATGATGATTTCATGGCCCGCGAAGAGCTGCGTCCCATGCGGCTGCAGCTGGAACTGCTGAAGCCTGAAATGATCATGGCCGAGCGGGGCATCAATTCGACAGTGGTGATGTTCGGCGGTGCCCGCATTCCCGAGCCCGGCGGCGATGCCTGGGCGGCAAAGAACGAGACCCAGCGCCAGAACCTGACCGCCGCCTCGGTCTATTATGAGGAGGCACGCAAATTCGCCCGTCTCTGCTCTCAGCATTCGGCCGAGTCCGGATACAAGGAGTATGTGGTGACCACCGGCGGCGGGCCGGGGGTGATGGAAGCGGGCAATCGCGGTGCCGACGACATCGGCGCGCCGTCGATCGGGCTGAACATCGTTTTGCCGCACGAACAGGCACCCAATCGCTATGTGACGCCGGAACTGTCCTTCAACTTCCATTACTTCGCCATCCGCAAGATGCACTTTCTTTTGCGGGCCAAGGCCGTCGTGGTGTTTCCGGGCGGCTTTGGCACATTTGACGAACTGTTCGAGACGATCACGCTGATGCAGACGGGCCGCATGGCTCTGGTGCCGCTGATCCTGTTCGGCGAGAAGTTCTGGCGCAGCGTCATCAATTTCGAGGCGCTGGCCGATTTCGGCACCATCGCGCCCAACGATCTCGATCTCCTCCAGTTCGTCGAAACCGCCGACGAGGCCTGGGAGATCATCGCGAAATTCTACGAGACGGTCGATCCGGCAACGGTGCCAATGGCCTCCGGCGAACGGTAGATATCACTATCCCATCTTCTCCAGCCCGCGTCTGAACCAATCGGCGCGGGCTGCGTTCTTCCGTCATTCATTGACGCGGGAGACGATCATGCCTTCAAAGACCCTTTCGGAAATTGCCAAGAAAATGGCCGATATCGACATTGCCATGCTGTCGACCCATACCGATGGCGGCGCCATCGCTGGCCGGCCGATGAGCAACAATGGCGAGGTCGAATACGACGGCGATTCCTATTATTTTACCTGGGAAAAATCGCGCATGGTCGACGACATCAAGCGCAACCCGAAGGTTGGTCTTTCCTTCCAGGGCAAAAAGGCCTTCATGGTGGCGGTCGAAGGCGAGGCTGATGTCATCAAGGACAAGGCGGCCTTCAAGGAACACTGGACGAAGGATCTCGACGACTGGTTCAAGGACGGCGTCGACACCAAAGGTCTGGTCTTGATCAAGGTCAGCGCCGTTAGGGCGCATTACTGGGACGGCGAGGATGAGGGCGAGGTCAAGCTGACAGGCGCCAAACGGCGTCATTAAGACGACGGCCGGTCGGAGTTTCGCTGATCAGTCCAGCAACGATGAGCGTTTGAACGCCTCAGCAAATTTCCGCAACCGGCGTTGTGTCGCAGTGACAGGCCGTCGCGGCTGTGGCAATGAGCCGTGATGAAAACCCTGCGGCTTGTCTTGAGAGATAGAGTGTCGGCCGGCGCGATTGCCGTGCTGTTCGCTGCCATGCTTTTGATGCAGGGGCTTCTCTCCGGTGTTGCCCATGGAACGATGGCAAGCGCTGCCGTCGATCCATTCAATATACTCTGCATCGCCCATGAGAACGGGCTGCAGCAGACCTTGCCTGACGGCGGGCCAGCCAAGGCTGCCCACGACCTGTGCGCCACGCTCTGTCAGCTTGCAGCGGGCTACACGCCCGCCTTGCCCGGCCGCTCGGTCGATATCGTTTCTCCTGTCCTCAGCGTTGTGGCTGAAATCTATTTTCCCGCAAAGCCTGTGCCCCGGGTTGACCTGCGCAGTTTCTTCGCTGAAGCCAGAGCTCCCCCGTCCATCTCCGCATGACGTCATGAATCAGAGCCGTTCGCCAGGCGACGGCCGCCATTTTTGCTCATCTGGAGAGACCCATGTCCGATTTCACCATCGGTCGCGTGGACGCCGCTGTTGTGGTGCGTTCGCCGTCCGATCTTTACCGCGCCGTCTGGCGCTGGCATTTCTATGCGGGCCTTCTGGTCCTGCCCTTTCTGATCACGCTGGCCGTCACCGGCGCGCTCTACCTGTTCCGCGACGAGATCGATGGTTTTGTTTACGCCGATCTGAAGCGCGTCGAGGTTCAGGAGAATGTTGTCACGGTCGCACCGTCGGCGATGGTCGCAGCCGCACTTGCCGCCTATCCCGGCAAGGCCGTCAAATATACCGACCCGCCTTCGCCAGTGGATTCCGTCGAGATCACCGTCAATACGCCGGTGGAGGGCAAACTGGCGGTTTACGTCAATCCCTATGACGGCAAGGTACTGGGAGCGCTGCCCGATCGTGGCACCATCATGTGGACCATCCGCACCCTGCACAGCCTGAAGTATTTCGGCTCGTTTGCGCGGTCGCTGATCGAGATCGCTGCGGGCTGGTCGGTGCTTCTGGTTGCCACCGGCATCTATCTCTGGTGGCCGCGCACCCAGACGGGCGGGGTCTTAAGCGTGCGCGGCACGCCGAAACGGCGGGTGTTCTGGCGGGATACCCATGCGGTCAGCGGCATTTTCGTCGGCTTCTTCATCGTCTTCCTGGCGGTGACCGGCATGCCCTGGTCCGGCGTCTGGGGCGAAAAAGTCAACGAATGGGCAAACGGCAGTAATTTCGGCTATCCGGCCGGCGTGCGCACTGCCGTGCCGATGTCCGGCGAGCCTCTTGATCATGTCGCCAAGACGACATGGTCGCTGGAGCAGGCACAGGTGCCGCAGTCCACAGGCGAGGGCAGAGCGGCAATCGGCCTCGATCAGGCTGTCGCCATCTTCGACGGGCTTGGACTGCGTCACGGCTATGCGGTGAATATGCCGATGAAGCCGCAAGGGGTTTATACCGGTTCCGTCTATCCCGACGACGTGTCTCAGCAGCGAGTGGTGCATCTCGACCAGTATAGCGGCAAGCCGCTGATCGACATGAGCTATGCGGATTACGGTCCGCTCGGCAAGGCGCTGGAATGGGGCATCAACGTCCATATGGGGCAGCAGTTCGGGCTGGCGAACCAGCTGGTGCTGCTTGCTGCGTGCATTGCCATCGTGCTCTTGGCGGTTTCGGCTGCGATCATGTGGTGGAAGCGCCGGCCGAAGGGCGCGCTCGGCGTGCCGCCAATGCCTTCGGACAAGCGGGTGTTTCGCGGCCTGATCGCACTGCTGGCGATCGGCGGCATTCTCTTCCCGCTGGTCGGTCTCTCGCTGGTGGTGATGCTGGCGCTCGACTGGAGCTATCCGCACTTCCGGCGTGCGATCCAGTTTGCACCGTGAACGGCGGGGCGGTAGTTTAGAAAGGAAAGACCCTCCCCAACCCTCCCCACAAGGGGGAGGGGGCCTGAGTTCTGTATTGAACATGCGGGCACTTAATTTCCTCCGCCATGCTCGCCCTCGTGGCGGACATCCAGCCAGCCCAAGTCCTTGAGCTGAAAACGTCTTTTGACCCGACAGACGTCGGGTCGTTGGATCCCCGCCACGAGGGCGAGGATGACGGAGAGTGGGGTACCGCTTTCGTCAAATATCGGCTTCAGGGTTTGTCAGCAGTCTGAACGCCCCGGCATTCGTCGACCGGGAGGTATAGCAATCAGATTTTCTTGGTCTTGGTAAAGTCGGAGGCGTCGATGACGCCGTCGCCATTGGTGTCGCGGCGCTTGAACATTTGGTCAGCCCGCGCTGTCACCTCAGTCAGGCTCAGCGAACCGTTCTTGTCGGTATCGGCGCGCTTGAAGCCCTTATGGCGCATGCCGGGCAGCATGGCCGGGCGTGTCTCGCGGAGCTTTTCCATCGCGGCAGTCTTGTCTGCGCCGGTCTTTTCCTTCGCAGCCCGCCATTCCTGGCCATGGGCCTTGCGCTGCGCCTTGATTTCATCGCGGGTGACCTGGCCGTTGCCGTCGGCATCGAAAGCCTTGAAGGCTTCTGCGGTGCGGGCATGAACCTCGTCCAGCGAGACCTTGTTGTCGCCGTTTGTATCGAAGCGCTTGACCGTCCATTCGGCCCGCTGCTCCGGCGTTGGCTTCTGCCGGGCGGCGAATGTGGGGGCAACAAAGCCGGTGAGTGCGAGGCTGGCGGCGACGGCTCCGAGAATGAGGGTGTTCTTTCGCATGTTAAAGTCCTTTCCGTGAACCAAGTCTCTGAGGAAAGGATAGCCAACCCGGCCGAGATGACCAGTTAAAGTTTTGTAATGTAAGCCTTTGACAAGAAACAGGTTTTTCCGTGTCGAAAATGTGTGTCGATCCGCGGCGTCAACCTTCTGACAAGAGCCGGTTGAGGAAGCCCGTCAGGTCTTCGGTGACGTAATCGACCTGCGCATCGCCATCCTCGGTCTTTTCCCAGGCTTCGGCAAACTCGTATTCGAAATTGCGCGGCACCAGGAGAACCGTCTTCATGCCGAGCGTCTTCGGAACCACCAGATTACGCGGCAGGTCCTCGAACATGGCGGCATGCTTGGTATCGACCCGGTGCAGGCTCATGAACTTATGATAGGTATCGCCGGCGGGCTTCGGCACATACTCGGCGGCGACAATATCGAAAATGTCGTCGAAATGATCGAGAATCCCCAGCGCCCGCGCTGTCATCTCCGCATGCTTAACGCTGCCATTGGTGAAGATGAACTTGCGGCCCGGCAGCGCCTTGATGGCTTCGCCGAGCGCCGGATCGGCCGGAACGACGGAATAGTCGATCGCATGCGCCTTCTGCAGGAAGTCGTTGGGATCGATGCCGTGATGGATCATCAGGCCCTGCAGGGTGGTGCCGTGATCGCGGTAATATTCCTTCTGCAACGTTTTGGCGGCCACCGCATCCAGCGTCAAAAGCGCTGCGACATAGGCCGTCATGTTGCGGTCGATCTGCGAGAACAGATTGACGTGATGCGGATAGAGCGTGTTGTCGAGATCGAACACCCAGTCGGTGACATGGGCGAAATCGGCTTTGGTCGGCAGGCGGTCGAGCTGGGTCATGGCCGCGTTATGCCATGGCGAATGTGGCGAGGAAATGGGCTTTCTAAGCTCCGCTCGCATTTCTCCTTTGAATTGTCAAAACGGTATGGCACGTTCCCGCCCGGGCGGTTTTGGCCCGGGAGCTGCAATGGCGATGTCGGACGAACTCTTCTACAGTCTGTTTCTGCTTGGCTTTTATGCCGCATCGGTCGTTACATATTTTGCCTTTGGCTTTGCCGTGACCTTCGTCAACGATCGTAACCCGGAGCGGAAAATTCAAAAGGGCCGCGGCTCCGGCAAGCGCCGCAACGCGGAAATCCGCCAGAGCCTGGCCTCGATGTTCAGCGCCTGCCTGCCGCTCACCATCGGCCTCTACGTACAGGAGAAGGGCTGGGCGCTGACGCCCTGGGACTTCAGCTGGTGGACGGCGCTGCCGCTCTTCCTGCTGATCATGTTCCTCTATGATACCTGGTTTTATTTCATGCACCGGCTGTTGCATACCAAGTGGCTCTATCCGCTGCATGCGCTGCATCACAAGAGCCTCGCGCCGACCGTCTGGAGCACCTATTCCGAGGATGTTCTCGACAATTTCCTGCTGCAGGGTTTTACCGCCGTCATCGTCTTCGTCGTGCCGTTTCCGCCGGCAATCCTGATCGGGCAAAGGGTGTTCGAACACTTCAACGGCATGTTCGGCCATTGCGGGTTCGAGTATTTCGCCTCCTCGACGGCGCGCTATCCGTCGCCGATGCTGTGCACCACATTCCATGACCAGCACCATTCGGGCTTCCGCTACAATTACGGCAACTATTTCTCCTTCTGGGATCGCGTGCTCGGCACCGTTTCGCCGGATTACGACCAGCGGGTGAAGAAGACCGAGGAGGAGGCCCCGCCGCTAACATTCCGCCAGACTGCGGTGCCGCCGGAGGCCCAGGAAAAGTCGGTCTGAAACCTCTTTTGCGCCCCGCCGGACTGGCAATGGCCATGCCCGCATGTTAGCCCGCAAAGATGCAAACCTGGATCGTCATCACCATCGTAGCGGCGTTTTTGCAGAACATCCGCTCCGCCATGCAAAAACACCTGAAGGGCGTGATGGGCACGACCGGGGCGACCTTCGTGCGCTTCGGTTACGGCGTGCCGTTCGCGCTGCTTTATCTGGCGGTCCTCTGGCGCGGCTTTGACCGGCCGCTGCCGGTTCCCGACGCGCATTTCTTCCTCTGGGCTGTCATCGGCGGGCTGTCGCAGATCGTTGCGACCTTCCTGCTCGTGCACCTGTTCTCCTTCCGCAACTTTGCGGTCGGAACGGCCTATTCGCGCACCGAACCGGCGCAGGCGGCCTTGTTCGCGCTGATCTTTCTCGGCGAGGCGGCAAGCCGGGGAACGCTGGTCGCCATTGCCATCTCCGTCGTTGGCGTGATGATCATTTCGGTGGCGCGTACGCCGCTCAGCGTCAAATCGCTGGTGACCTCGGTGTTTACCCGCACCGCTGGGATAGGGCTTTTGTCGGGCACGTTCTTCGGCCTCTCGGGCGTCTCCTACCGGTCGGCCTCGCTGGCGCTGGCCCCCAGCCTGCCGCAGCCGGATTTCGTCATGCAGGCGAGTTTTACGCTGGGCTTCGTCATCTTGTTGCAGACCGTGACGATGCTGGTCTGGATCCTGACCCGCGAGCCGGACGAGTTGAAACGCGTAATCAAGGCCTGGCGGCCGGGCCTTTTGGTCGGCTTTGCGGGCGCGTCGGCCTCCTTCGGCTGGTTCATGGCGATGACGCTGCAGCAGGCAGCGATCGTCAAGGTGGTGGCACAGGTGGAAATGCTGTTCACCTTTGCCTCCGCGGTGTTCATCTTCCGCGAATGGATCAACAGGCTGGAGGTCCTCGGCTGCCTGCTGATCGTGCTCGGCGTGGTGATGCTGCTGATCCTTTAAAAATAGGCGCCCGATTTTCGGCGGCGCGTAAAATGTTCCGGTGGTAAAAGGGATCATGCTTTTCGATCTCCCCCCTGAAGACACCCTCTACGATGCGCTCCTGTCGCGCAGCACCGACTATGAAGGTTCGGCCTTCGTCTGCGTCAAGACCACCGGCATCTTCTGCCGCCTCTCGTGCCCGGCGCGAAAGCCTAGGCGCGAGAACACGATTTTCACCGATTCGATTGGCACCTGCCTGGAGGCGGGTTTCCGGCCCTGCCTGCGCTGCCGCCCGCTGGAAACGGCTGGCGGCAAGGACGCGATCGTTGACGGCCTGATGCAGGCGCTCGACGCCGACCCGGAACGGCGCTGGACGGAGACCGATCTGATCCGGCGCGGCTATGATCCATCCACCGTGCGCCGCGCCTTCAAGCGTCATCTCGGCATCACCTTCCTCGATCTCGCCAGGCATCGCAGGCTCGGGGCGGCGGCGCGGCATCTGGCCGAAGGCGGCCGCGTCATCGATGCGCAAATGGAGGCGGGCTACGAATCGCCAAGCGGCTTTCGCGCCGCCTTCGCACGGCTGATCGGCGGAGCACCGGCAATGTCGCAGGGGCGCTCGCTGCTTTATGCCGATTGGATGGAAACGCCGCTCGGGCCGATGGTCGCGGTAGCCGACGAGACACGCCTGCATCTGCTTGAATTCCATGACCGCAAGGGACTGCCGGCCGAGATGGAAAAGCTGAAGCGCCAGACGCGCTCTTCGGTCGCTCCCGGAAAAACACCGCCGATCGCGCAGATCGAGACCGAGCTTTCGGATTACTTCACCGGCAAGGTAGGCGTGTTCAAGACGCCGCTGGCTCTCAACGGGACGGCGTTCGAGCGGCAGGTCTGGGCGAAGCTGCAGCATATTCCGCCGGGCGAGACACGATCCTATGGTGATATTGCCTGCGAAGTGGATACGATGAAGGCGGTCCGAGCGGTTGCCAAAGCCAATGGAGCCAACCAGATTTCGATTGTCATTCCCTGCCACCGCTGCATTGGTTCAGACGGTTCGCTGACGGGATATGGCGGCGGGCTCTGGCGCAAGCAGTGGCTTTTGCGGCATGAAGGCAGGATGAGGCCCACAGGATTGTTTTCGGAGGAAAGACGATGAACCAGACCGACAAGGCAAAGGCGTTCAGGGAACTGCACCGCAAGGGCGATCCGGTGGTGCTCTACAATATCTGGGATGCGGGCACGGCGAAGGCCGTGACTGCATCCGGCGCTAAGGCGCTGGCGACCGGAAGCTGGTCGGTGGCCGATGCCAATGGCTATGGCGATGGCCAGGAAATCCCGATGCTGCACCTCATCGATATCGCGCGCAGCATTGTGGCGGCGACCGTTCTGCCGGTGTCTATCGATTTCGAGGGTGGCTATGCCGAAGACCCTGACGCGACCGCCGAGAATGTCGGCCGGGTGATCGATACCGGTGCTGTCGGCATCAATTTCGAGGATCAGGTGGTCGGCGGCAGCGGGCTGCACACGATCGAGGCGCAGGCTGCACGGGTGAAGGCGATCCGGGCCAAGGCAGACGAAAAGGGCATCTCCTTCTTCATCAATGCCCGCACCGATCTTTTCCTCAAACTCTCCGATCCCGTCCGGCACGCGCCGCTGGTGGATGAGGCGATCGAGCGGGCGGCAGCGTATACGCAGGCCGGCGCCAGCGGTTTCTTCGTGCCGGGATTGTCGAACCCGGACCTGATCGGACGGGTTTGCGAGGCGGTGTCGCTGCCCGTCAACATCATGATGCAGCCGGGCATGGATAAGAAGACGCTGGCCGGACTTGGCGTCGCGCGCATCAGCTACGGGCCGGGACCGTATCGGGCGATGATCGAGTGGCTGAAGGGTGAGGCGACGAGGGTTTATCAGGGGGGCTGACGCGCTTGGATTTCCAGCGCTCGTGGGGTTAGCGGTTCTGGAGCGGCGAACCTCACACTTCCCGTCATCCTCGCCCTTGTGGCGGGGATCCGGTAGCGGCGCGTCTGCGCCGCTGAAAGACTCTTTTCACGCGACGGACGTCGCGTGGCTGGATTCCTGTGACAGGCACAGGAATGACGGAAGTAGAGAGAGCCGTGGCGGTCCATTACGACGGTGCCTGCCGAACGTATAACCATAGGCCAAGCTTGGCCAGAGCCGAGCTATTTACGGTCCCCTGCCGCGCGGGCCAGCCTCACGGAACGATCAGCGTTCCCGCACCGTGTTCAGTGAAAATCTCCAAGAGCACCGAGTGCGCCGTCTTGCCGTTCAGAATGACGACCCCTTCGACGCCGCGGGAAAGCGCTTCGATGCAGGTTTCGACCTTGGGGATCATGCCGCCGGAGATCGTGCCGTCCTTGATCAGCGCATGCGCTTCCGCGACCGAGAGTTCCTTGATCAGTTCGCCCTTCTTGTCGAGCACGCCGGGAACGTCGGTGAGGAACAGCAGGCGGGTGGCATTCAGCGCACCGGCGATCGCGCCGGCAAAGGTATCGGCGTTGATGTTGTAGGTGGCGCCGTCGCGGCCGGGGGCAACCGGGGCGATGACCGGGATCATTTCCGATTTGGCAAGCAGGTCGAGCAGGGTGCGGTCGACTTCCGTCACCTCGCCGACGAAGCCGAGATCGAGGACGCGTTCGATGTTGCTGTCGGGATCGATCACGGTCTTGCGGGCCTTCTGGGCGAAGACCATGTTGCCGTCCTTGCCGCAAAGGCCGATTGCCCATTCGCCGGTCTGGTTGATCAGCGCGACAATTTCCTTGTTGATCGAGCCGGCCAGCACCATCTCGACGATCTCGACGGTCTTCTGGTCGGTGACGCGCAGGCCGCCTTCGAATTTCGATTCGATGCCCATCTTGGTCAGCATCGCGCCGATCTGCGGGCCGCCGCCATGCACGACGATCGGGTTGACGCCTGACTGTTTCAACAGCGCGATATCCGCGGCAAAGGCCTTGCCGAGCTCGGCATTGCCCATGGCGTGGCCGCCATATTTGACGACGATGGTCTTGTTCTCGTAGCGCTGCATATAGGGCAGTGCCTTGGCGAGAAGATTTGCCTGGATTTCGCTTTCGGATGCGGACATGGAAATACCTCGAAATTAGCCGGGTGCTGTTTAGCGCAAGTTTCCGGTGGAGGGAATGATCCTTGGCAAAGATAAAGCCGGTGTGACATCGGTCACAGCAACCGGTTAATCTCGTGCAGCTCCCCTTTTTATCCCCAGGCTTGTGCCCTATGTTCGCCAGTGACGGGGCGAGGACCGGAGTATCAATGACCACAAACGACATCTCCACGCTGATCGGCCGGGTCTCGCTCAGGGACCGCGCGGCGTTCTCCGCTCTCTACCGCCAGACCAGCCCGAAACTTTTTGCCATTTGCGTCCGTATCTTGAGAGACCGGACGGAAGCGGAAGAAGCGTTGCAGGAAATCTACATCAAGATATGGCAACGGGCGGACCGTTATGCCAGCGGCGACACCAATCCGATGTCCTGGCTTTCGGCGATTGCGCGCAATCATGCGATCGATCATCTGCGGGCAAGAAAGCCGGTGGCAAACACGATTGACGAGGCCTATGATCTGGCAGATTCTGCGCCGGACCCGGAGAAGACCGCCATCAATACGGCGGAGGGCCGCCGGATCGACAATTGCATGAACGAACTCGAGGCAGACCGCGCCGATGCCGTGCGCAAGGCCTATGTCGAGGGGCTGAGCTACCAGGAACTGGCCGAACTTTTCGGCACGCCGCTGAACACGATGCGAACATGGCTGCGCCGCAGCCTGTTGAAACTCAGAGAGTGCATGGAGCGATGACCATACAGAACCCCGAAAGCGGAGATTCCCGCCGCGACCAGGTGATTGCGGGCGAGTATGTGCTGGGTGTTCTGTCTGCCGACGATCGCCGCAAGGTCGAGGCGCGCATCGTTCTCGATGGCGCCTTCGCGGCCATGGTCAATCACTGGCAGAGCAATCTCACCTCTTTCGACGATGACTATGAGCCGATCGCACCGCCGCCGCAGGTGCTGGTCGCCGTCGAGCGCCGGTTGTTTGCCGAGCAGGCGAGGCCGGT
This sequence comes from Pararhizobium sp. PWRC1-1, assembly GCF_049897905.1. Taxonomy (NCBI): domain Bacteria; kingdom Pseudomonadati; phylum Pseudomonadota; class Alphaproteobacteria; order Hyphomicrobiales; family Rhizobiaceae; genus Pararhizobium; species Pararhizobium sp. PWRC1-1. The sequence goes on along the minus strand of NZ_JAFCXE010000003.1, from coordinate 402,998 downwards.
TGTTGCCGAAGGTGGGTTGTGGAATTCGCTGGCGCTGTGGCGTGTGCTGACGCTGGCCTCGGTTGCGGGCCTTGTCACCGTTGCGACCTTTGCGACCGGTATTCTGACGCCCGCCAGTCAGACGAAGCCGCTGGTGGCCGAACTGACCGGCGACGCCAGCACAACGATCAATCTCCTGGCACAATACGATGCCGCCAACGGCGCGCTGAAAATCACGCCGGTCGCGGCAAAGCAGGCGGAAGCCAAATCGCTGGAACTCTGGCTGATCGAGGGCGACAATCCGGCCAAGTCGCTGGGCATCCTGCCGCAGACAGGCGAAGGCGAGATCATCATCCCGCCGGAACTCCGCTCGAAGTTCGGCGAAGGCGTCACGCTCGCGGTCAGCGTCGAGCCCTTCGGCGGCTCGCCGACCGGAACGGCCACCGGGCCGGTGGTCGCCGTTGGCAAGACACGGCTGCCATAGGCCCGCATCATTTATCGTAAGATATTTCTTACCCAATGTTGCGCTTGAAAGAGTGCAGCATTTTTTGTCGCCAACCAGACGATTGTCACAAAACCTTAGAAAATCAAATATTTGCATAAATCGACAGTTTCCTGAAACTCTTTCGAACACCCTGCCGTTCCTTGTTTTGTCCTCTGCGCAGAGAACATGAGTTCCAGAAAAATTGGGAGAGGCCCGCCTTCGCGGGTCCGAGAGATCAACAGGAAGGAATAGAAATGTTCAACTCCATGCTGCGCACGGTCACCGTCGCTTCGATACTGGCCGCCGGCGCATTTGCAGCCCACGCCGAAAATCCGATGGTCGGTGGCGCGCCAATGTATGAAAACAAGAACATCGTTGAGAATGCAGTCAATTCCAAGGATCACACGACCCTGGTCGCCGCCGTCAAGGCTGCCGGGCTCGTCGAAACGCTGCAGGGCAAGGGTCCGTTCACGGTTTTCGCACCGACCAACGAAGCATTCGCAGCCCTGCCGGCCGGTACGGTCGATACGCTGCTGAAGCCTGAAAGCAAGGACATGCTGACGAAGGTGCTGACATGCCATGTCGTGGCTGCCAATGCACTGTCTGACGCCATCTCCAAGATGGTAGCGGACGATGGCGGCACCCATGATGTGAAGACGGTTGGCGGTTGTGTGCTCAAGGCAAAAGCCGACGGCGGCAAGATCACCCTGACCGATGAAACCGGCGGCGTTGCCACCGTCACCATTGCCGACGTCAAGCAGTCTAACGGCGTTATCCACGTGATCGACAAGGTTCTGTTGCCGAAGTCCTGATCCACACCTTTGTGGTTTGGGGGCCGGATGCATCCTCAACGCATTTTCGGCTCCGGGCCGGGGATCAAGTCCTCTCCGGCCATAAGGCCACCGGTTTTTCACTCACCGGTGGCCTTTTTGGTTCGTATACAAGCTGTTGCTCACGCGGGATTGATCGGCATTTGTTTTGCAGTCGGGCGGCCGCCGCACTAGCTTTCAGGCGTTGCCGACACCATTCGGCAGACGGGAGAGTATCATGACAAGCCGACGCTTCTTTCTTCTTTCCGGAGTTGCCCTTGCCGCGGCTGCGGCGTTTCGCGGGATCACACCTGAAGCCATCGCGGCCGAAACGTTCGAAGTGACCAAAACCGATGCAGAATGGAAGGCACTCCTCACCAGCGAGCAGTACCAGATCCTGCGCCACGAGGACACGGAGCGGCCATTCACCAGCGCGCTGAATACCGAAAAGCGCAAGGGTACTTTCCATTGCGCCGGCTGCGATCTGCCAGTCTATTCATCGGAAACCAAATATGACAGCGGCACAGGCTGGCCAAGCTTCTGGGACTCGTTGCCGAATGCAGTAGGCAAGCGAGAGGATATGTCACTGTTCATGACCCGCACCGAATGTCACTGCAGCCGGTGCGGCGGCCATCTCGGCCATATCTTCGACGACGGTCCGCAGCCAACCGGCATGCGCCATTGTATCAACGGGATGGCAATGACGTTTTTGCCCGCATCGGCTGCCTGAACGTTCTTAGAAGGTGCCCGCCGTCGGGGATGCCGGCTGCGCGCCGGAAAGCGCTGCCTGAAGCTTGGCTTCCTGGTCGGGCGACAGCGAGGTCTTCAGCACCTTGCCGCGCAGGCCGGAAAACTCGGCCAGAACCTTTTCCGGCTGTACCTTGCGCACCAGCACGAAGAGGGCCGAAGAATTGTTGGGAATGGTTTCACCGAGCGACTTGATGAAATCGTCATCGATGCCGTAATCGGCAAGCGAGCCCGACAGAGCGCCGGTGCCCGCACCAATCGCGCCGCCGATGGCAAAGCCCGCAAGCGGATTGAGGAACAACAGGCCGACCAGGCCACCCCAAAGCGAGCCGCTGAGAAGTCCCGACGTTGCACCAATGGCCGTCAGGTTCAGGCTTTGCTTCAAGTGGACCTTGCCGGTTTCGTCGCGCACGACGACGACGGCATCCTCGAGGTCGATCAGGTATTCCTTCTTCAGCGTGTTCAGCTTCAGAAGCACCTTGTCGGCTTCTTCGGTGCTGTCAAAACCCACAACAATCAGATCGGACATGTCGTTTTCTCCTTGAACGCTCAACGCATTGGAGGTGCCCGCAAGGCCGCCCCGTGCGTGAACATAGAGCACATGTCATGTCGGGGTAGTGTGACAGCTACAATTAAAGCCTGCCGCGCAAAATCGCGCAGCCGGCTGCGCATATGGCATGCTTGAAATGAGAATCTGAAGCCGATTTGCGTCAGGTCGAGATGGCGACCCGGATGGCGGCGCGCAACTCTTCCATTCCCAAGCCCTTCTCGGACGATGTCGCCAGCACTTCCGGAAAGGCCGCAGGCCGCTTCTTGATCTTTTCCAGCGTTTCGGAAATCAGCCGGGGAACGGCGGGGTCCTTGATCTTGTCGGTCTTGGTGAGGATGACCTGATAGGACACGGCCGCCTTGTCGAGCAGGTCGAGCACATCATCGTCGTTCTTCTTGATGCCATGACGGCTGTCGATCAGCACGTAAACGCGCTTCAGCGTCGAGCGGCCCCGCAGATAGTCGAAGACCAGCTTGGTCCAGGCGTCGACATGTTCCTTTGGCGCCTGTGCATAACCATAGCCGGGCATATCGACCAGCGCCATCGGCGGCAGGTCGCCGGGTTGGCCGGAATAGCCGTCCGGGACGAAATAGTTGAGCTCCTGGGTACGGCCCGGCGTGTTGGATGTGCGTGCCAAACCTTTCTGGCCGACCAGCCCGTTGATCAGCGACGACTTGCCGACATTGGAGCGACCTGCAAAGGCGATCTCCAGCGGACCTTCCGGCGGCAGGAACTTCATCGACGGCACGCCGCGGATGAATACCCATGGCCGCCCGAAAAGGGGCTTGTCGTCCTGCGGCTTAACGTCTGTCATGGCGGTCCTGTCCTTGGCTTCAGGAGAGGACTTCGATGTTTTGCTCCGTCATGTCAAGAAAACTTGCGATTTTCGAGGTTTTTGGCTCAACCGATCGCCCGTCTTTGGCGCCACATCTCGACGCTGAGGTAGGTGAGCAAGGCAACCAGCACCACCGTTCCGCCGAGGATGGTATTGAGGCTCGGGATCTCGCCATGGATGAGCGCGACCCAAAGTGGCGCAAGGATCGTCTCGGCGGTGCCGAGAAGGGCTGCGAGTGCTGACGGGATAAGCCGGGCGCCGGTGACGAAGAATGCCAGGCCGAGGCCGAAGTTGAGAGCGCCGAACGTCGCGAGAATGCCGAGTTCCGGCAAAGTGACGCTGAAGCCAGATGCCATGATGGCCGCGACCGTACCGGCAACGATGGTGCCGAAGCAGGCGGCGGGCGTCATGCGCACATGCGCGTATCGGCGGGTGATGACGGTGGCGAGCGCGAAGACGAAGGCGATCAGGACGGCGAGTGCATCGCCAACCGGCGAGACCGTCCCGCCGACGGAATCCGACACCATGATGGCGACGCCGCCGATCACGGCGGCGATGGCAAGCCAGGTGAGAAGCGAGACGCGTTCGCGAAAAACGATCCAGCCGATCAGCGCGGCAATCAGCGGCACGCCGGCCTGGATCAGCACGATGTTGGCGACGGTGGTATAGGCGAGCGCTAGGATGAACGAGGTCGAGGCGATGGCAAAGCACAAGCCGACCGCAATGCCCGGCAGACCCATGTGGCGAAACAGCGTGACGGTGCCGCGCGGCCCGTCGCGCAATAGCATGAAGAAGATGAGGAAGATGGCGGCGAACAGCGAACGCCAGAACACGATCGTCCAGCCATCTTCGATCGACAGGAAGCGGGCGAGCGTGCCGCCAAAACTCCAGACGATGGCGGACCCGAGCACCAGCGCCGCGCCATGGGTGGCAGTGGGTTGGCCGGTGCTTGCGGATTGCGGCAGGGGCTGCGACATGGCGGGAATCCGGTTGCGGTGGTCAAGTGTAGGAGCAGGCGAACCGACATGCGCGCATATCCGCGACGGGGCGCTGTCGCAAATATTCCGCGCATGTGTGCGCTGCTATCTATCCTCGGCCGCAGCGGTTTCCGGCTCGGGTTTGATCACGGCAAGCACCACGCCGCCGATGGCGATGATTGCCGCGCCTGCCAGCACGCCGGTGGTCGGAATTTCGTTGAAAAACAGGAAACCGATAACGGCGGCAAAGACCAGCCACGCATAATCGACCGGTCCGACGATCGCCAGCGAGGCCAGCCGGTAGCCGCGCACGACGCAATATTGCGCCGCCACCGCGATGGGGCCGAGCAGCAGAAACGGGCCCATGGCGGAGAGGGACGCTTCCTTCCACGTCAGGACGGCGGGCAGAGCCAGAAACAGGATGCCGAAGCCGTTGACATAAAGCAGCACCGTCAGCGGCCGGTCGGCATGCGACAGGACACGGATCATCAGGCCTTCGATGGCCAGCAGGGCGGCACCGAGAACGGCAATGCCCGCGGGCACGAGATAGGCGGGCTCGAACTGGGTGAAGGCGCCGCGCGAGATCATGATGAAACCGGCGCCGGCGAAACTGAGGGTAATGCCGAGCATATGCTGCTTCGTCACGGTTTCCTTCAGCACGAGAACGGCGAGCGGAATGATGAAAACCACATAGAGAAGGCCAAGCGCCGTCGCATCGACAATCGGCATCGCCGCGGAGGAATAGATCAGCGCAAAACAGCCGGAGACACCGAACGCGGCACGCATCGCATGCGAAAACGGCCGGGCGCTGCGATAGACGCGCAAGCTGTCCCGTTTGCAGGCAACCACGCAAAGCAGTGTCGCAAAACCGCTGATGTAACGCAGGAACTGGATCTGCAGCACGGACATGCTGTCCCCGCCGAACTTGCCGGAGGCAAAGATCAAGGAAAATAATGCCGTTCCGAGCACGACCCAGATCATGGCTTCGGCATTCGAGTTCAACAGACTTTTCCGCAAGGCCATAACTTTCAATGGTTTCAATCGAAACTCTTGCCAAATCGGCGCACCACATTGCAAATTCGATTTTTGAGCCCTGAATGAGTATTTTCGATGCAGAACAAGCGTAGTGTCTCGCTGAATGCGGTTCGGGTTTTTGTCCTCACCGCACGGCATCTCAGTATCGTCCAGGCTGCCGGAGAAATCGGTGTCACGCCGAGCGCCGTCAGCCATCAGCTCAAGAAGCTGGAGGGCGAGCTGGGCGTGGCGCTGTTCAAGCGGAGCCACAATTTTCTCGAGTTGACGGATGCCGGACGCCGCTTTCACGACGATGCCGCCGCTGCGATCGCTGCGATCGACCGATCGGCCGAAGCGCTCAGCCGCGATCAGAACGAAATTGTCGTTCGCGTCTCGATCTCGCTCGCCGTTCGCTGGCTGATCCCGGCGCTGGAGCGGTTCAAGGCGCTCAATCCCGCCGCCCGTGTCCGTGTCGAAACGAAAACCGGTTCCAGCATCTCCCTCGGTTCCGGCGATCTTGCGATTTCCTATCATCGTGCGGGCACGAGCCCTGTCGAGGGAGAGTGGCTTGCCGCCGATATGAGCCGTCCGGTCGCATCGCCGGCGCTTCTGGCTGCGGTCGGGTATGAGGGGACCGGCGATCTCGGGAAGGTTCCAGCCCTGCAATGTGCGGTGGACAATTGGGATTGGGCGCTGTGGACCCGGACACTTGGCCTCGAGCGCAGCGCCATACAGATCCAGCATGTGTTCGACACCGACGATGCCGCCCTGCATGCGGCGACTGCGGGGCTGGGCATGGTGCTTGCGCCGGCATTCTTGACGGAGCGTGAAATCCGGTCCGGTGGGCTGGTGGTTCTGCCGGGCTTCGGGCCGGTGGATCTTGGTCACTACCGCGTCGTCTTCCAGCGCCATGAAAACCGCATGACCCGGAAATTCCGCAAGTGGCTCGGCGAGGAAATGCAGCGGATGGTCTAGCCGCTGCGGAGCTGGATGAAGGACGTTCGGGCCAAGAAAAACCCCGGATCAGCCGATCCGGGGTTTTTGATTTTCACCTCGATCCGGCCTATTCGGCCGGTTTCGGTTTCTTTGTGAACAATCCCTTGAGATTGTCGATCAGTTCGACCTTGGCGCCGTGGCGTTTCATGATGAACGCCTGCTGGGCGATCGACAGCGTGTTGTTCCAGGCCCAGTAGATGACGAGACCGGCCGGGAAGCTTGCCAGCATGAAGGTGAAGACCAGCGGCATCCAGGTGAACAGCATTGCCTGGGTCGGATCCGGCGGCGTCGGGTTCATGCGCATCTGCAGGAACATGGTGACACCCATGACCAGCGGCCAGACGCCGATCATCAGCGCGTGCGGTACATCGTAGGGCAGCAGACCGAACAGGTTGAACAGCGAGGTCGGATCCGGTGCCGAAAGGTCCTGGATCCAGCCGAAGAACGGTGCATGGCGCATTTCGATGGTGACGTAGATCACCTTGTAGAGCGCGAAGAACACCGGAATCTGCAACAGGATCGGCCAGCAACCGGCGATCGGGTTGATCTTTTCTTCCTTGTAGAGGGCCATCATGCCCTGCTGCAGCGCCATACGGTCGTCGCCGTGCTTCTTCTTCAGTTCCTCCATCTTCGGCTGAACTTTCTTCATGTTCGCCATCGAAGCATATTGCTTGCTGGCGAGCGGGAAGAAGAGCAGCTTGACAACGATGGTGGTCATCAGGATGGCGACACCGAAATTGCCGAAGTAACGGAAGAAGAAGTCCATCAGTTTGAACATCGGCTTGGTGATGAAGTAGAACCAGCCCCAGTCGATCAAGAGGTCGAACTGCGGGATCGAGTAGGATTTCTCATAACCGTCAACCAGCGGAACCTGCTTGGCACCGGCAAAGACCAGGGTCTTGAGGTCCGTGGACTGGCCGGGCGCAATCGTCACGGCGTCCTGCTTGTAATCAGCCTGGAAGCGCGGGCGGCCATCGGTGAAGTGTTCGTACTTGGATTCGTAGGCCAGGTTCTGCGGCGGCACGATGGTCGCGGCCCAATACTTGTCGGTGATGCCGAGCCAGCCGGTCGTTGCCTTCTCATGCTTGGCCGGAACGTCGTTTTCCACCTTGCTGTAGGCAACTTCATTCAGGCCATGCTCGCCGATCACGCCGATGAAGCCTTCATGCAGAACGTAGACGCTCGGAGTGGTCGGCTTGTTGAAGCGGGTGACGCGGCCATAGGTGGAGAGCGATACCGGCGCGCCGCTACCGTTGTTGATTGTATCCACGACCTGGAACATGAAATGTTCGTCGATCGAGATCGTGCGGGTAAAGACCACGCCCTTCTCGTTGGTGAAGGTCAGAACAACAGGGGTCGACGTCGTCAGCTTGTCGCCGCTCTTGACCGTCCAGACTGTTGTTGGGCCTGGAACAGTGCCGGATGCCTCGTTGCCGATAAAGCCGAGTTCGGTAAAGTAGCCGTCCGGCGTGTCGGAGGGGCTGAACAGCGTGATCAGCGGGCTCTTGTCGTCAACGGTCTCGTGGTATTCCTTGAGCTTCAAGTCGTCGAAGCGTGCGCCGGTCAGATTGATCGAGCCGCTGACCGCAGCCGTGTCGATGGAAACACGGGCCGATTTGGCGATCGCCTGGTCGCGGGTTTCAACAGCACCGGGGACTGCGCCCTGGGCCGGCTGGGCCTGGCCGGGAACGGCCGGCGTAGCGGCCGGCTGGTTCTGCTGGGTGATTTTCTGATGGGCTTCCGCCGCAATCCGTTCTTTCTCTATCTTCGGATTCACATAGAGAAATTGCCAGGCAATCAGGATGAGCACTGACAGCCCGATCGCCACGAAGTAGTTGCGGTTTTTTTCCATCATTCTTTCCTGGAGCCGGCCGGTGGCCGTGAATATTTTTGCTTGCTTTCGATCCGCTCGCAGAGGGTCTTGCCGATCCGCTCGAAGGGCGCGTTCAAAAGGTCGCGTCTGGCGACAATCACATAGTCAAGTCCGGGCTTCATTGCAAATCCGGCGGAAAGTCGCACGGCTTCCTTGAGGCGTCGGCGCATCCGGTTGCGTTCAACGGCGTTGCCATGTTTCTTGGTGACGGTGAAACCGACGCGGGGCGCGGTTTCAGGCTCGTTGCGATCAAGAACTTCCAGAAGAAACAACGGACCCTTCCGCTGCTCTCCTTTGCGCACAGCAAGAAACTGCGGCCGGCTTTTCAGCCGCCCGGCAGTTGATTTAGGCTTGGGTGATGTCATTCGCCCGCGCTCCTTCCGGGAACAGGAGCATCCATCGTCCAGACGGACGTTTTCAGGATGCTCCGGCGCCATGAAGCCGCGCATGCAGGTTTCGCGAAGGTAAGTGCGCGAAGACGCGGCACGCGCCAGACGGCCTTAAGCCGACAGACGCTTACGGCCACGTGCCCGACGGGCAACGATAACCTTGCGGCCACCCTTTGTGGCGATACGTGCACGGAAGCCGTGACGGCGCTTGCGAACAAGCTTGGACGGTTGATAGGTACGCTTCGTCATTTATTTTAATACCGCGGTGTGCGGCCCTTCTTGGGTTTGCTTCTTAGCAAGGGAGCGTTACGTTCCGGACACGGCGTTGCACAGGGCAAGGGGACTTGTCCGGACGTGGGCGGCTTATAAGAGCAAAGGGCCGCGAAAGTCAATTGCCGGGGCTGAAAAGCTGGAATCGACGCCGATTGCGCCATTTTCACGTGCCAACAGCAATACAGGGTACTATCTAAGATTTTCAACTTATGATTGAAGGTTAGCGCATGATAATGTAATTGATTAAACAAAGACCTAAGGCGCGAGTATTAGAATTGTTCAATTCCATATGAGGCTTCATTAACCATCGCCGCCTTAATGTCACGCCTGATGCAAGAACCCGGAAGTTGCGCCTTTCATGGCCTGTTGCCGGTCCCAGGGAGACACGTACATGAAAATTCGAGGCAAGATCTATCTCATCGTCGGGTTGATGAGCCTGATAGCACTGGCTGTGACCGGCATGGCGCTAACCGTGATCACACAATATAATGCAAGGCTCGTCCAGTTCGACAATGCCTCGGATCGCGCCTTTAACGGCGAGCATCTCAACCGGCTCGTCACCGCCGTCGTCATGGAAGCGCGTGGGATCTACGCAGCTCCAACGGTGGAAAAATCAAAGCCATTTGCTGAAGGCCTTGTGAAGAATCTCAACAAGATCGACGTTCTGCTCACGGAATGGAAGCCGCACGTTCCTGCCGAGGAAATTCCGGCCTTCGAAGCTGTTGTCAAGCGTGCCGCTGAATTCCGCACATTCCGGTCGGAAACTGCACGCCTCAGCCAGGAGGTCTCGCCGCAGTCTGCCAACGAGCAGGGCAATAACGATCTCAACCGCGCCAACCGCAAGGCCTTCCAGGCCGAGATCGATGCGATCGTCGAGACTGACCGTGCAGCTCTGGATGCGATCCAGGATGAAGTCAATGCCATCGAAAGCCGGATGATCCTGATGGTGCTGTTGACGGCGGGCTTCGGTCTGGTCATCGGTGCGGGAACGGCTTTCTACATTGGCACCAAGCAGCTCAGTCAGCCGATCCTGCAGTTGACCGGCACGATGAAGCAGCTTGCCGATGGCGACTTGAATGCCAACGTGCCCTTTGCCGGACGCAAGGACGAAATCGGCGAGATGGCCGGTGCCGTCGAAGTGTTCAAGCGCAACGGTTTGGCCGTGCGCGAAATGAACGCACAGGAAACGGCGCTGCGTGAAAAGAGCGCCGACCTCCAGTCGAGCATTGCCGTCGTCGTCACGGCCGCTGCCGCCGGCGACTTTACCCAGCGGATCAGCAAGGATTACGGCAATGCCGACCTCAATCGCTTCGCTGCCAGCCTCAACGAGCTGGTCGATGGTGTAAACAGCGGCGTCAACGAGACCCGCCGTGTCATCGCCAGTCTCTCGGGCGGCGATCTGACGCAGAATATGCGCGGCAATTTCCAGGGCGCCTTTGCCGAATTGCAGCAGAACGTCAACGACACGCTTTCAACCCTGCAGAATACCCTGCGTGAAGTCCGCACCACAACGGACTCGATCAACGGCAACTCGACAGAACTCCGCTCCGCAGCCGACGACCTGTCGAAGCGCACCGAACAGCAGGCCGCAGCGCTTGAAGAAACGTCTGCTGCGCTTGAGCAGATCACCGCTGCCGTTCGCAACTCCACCGACCGTGCCCAGGAAGCGACCGTCATGGTCACCGAGGCCAAGCAGAGTGCAGCCCAGTCCGGCGAAGTCGTGCGCAAGGCAGTCGATGCCATGGGCCGGATCGAGCAGGCCTCCAGCGAGATCGGCCAGATCACCAACGTCATCGACGAGATCGCCTTCCAGACCAACCTTCTGGCACTCAACGCCGGTGTCGAGGCAGCACGTGCCGGCGACGCGGGCAAGGGCTTTGCCGTTGTTGCCCAGGAAGTTCGCGAGCTTGCCCAGCGTGCCGCAAGCGCTGCCAAGGACATCAAGGGTCTGATCGCCAAGTCGGGCGCGGAAGTCGCAACCGGCGTCAAGCTGGTGCAGGAGACCGGTCAGGTTCTCGGCCAGATCGAAACGCGGGTGTTGAGCATCAACGACCACATCCATTCGATCGCCACGGCCGCCCGCGAACAGTCGACAGGTCTCGGGGAAGTCAGCACCGCCGTCAACCAGATGGACCAGGTGACCCAGCAGAACGCAGCGATGGTGGAAGAAGCCAATGCTGCCACGCACAAGCTTTCGGCGGAAGCCGACAGCCTGGCGCGGCTGATTTCGCACTTCAAGCTGGACGAAGCTCAACCGCTGCGTGTTGTCGCCGCTCCGGTTCGCGAAAACACCCGGCCGGTCGCTTCGCCTGCCCGCAAGATGATGGGCACTGTCGCCCGCGCCTTTGGCGGCGGTTCGGCCAGTGCTGCCGTGTCGAAGGACAATTGGGAAGAATTCTGATCCTTTAGAAAGGGATCGGACTTAAACAGCAATCCCGCGGCGATCCAGTGTCGCCGCGGGATTTTTGCATGCCGATCACGGCGACGTTTTTGATCGCGATCATTCGTTATTGGTTCGAGCAGTACTTTCCTTCTAATGCTGGAGCGATGGAACATAACGAGCGCGAGAGGCAGCAGCCGACAGTGGAAGGCCGCCGGGAAACCACAGCAGGGGACGGCGAACCGGCAGGGCCGCCGCTGATGCTGCGCATTGCCCCGCTTCTGGTGCTCGCAGCAGGCCTTGCCGTTGCCTATGGGCTGGGATGGCACCGCTACGTGACGCTCGGCTGGCTGGCGGATCAGCGCGAGGTGCTGCTGGGTATGGTCGCGCAGCATCCATTGCGGGCTGCGTCGCTGTTTTTCGTCGTTTATGCTACCGTTGTGGCGCTGTCGGTTCCGGCGGCATCGGTGCTGACGATCTTTGCCGGCTTTCTGTTCGGCTGGCTGACCGGCGGCATCATCGTCGTGATTGCTGCCACCATTGGTTCCTGTCTTCTGTTTGCCGGGGCACGCACGGTGTTCGGCGATATTCTCCGGCGGCGGGCCGGGCCGTTTCTCAAGCGGTTTTCGGCCGGCTTCAGCCGCAATGCCTTCAGTTATCTGCTGGTGCTGCGGCTTGCGCCGATGTTTCCCTTTTTCATCGTCAATATCGCGCCCGCCTTCTTCGCCGTCAGCCTGCGAACCTTTGCGCTGGCCACCGTGGTCGGCATCATTCCGGGCACGTTCGTTTACACGTGGCTTGGCTGCGGCTTCGAGGAGGCCATCGGCGATGCGGCCGAACACGGCAGGTCGCTGCAGCTGTCCGATTTCCTGACGCCAAAGCTGACTTTTGCCTTCATGGCGCTCGCCGTCATTGCCGCGTTGCCGCTTCTCGTGCAATTTGCTCGCGAAAAACGGCAGGCGGCGGGTGATCGTGGACAAGACTGACGGCGTGGCAACGGTTCTTTCCCCCGATATCTGCGTGATCGGCGCCGGCTCTGCCGGGCTTTCGGTCGCGGCAGGTGCTGCTGCCTTCGGCGTGCCGGTCGTGCTGATCGAGCGTGGGCGGATGGGCGGCGAGTGCCTGAACACCGGCTGCGTGCCCTCCAAGGCGCTAATCGCTGCAGCAAAGCATGCGCATGCGGTGCGCAAGGCGGCCGAGTTCGGGGTGAACGCCGGTGAACCGGTGATCGACTTCGAAAAAGTGCAGGCGCATGTCCGCTCGGTGATCGATGCGATTGCGCCGAATGATTCGGCCGAGCGGTTCACCGCGATGGGCGTGAAGGTCATCAGGGCCGATGCGCAATTTGCCGATCATGAGACCGTGACTGCCGGCGGGTTCACCATCCGCGCCCGCCGTTTCGTCATCGCCACGGGATCCTCGACGGTCATTCCGCCGATCCCCGGGCTTGCCGATATCGATTATCTCACCAACGAAACCCTGTTCGACCTCAAGAGCCTTCCACAGCATTTGCTGATCATTGGCGCGGGACCGGTCGGATTGGAGATGGCACAGGCGCACCGGCGGCTGGGCTCGAAGGTGACGGTTGTTGATGCGGGCAGGGCACTGGCCAAGGAGGATCCAGAGTTGGCGGGCATCGTCCTCGACCGGCTGCGTGGCGAAGGTGTCGATATGTTCGAGCATAGCCGGGTTCTATCTGTCGAAAAGACGGCAACTGGCCTGCGACTGGACTGCGAAACGCAGGCTGGACCGGTCAGCATCGATGGCAGCGCCCTGCTGGTTGCGACCGGCAAAAAAGGCAATACGACCGGGCTGGGACTTGAGGCCGCAGGCATTGCCGTGACGGCCACCGGCATCGCTGTCGATGGCAGCCTGCGCACGCAAAACCGGCGGGTCTATGCGATTGGAGATGTGGCGGGCGGGCTGCAATTCACCCATGCGGCCAATTATCACGCCTCGATGGTGCTGCGCGAAATCCTGTTCCGGCTGCCAGCGCGTGAAAACCGCGATATCGTTCCCCGCGCCACCTTCACCGATCCGGAGATCGCCTCTGTCGGCCTTGGCGAAGAGGAGGCCCGTGAGCGCTATGGCAAGGCCGAGGTCCTTCGCTGGCCCTATGCAGACAACGATCGTGCGCAAGCGGAACGCAGCACGGCAGGCCTGATCAAGATCATCACCGGCCGGCGTGGAAAAATTCTCGGGGTCGGCATTGCCGGGGCCGGAGCGGCCGAGATGATCAGCATGTGGTCGGTGATTATTTCCAACGGCCAGGGCCTGTCGCATGCGCGCAACGCCATCGTGCCCTATCCGACCATGACCGAGATTGGAAAACGCGCCGTCATCGCCTATTATACGCCCCTGACACGCACGCCGTTCGTCCGGGCCATCATCCGTTTGCTCAGACGTTTCGGCTGAGACGATGGAATTTTATGACATGACGGCAGAACCGACAGAAACCACGGCCCTTCAGAGGCAGCCGGCCCGCGCTGGCTTTTTTCGCGGCCTGTCCGGCAAGCTTCTGTTTTTGACCGTTGTCTTCGTCATGCTGGCCGAAGTGCTGATCTTCGTGCCGTCCGTTGCCAATATGCGCATTCGCTGGATGGAAGACAGGCTGAACACGGCGGCAGCGGCCGGCGTGGTGGTCGATGGCCTCCAGGACGTGCAGCTGTCGCGGCCGCTGCAGGAAGAAACCCTGATGGCGACCGGGACGAAGGCCATCGTTCTCAGACGCAAGGACGAATCGCGGCTGATTGCGGCGGTGGACATGCCGCCGGAAATCGACGCGCAGTATGACGTCGCCGCGATGACCCCCATCTCCGCCATCCGCGACGCCTTCGACACGCTGCTGTTCGGCGGCGACAAGGTGGTGCGGATCTATGGACCGATCGGCGAGAGCGACGCGATCATCGAAGTGGTGATGGAGGATGCGAGCCTGCGCAAGGCGATGCTGGTCTATTCGCGCAATGTCTTCTTCCTGTCGCTGGCCATATCGCTGTTTACGGCCGCGCTGATCTTTCTTGCCATCAACCGGTTGATGATCGCACCGATCCGCCGCATGACCACCAATATGCAGGAATTCGCAGCCGAGCCGTCCAATCCCGCCCGCGTGCTGGAGCCGGCACCGGGCCGGGACGAACTCTCCATCGCCGGCCAGCATCTGTCGGCCATGCAGCAGCAGCTGCAGAAAACCCTGAAGCAGCAGAAGAACCTGGCCGATCTCGGGCTCGCGGTTTCCAAGATCAATCATGACATGCGCAATATCCTGGCGTCGGCGCAGCTGATCTCCGACCGCCTTGCCGATGTTGACGATCCGATCGTCAAGCGCTTCGCCCCGACGCTGTTGCGCACCATCGACCGCGCCGTCGGTTATACGACCGAGGTGCTATCCTATGGCCGAACGACCGAGCCGGAACCGCATCGGCGGTTCGTCGAACTGCGGCCGCTGGTCAGCGATGTCGGCGAAATGCTGGCGATCGACCCGAATGCCGGGATCGAGTTCCAGATCCAGATCCCCGACGGGCTGCAGGTCGATGCGGATAGCGAGCAACTCTTTCGCGTCGTCCACAATATCTGCCGCAACGCGGTCCAGGCACTGATGAACGACCATGCCGACAACGGGGCTGCCCGCCTGATCAGCGTTTCGGCGCTGCGCACCGGCAGCGTCGTCAGCATCTCCGTCGATGACACCGGCCCCGGCATGCCGCCCAAGGCGCGCGAGAACCTGTTTGCGGCCTTCAGGGGCTCCGCCCGCTCCGGCGGCACCGGTCTCGGTCTTGCCATCGCCCGCGAACTGGTGCTCGCCCATGGCGGCACCATCGCGCTTGTGGAAAAGCCGACGCCGGGCACGCTGTTCAGAATCGAATTGCCCGACCGTCCTGTCCCCCTCGATGCTTTCCGCTCGAAGGCCAGGCGCTGACCGCACATTTTTAAAATCCCCCTCCAGCGTGGGCGAAACGGCGGTGTGGAAAGGCTTTGCGGCTGAAATCCATCCACAGTTTCAAGGATATAACCGGCCAGTTTCATCAAAAAAGAAAATTTCTGCCGAAATTCGCTTGCATTCGCCGGTTGGACGTTTTAGAGGATCGCCACGCAAGCGGTTAACGCCGCAGCAGGAAGCACCCGTAGCTCAGCTGGATAGAGCATCAGACTACGAATCTGAGGGTCGGACGTTCGAATCGTTCCGGGTGCACCATTTCTTTCAATGACTTATCAGTAAGACAAGGTAGTTTTCGCTTAACGGCGAAACGCCGCCGCAGCTTGGCGCCACGCCAGCGCGCCTCATAAGTCCGGACTATTTCTTCTTTCGCAGGGCCTCGATCAAGGTGCGGGTTTTTCCCGTGGCGTAGACGATGTCTTCGCGGTCGAGATGTACGGTGATCTCGACGTCTTTCCAGCCGGCACCATTTTCACGGGCGAAGATCACGGCCGCTTCCAGCGACGGAAAAACCGAAGCAGCACTTCCGGCAATCAAGAACTGCACCGTGCACTCCGCGTCCGAATAGTTGGTGAGCGCTTTGATGGGATCGAAAGCCATGGTCTTCTCCGGCAATTAGGTCATTGTTCAACCGGCAACGAAACGCCCCGGCTTCGTCGCTATAGCCGGAAAAAACCGTTTCGTCTCGCATGCGGTCACTGATGCGCGATGCAGAGATCGCGCGAAGAACCCGGTATCGCCGCGCCGGGAAAACCGGCGCGGCACTGGTTTTTTACCACTTCTGGTGAACGTGAACCTTGATCAGGCGCTCGTAGACATCGGCAAGGGCTGCCAGCGTTTCTGCAGGGATCGCCGGCAGTTCGCTGGCGGCGGCATTGGCCTTGGCCTGTGCCTCGTTGCGGGCGCCTGGGATGACGACGGAAACGGCCGGGCTCCGCAGGATCCAGGCCAGCGCGAACTGCGCCATCGACGCGCCCTGTGGCACCAGCGGCCGCACCTGCTCGACGGCCTCAAGTGCTGCATCCAGTGGCACACCGGCAAAGGTCTCGCCGACATCGAAGAACTCGCCGTTGCGGTTGAACTTGCGGTGGTCGTCATCGGAAAACTTGGTGTCTGCGTTGATCTTGCCGGACAACAGGCCGGACGCCAGCGGCACGCGCACGATGATACCGACATTCTTCTTTTGCGCCTGCTCGAAGAACAGGTCGTGCGGACGCTGGCGGAAGATGTTGTAGATGATCTGGATGGTCGCAACGCCGGGATATTCGATCGCCTTCAATGCTTCCTCGACATTTGACACCGACACACCGTAGTTGCGGATCTTGCCCTTGACGGTGAGGTCGTCCAGCGCACCGAACATTTCCGGCCTGTAGAACACTTCGGTCGGCGGGCAATGAAGCTGCACGAGGTCGAGCGTCTCGACGCCGAGATTGGTCAGGCTACGGTCGATGAAGGCTTCGATATTGGCGGCGGTATAGCCATCGGCCACATGCGGGTTCAGCCGGCGGCCGGCCTTGGTGGCAACAAACGGCTTGTCGCCGCCGCGTTCCTTCAGCACTGCCGCAATGATCTTTTCCGAACGGCCATCGCCGTAGACATCGGCGGTATCGACAAAGGTGACGCCGGCATCGAGAGCAGCGTTCAGCGCGCGCTTGCCGTCTTCCTCCGAAACATCGCCCCAGGCGCCGCCGATCTGCCAGGCGCCGAAGCCGATTTCGGAAATGGTCGCGCCGGTGCGCCCCAAAGTTCTGTTTTTCATGGTTTCATCCTCGCCGGACGGAGCGTGTCGCCCCGTCAATCCCGCCCCATGCGGGCGGGAAAACTCTGTTTACCCGCTGTTTCTATTCCGAATATGACAGGCTGGCCAGCAGCCAATCTTTCGGTAAGATGGGGTAGGAGGAAAAATAATTCTTGTTTTCAACGCGTTATCGAAAGCGTGTTGAAGCGGTGTCCGTCAATGGTCGAAGCGGAGGACTGCCCGGCCGCGGCTGAGGTCGAGGATCATTGCAGCAGCCGTCTGAGCCGCATCCCTGGGGATTTGCAAGGTGAGGCTGGCGCCGGTGTCGGTAAACGTTTCCGTGCTGACCATCACACCCAGCCCGCCGAGCCGGGCCTTGATCAGGGCCAGATCGGAAAAGTCGCAATCGACGGTGGCCTCGATCGTCTCGATGACCTCTATCTTCTCCGCAGCGCGCAGGCAGATCGCCGCCGTGCCGCCATAGGCGCGAATGAGGCCGCCGCTGCCCAGCAGCGTGCCGCCGAACCAGCGTGTGACGACAACGGCGATATGATCAAGCGATTGACCGTCGATGGCTTGCAGGATCGGTTTTCCGGCGGTGCCGCTGGGCTCGCCGTCATCGTTGAAGCGGTAGGTCTGGCCGATGCGGAAGGCCCAGCAATTGTGGCTGGCCGCCAAGTCGGACTGTTCGGCAATGAAGTCTCTTGCCGCCTGCTCACTGGACACGGGGCCACAGACGGCAAGAAACCGGCTCTTCTTGATTTCCTGCGCGTGGGTTTCGATGCGTTGAAGCGTGAACATTGGCTGGCCCGTTTGCGCGGTGATAGCGCATCGGGTGGTGTGGTGCCAAGACGTTGGTTTCCGGCGGGATGGCCCCCAACCTCCGTCATGCTCGCCCTTGTGGCGGGCATCCGGTCACCGCGCGTCTGCGCGGTGAGAGAACCTTTTCCCCACGGAAGTACATGAGTCTTTTGGCGCTGCAGACGCGGCGCCGCTGGCCCCGCCACAAGAGCGAGGATGACGGAGGTTGGAGTGTGCCTTGAAAATCCAACGCCCACCCTCGGGGTGTCCTAACCGATCGACATGAGGCTCGCATTACCCCCGGCCGCGGCCGTATTCACGCTGGTGGAAACCTCCTCGAGCAGCCAGTTCAGGCAATAGGCGTCCGGGTTTTTAGCAAGCTCGGCCGTCGAGGCTGCCTGGACCAGAACCAGCGGGCCGGGAAGGGCGGCGATCTGCTTGTTGAGGGTGCGGACACGGTCTGCCTCGCCTTCGATCAGCGCCCCTGCAAAGGGCACGTCCATCCGCCAGTCGGCGGTGAAGGAAACGCGGGCGGCGACGGTTGCCGGCAGCGATGCCAGCGCTTCCTTGAGACCGGATGCCGTATCGACCACGGCTGTGTTGCCGGTTGCAAAGACCGCGGCAAGCTGACGGTAAAGGCCATCGGCAGTCTGCGGCACAAGCAGAATTTTTCCGCGCGCATGCAGGGCGTAGAGGTTGCGTTCGCCGACCGGGCCGGCAAGCTCGGTGGTGAGGCCGAGCGCCGACTGGCTGCCGGTTTCGCGGGCATCCTGCGCCTGGGTTCTCAGGCTCTTGCTGTCCAGCCACTTGGCAAAATCGAGCAGGACCGGATCGGTATGAACCGAGCTGTGCTGCGGCGGCACCGGCGGCGTGGTGACGAGGCGGCCGAGATAGAGCGGGCCGCCCGCCTTCGGGCCGGTGCCCGACAGGCCACGTCCGCCAAAGGGCTGGACGCCGACGACGGCGCCGATGATGTTGCGGTTGACGTAGAGATTGCCCGCCTTCACCCGCGAGGTGACATGGGCAATCGTTTCGTCGAGACGCGTGTGCAGGCCGAAGGTCAAGCCATAGCCAGTCGCATTAATGTCGTCGATCAGCCGGTCGAGATCGTCGCGCTCGTAGCGCAGCACATGCAGGACCGGTCCGAAGACTTCGCGCTTAAGGTCGGAGAGCTGCTTCAGCTCGACGATCGTTGGCGGTACGAACGTGCCTTCAGAGGTCGCAGGCGGCAGCTCGATCTGCTCCACCTTGGCGCCGATGCCACGCATGGTCTCGATATGCTTTTCGATGATGCCCTTGGCTTCCGCGGTGATGACGGGGCCGACATCGACGGCAAGACGGTCAGTGCGGCCAATATCAAGCTCGTGCAAGGCGCCCTTCAGCATGGTGAGCACGCGGTCGGCAACATCGTCCTGCAGGCAGAGCACGCGCAGCGCCGAGCAGCGCTGGCCGGCGCTGTCAAAGGCAGAGGCGATGACGTCGCCGACAACCTGTTCGGCAAGCGCGGAACTATCAACGATCATGGCGTTCTGGCCGCCGGTTTCGGCAATCAGTGGGATCGGCTTGCCGGAAGCGGACAGGCGGTCGGCAAGCTGGGCCTGGATCAGCCGGGCAACTTCGGTCGAGCCAGTGAACATCACCCCGGCAATATTGGGCGCGCCGACAAGGGCTGCACCGACGCGGCCGTCGCCGGGAAGCAGCTGCAGTGCTTCTGCAGGGATGCCCGCCTCATGCAGGATGCGCACGCCTTCCGCTGCGATTAGCGGGGTTTCTTCGGCGGGCTTCGCCAGCACCGGATTGCCGGCGACCAGCGCCGCGGCGATCTGCCCGGCGAAGATGGCCAGCGGGAAGTTCCAGGGGCTGATGCAGACGATGGGGCCGAGCGCCTGATGCGCCGGGCCGAGCGTACGGGTCGCCTGTTCGGCGTAGTAGCGCAGGAAATCGATGGCTTCGCGGACTTCGGCAATGGCGTTCGGCAGCGATTTGCCAGCCTCGCGGACGATCAACCCGAGCAGCGTTGGCATGCGGGCCTGCATCAGGTCGGCGGCGCGCACCAGGCAGTGGGCGCGCTCGGTGGGCGAGACAGCGCTCCATTTGGCGCCTTCGGCACGGGCGATCTCGACGGCGCGGCGGGCATCGTCTTCGGCTGTTTCAATGACAGTGCCAACGACATCACGATGGTCGCCGGGATTGAGCACCGGACGGCTCTCGCCTCGCAGCGCTTCGGCGCAGAGATGCGGCGCGGCCGTCCAGTCGATCGCGGCGCTGGCCTTCAACGCCTCCGAGAGCATCGACAGCGAGGCTTCATTGGAGAGATCGAGACCGGCGGAATTGCTGCGGCCGGCATAGAGATCCGCCGGCGCCTTGATCTGCTCGTGCTGCGCGCCCATGACCGGCATGGCGCGGACGGTATCGACGGGATCGGCAATCAGGTCATCGATGGAGACGGCCGGGTCGGCGATGCGGTTGACGAAGGAGGAGTTGGCGCCGTTTTCGAGCAGGCGGCGGACGAGATAGGCAAGCAGCGTCTCATGCGTGCCAACCGGCGCATAGATGCGGCACGGACGGTCGAGATTGGCCTTGCCGACGACTTCGTCATAGAGCGGCTCACCCATGCCATGCAGGCACTGGAACTCGTACTTGCCGACCTTGAAATCGGGACCGGCCATTTCGTAGATCGTTGCCAGCGACTGGGCATTGTGCGTGGCGAACTGTGGGAAGACCACGTCGGTCGCGTCGAGCAATTTGCGGGCGCAGGCGATGTAGGAAATGTCGGTATAGATCTTGCGGGTATAGACCGGAAAGCCATCAAGGCCGTCGATCTGGGCACGCTTGATCTCGGCATCCCAATAGGCGCCCTTGACCAGGCGCACCATCATCCGGTGGCCGGAGCGGCGGGCGAGATCGATGATGAAATCGAGAACGAACGGGCAGCGCTTGCCATAGGCCTGGACGACGAAGCCCATGCCGTTCCAGCCGGACAGGGCAGGATCGAGGCGCAGCGCTTCGAGCAGGTCGAGCGACAGTTCCAGCCGATCAGCTTCCTCGGCGTCGATGTTGAGGCCGATATCATAGCTCTTGGCGATCAGCGCCAGCGCCTTCACCTTGGGTAGCAATTCCGCCATTACGCGGGCCGATTGGGCGCGGACATAGCGCGGGTGCAGGGCCGACAGCTTGATCGAGATGCCTGGGCCCTCATGGATGCCGCGGCCGTTCGAAGCCCTGCCGATGGCATGAATGGCGTTTTCGTAGTCGGCATAATAACGCTTGGCGTCAGCGGCCGTGGTCGCCGCTTCGCCAAGCATGTCGTAGGAGTAACCAAACCCCTTGGCTTCCAGCGTGCGCGAGCGTTTCAGCGCCTCGTCGATGGTCTCGCCGGTGACGAACTGCTCGCCCATCATCCGCATCGCCATATCGACGCCCCGGCGGATCACCGGCTCGCCGGCCCGCGCGATCAGCCGGGTGAGGGCGGCGGACAGGCTGCGGTCGTTGACGGTGGAGGTCAGCTTGCCAGTGACGACGAGGCCCCAGGTGGCGGCATTGACGAACAGGGAACGGCCGCCGCCGATATGCGAGCGCCAGTCGCCATCGGCGATCTTGTCGCGGATCAGCGCATCGCGGGTCGCTGTGTCGGGAATGCGCAGCAGGGCTTCGGCCAGGCACATCAGCGCCACGCCTTCCTGGCTCGACAGCGAATATTCATGCACCAGCCCCTCGACGCCGGAGCCCTTGTGCTTGGCGCGCAGCGCCGTGATCAGCTTGCGGGCCGTGGTTTTGGCGCGGGCGCGGATATCGTCGGGCAGGGTTGCAGCTGCGACCAGCGGCGGCAGGCATTCGGTTTCGGGGCGGCGGTAAGCGGCGGTGACCGCCTGGCGAAGCGTTGTCTGCTCGGCGATCGGCGGGGCAAAATTAAAAAAGGGAGCGGTTGGGGTATCGGTGCTGTTTTGTGGCTGCGGCTGGCTCATCGAAATCGTCCCTTTTCGAAGCTGTCAGGCACACGTGGCGTGGCCCGGAATTCATGGGCGCAAAATAGGGTAGAGGTCTCCGGATGGCTATCCGGGAAAATAGGCCTGATGCTGGACATTTAACCGAATTTAATCGCAAAAACCGTACACTATACGGCGATATCGAAATCGAGCCGGACGATCGGGCGTCAGAGCAAGACTTTCTGGGACAATTTATGGCGCGCCATCAGACACTCGTCATCGCCCGGCATGCAGGTGCGGCAGACGATCGGGCGCACCGCATAGATTTTACAGCCGACATGGATGCCAAGCTTGCCATCGAGCGCCGAACAGCGATTGTCCTCACACCGCATGCCGCCGAGATCGGCAGAGACATATTCGGTGGGGATAAGGTCCAGTTCCTCGTCTGTTTCCAGCGAAAAACGCGGCCAGTCTTCGGAATAGCTGCAGCAGGCGCCACAGCTCTGGCAGTCGAAATCATCGGTGGGAACGGCAAGGGTCATGGGGGCAGGGTAGCATGGAATTGAGGAGGGGTGGAAGGCTGTGGCTTCCTCTTCTCCCCGGCGGGGAGAAGGTGCCCGAAGGGCGGATGAGGGGGAAAACCGCATCCTCGAACGTGCCGGACCACCCCCCTCATCGCCTCGCATACGCTCGGCACTTCTCCCCGTTGGGGAGAAGAGGACAATTAAGCCACCGCCGCTTCTCTGACTGCAATTTCGTAATCCTCCGTATGCACCAGAATGCCCGTATCCGTCATCACGGCAATGCCATAGGCGGCGGGTTCATCGATGGCGAGCGAGGCATCTGGGGCGTCGAAGGGCATCGGCTGCTGGTGGACGGGGCTTTTGAACACCGAAAACGCAATGCCGCGGCTGGAGCCGGAGATCGTCCGGTGCACGTGGCCGGCGAAGATATGCAGGACATTGCCCCGGCGTTTGACCACATCGTAGAAATCCACCTCGTTGATCAGCCGTATCAGGTCCATGCCGCTGAAGCCGGTGGCGTGCGGCGGGTGATGCATGAAGAGAAGGACCGGCAGTTCGCCGGCGGTTTCCAGCTGGCGGTCGAGCCAGGCAAGCCGTTTGGTACAGAGGAAACCGGCATGGCTGCGCGGATAATCATAGGGCGGCGCAAACAGCGTATCGAGGATGATGGCGCGGCAATCGGCAAAGTCGATGACGCACTGGACGAAGCCATCCTCGTCTTGGGCAACGTCTGGAAAAACATTGAGAAACGTGTCGCGGTTGTCATGGTTGCCGACAGTGATGGCGAGCGGCGGGATCAGCCGGTCCAGCAGGCTTTTCAGCCGCTCGTAGGACGGCCGGTCGGCGCGGTGCGCCAGGTCACCCATGATGACCACCCGGTCCGCATCCGCATGGTAGCGGTTGACATGGTCGATACCGGCGGAAAGCCGTTGGAAAGGATCAATGCTGATGATGGACTGCCCCACCGGTACCATGTGCAGATCGGTGAAGATGATCAGCTTCGTCATTG
The DNA here is from genome assembly GCF_049897905.1 of Pararhizobium sp. PWRC1-1. NCBI lineage: Bacteria > Pseudomonadati > Pseudomonadota > Alphaproteobacteria > Hyphomicrobiales > Rhizobiaceae > Pararhizobium > Pararhizobium sp. PWRC1-1. The sequence goes on along the minus strand of NZ_JAFCXE010000003.1, from coordinate 379,760 downwards.
CCGGTAATCCGATTAAAAAAGAATTTGCTAATTAATCCCATCACCGTGTCCGTGCCGACCGCACACGTCAAGCAACATAATTGGGAGGATTCAATCCAGCGTGATTTCAAGCCGGACTCGACCCAATCGGGTTATTGGTCAAGCGCGCTGTGCTGATCGAGGTGGGCTGGCACACGAAAAATCCGCTGGCGTGGGAGCGTCAGCGGAGTGATAGCCTTCGAGACTGGTATTGCCCGGGGGATGCGGTGTCCGCTTGCCGGTTTCGTTTTTTTTTACTTCACACGGTCCGCCTTCGGTAGAGCGAGACTTGCCTGTTCGCTCGGCTCGACGCCGGTTGTGGTGGTAGTGTCGATCGCCGGCTGGATGATCTTGCCTTGAGCGAACGTATCGCCCTTTTCGGCGGCCTGGCTGAACATCGCGGTGGCTGCAGCGGTATCGGCGGGCATGCCTTCGCCGCTCTCCAGCATCAGCCCGAGATTGACCATCGCATCGACATTGCCGCGATCGGCGGCCAGCTCGTAGAATTGTGCAGCCTTGCGGTTATCCTCCGGAATCTGCGTGCCTTCGTCCAGCATGACGGCGAGGTTGAAGGCGCCCAGATTGTCCTTGGCGACCGATGCCCGCTCGAACCATTGCGCGGCGCGTTCGCCATCGGCCAGCGTGCCGATGCCATCGCGATAGGCAACGCCCAGATTGTAGGCGGCAAGAATATTTCCGGCAGCAGCGGCCTTCTGGTAGAGCGCAAATTCAGTGGCATGGTCGCCGCGTTCGCCGATCATCACGGCATACGTCACCATGGCCGCCGCATGGTTGCCTTCGACCGCCTTTTCGAGCATCGCAATGGCTTGCCCGCGCTGGCCGGCGGCATGGAGCACGCGGGCAAGCTCAAAGGTCTGCCGCGGGCCGCTGCCTTGGTTGTAGGCCTCGCGGCAAGCCGAAAGGGCAATGCCGATGCGGATGTCTTCGTTCGCCACGGGACGAAAGGCCAGGTTGCGTTGCAGGTCGTGTTCGCTGCCGGCTTCCGCGTCGCATTGGTCAGCCGGTAGGAGTGCCGAGGCGGCGCGGGCAGGCGGGATCGCGATCGCTGCGACTGAAAGCAGGCTCACCACGGTAAGCAGGAGGGCGTTGATGGCTGAAATGCGCTTGCTGGGTCCTTTTTTCATGGCATTCTCCTTGGTGTTTGTGTCACCCTATTGCGCACGCCGGTCTGCGGCTGTTCCCCGGGAAACAGCGCCTGGAACCGCCGGGCAGGAGGATGGGGATCACGACGGGCAAGAGCGAAATCCGAGAGAGACGTGGGACGTCCCACTCGCAGAAACGGATTTTCGCCGGAAAACCGGGCGCTTGGACAAGGAGCAAGGACAATGACGCCAGACATTCAACTGCTGCGGCAAGGTCTGATCGGACGGCGGACATTCATCGCCGGCTGCGCGCTGGTCGCAGGTGGCCTTGCTGCCATACCGACCCAGGCAAGCACAGTGATCGGCAAGGCATCGGACGTGCGTGGCAAGGTCAATCTCAAGCGGGCGGAAAAGCAGGAGGGGTTGGCGACGGGCGGGCAGATCATGGACAATGATTTCGTCGCGACCGGCAGCGACAGTTTCGCCGACCTGGCGCTTGTCGGCGACACGCGCATCCTGCTCGGCAGCAAGACGGAGCTTCTGCTCGACAGTTTCATTGCCGGCCAGGGCGGCACGATGGAGCTCGGCATGGGGCAGATGGTGTTCGACCGGCCGGAAGGCCTGCCGAAGATCGATCTGGCGCTGCGCACCACGTTCGGCATGATCGGCGTGCGGGGCACGAAGTTTTTCGCAGGCCCCAATCGCGGTGTCTTTGCCGTTTTCGTCGAGCACGGTCAGGTGTCGGTCGATGCCGGCGGCGTCCAGCGGCTGGTCGGTGCCGGTGAAGGCATCGAGATCGCCAGGCCCGGCGATGCGCCGAACGAAACCGTGAAGTGGAAGGAAGCCCGGATCGTCGAAGCCTATGCGAGCGCCGGCCTGAAGCGCTGAGCCTATTCAGGCCTGGCTGGTGAACAGTTCCATTTCGCCAAAACCGCGGATTTCGTGCATGCCGACCGAGCGCAACGTGCGGCCACTCTGGACAGCGGCTTCCGGGCCGATACAGATGGCGGTGCCGAGAAACTTGTTGGCCTCCTGAAGCCGGGCTGCAAGATTGATGCAGTCGCCATGCGCCGTATAGTCCAGCTTGCCGCCGGCGCCGACCTCGCCAAGCACGGCGATCCCGGTCTCTATGCCAATCCGGGTGCGGCCGAACTGATGTTCGGCAAAACCCTGCCGCCGGCGCATTTCCTCCGTCAGAGCCCGGATCGCCTCGGCGCAGTCGATGGCCTTGTTGACATGGTCGGCCAGATCCTCCGGCGCATTGAAGAAGGCATGCACGGCGTCGCCCACCACCTTGTCGACCATGCCGCCATACTGCGCGACGAGACCGTTGACCTCGGCATAATAGATATCAAGCAGGGTCACGAGATCGCGGGGCGCCAATTTTTGCGACAGCGTCGAAAAGCCCTCGATATCGGTAAACAGCGCGGTTACCGGACGTTCTTCTCCTGCCGCCCGGTCGTCATCCGGATTGTCGATATAGCGGGCGACGACGGATTGCGGCAGGTATTGCGAGAACTTGCTGCGTGCGGTGGATTCCGCCCGCCGGACGCGGGCGAACTGTAGCGTGCTGGTGACGACAAGCACGAAGATCAAGGCAAGGCTGATACCGACGGCATCGACCAGCAAGGCGGAACCGGCATAGATGACTGCGGCTGCGCCGATCGTGGCCGAGATTGCCAGAAGGCCGAGGGCAACGGAGGTGACCGGCCGCAGACGCGTGGCGACAAAGGCCACCAATAGCCCGCCGATCAGGGCCAATGCCGCTTCGAACAGAGGAAGCCTTGCATGCCTTTCCGGGATGAAGCCGGTGAGCACCGCATTGGCGATATCGGCATGGATCTGCACCGATGGCTCGAGCGGCATGGAGGCGGTGGAGCGCAATCCGCCGAGATTGGGCAGGCTGCTGCCGATCAACACCGTCTTGTCCTTGAAGCGCGCGTCCGCAACGCCGCCGCTCAGCACATCGCCTGCCGACACTGTTCGCGCCTGAATGGCGACAATCGGGCTTGCGGCAAAACGGAGGCTGCCATCCTCATCCAGTTCGATCAACCGGCTCTCGAGCTTCACCCACGCGGGTTGTCCGCCGAGGATCGGCGTGTGCCCGCCCTCGGCCAGGCGCGCGGCTTCAAGCCCCAGTGCCGGATAGGCGTCGTTGCCGATGATCGAGAAGGCCTGGACACGGCGGATGCGGGCATCCTCGTCGCCGACCAGAAACGCGGCTGCTGCCGAATGCGACGCCGTCTGCAGGAAGCTGCAGGATGCTTCTGCGCCGTTGATGAACCAGAGATCGGGGATGGCGACCGGTTTGCGGACGGCAACCGGCGGCACGGGGCTTGGATGTTCAGGCCCGCCATCGGCGATCAGGAAACCGAGAATGACAGGCAGGCCGGAAATTGCCTGTGCCAGCGCGATATTGGATGGCTCGGCCGGATCGCAGGCCGTACTGAAGATGAAATCGACGGCGACAGCCTTGGCGCCTGCCTTGGATAGTCTTGACAAGAGATCGGCTGTCTCCGTTCGGCCCCAGCTTTTGTCCGGCGCCTGCTGCATCGCTTTGCGATCGACATCAATGACGACGATCTCTGCGGATTGCGGTGCAGGGACCCATTGGGTGAGGGAATCGAAAAACTGTTCCCGCTGCGTTTCAAGCACGGGTCCGCCGTAGAAGAACAGCAGCAATGCGCCGAGAAGGCTCGCCGCCGCGCCCGCAAAAAGCGGCCTGATCCTGGACAGGCGGAAACTTTTCAAGGGTTATTCCTCTTCCGGTTCCGCGATCTTCTGCAGGCGGCCGATATGGCAGGTGATGACGCCGTCGAGCCGCTTGATCGCAGCGCTTTCCTCCAGCGCCAGAATGGCCCGGTTCACCTTGGGCCGGCTGGCGCCAAGTATGCCGGCAATGTCGGATTGGTTGAGAGTGATGCGCAGATTGGCGCTTTCGGGCAGGTCTGTGCCGTGGATCTGCTTCAGTGTGGCCAGGAAGAAGCGCGCCACGCGGGCATGCAGATCGTAAAGCGCGATGGTTTCCAGCCGGTCCGTCGTATCGCGCAGTTGCAGGCAGAGATAGCGGATGATCGAAGCGGCGGCATTCGGTGTATGGGTGATGAAATCGAGGAAGGCTTTCTTGCTGATGACATAGCCTTCGGTCGCCGTGATTGCGGTCGCGTCGGCGGAGCGGGGCTGGTTATCGAGGATAGCCATTTCGCCGAAAAGCGCGCCTGCCTCGATATGGCGCAGCAGCAATTCGCGGCCCTGCGGCGTGATCAGCGACAGCTTGATGCGGCCGGACAGGACGGCAATCATGTAATTGCCTTCATCGCCACGCTGGAAAATCACCGTTCCGGGGGTCCATTTGCGGTAGGTCGCAAGTGCTGCGATCGCAGAAAGCGTCTCCTTGTCGAATTCCTCGAAAATCGGAAAGGAACGCCAGAAGGCGGGACTTTTGTTGACTTCACTCATACTGCATCCCCGTCCGCGTAATCACTGCGACCCCGTTGGAATTCTTCTCGCAGTCTTCCCGGTGTTGCAACAAAAAACACTGCAAAACCGGGAATGCCGCGCATCTGAAGTTAATGTTCAGTCAGAATAGATGATGCCCTCTACAGTACGCGTCTGTCTCATCTCGCCCGGTTGACGATCTGCATGGATCGTCTACTTATTGTGAACGATCTGTCTCCTGCCGGTGGGCTGGATGAATTTGGAATTGCTGATAAATCTGTCGCCAACAACGAACCCAAACCGGAGTTACTTCCAATGCAGCAGAATGCAGTCCTCCTCGTCGCACGTATCCTCCTGTCTATCCTCTTCATCATTGCCGGCTACGGCAAGCTGACCGGACTCGGCGGCACCGCCGGCTATTTCGGCAGCATGGGCCTGCCGCTGCCGATGGTCACGGCAATCATCGTCACCGCTGTCGAATTGCTCGGCGGCCTCGCCATCCTCCTTGGCCTCTTCACCCGCCCGGCCGCCTACATCCTGGCACTCTTCTGCGTTGCCACGGCATTTATCGGCCATGGCGATTTCTCGGTTGCCGGCAACGACATCCACTTCATGAAGAACCTTGCCATGGCAGGCGGCTTCCTGTTTGTCGCCACCTTCGGTGCCGGTGCCCTCTCGGTTGATGCCAAGCGCGCCTGATTGCTGATTGTTTGATAAGGAAAAGCCCGCCGATTGAAAAAATCGGCGGGCTTTTCGTGTCTATCGTTGAAGGCCGTCAGGGATGGATGACGCCCTTGCGCAGGATGACATTGCCATAGAGCCGCGGCTCGCTGGTCTGGATGACGGTATGCGCAGCGCGGACCCTCGGATAGAATTCCGGCCCGAGAAGCGGCGTGACCGCGCGCTCCGGTTCGTATTTTGCGCAGCAGGCGATGATGTCCCTGTGCACCGGGTCGAGGGCATCGCGATCCTGCTTCACGGTGGCGCGAAAGATCGCTTCAGGCACGAAATCGTCGATCGGCAAGATGCTCAAAATCGCATCGAGAGCCGGGATCAGATGATGCCCGTCAAGCCGGATCAATCGGCGGCCGTGTTCCTGCCCGGGATAATTGCCATCGACCAGAGCAATTTCGTCGCCATGGCCCATGGCGCGCAAGGTGCTTAAAAGCTCGGGGCTTAAAAGCGGGTTCAGGCCTTTCAGCATCAGGCAGTTTCCTTGAAAAGAACATTGGTGTCGATGAGATAACGGGAAAACAACGGCAGGCTGGCACCACCGATGGCGCGCGCCTGGGCGCCCACGGCGCCCTCGATAATCTCAGGCAGGATGACGCCTTCGAGATCGAGTTCGCCGGCCGCCTTGCGGATCGCCACGACAATACGTTCGCGCACCCAGCCGGGAAATCCGCCGTCGATCACGGCCGCACCGAAATCGATGATCGAGGCGGAAGAGACGATGGCCTGGGCAAGGGCTGTGGCTGTCAGCTGGATCCAGGTTTCCAGCGGCTCGCCGAAATCGATCCATTCATCGGCTGAATACCACAGGGGCTTCGGGTCGATGCCTTTCTCGCGCAGCAGATTTTCAAGCACGAAGATCGAGGCGATTTTCAACAATTGCTGCGGCTTGCCGTTTTTGTCGGAAACCTGCAGCGGCCCGACGGCGCCCGCGGTCCCAGTGCGGCCGGAATACAGCGCCGAATTCAGGACAATGCCGCCGCCGATGAACGAGCCGATATAGAAATAGATGAAGTCCGGATAGGAAGAACCGACCCCGAAGATGAGTTCGGCGCCGCAGGCGCTGGTGGCGTCGTTTTGCATCAGCACGGGATGGTGGGTTCGCGCCGCCACCTCGTCGCGCAGGTCAAAGCCGCGCCAACTGTTCATTGCCTCATGCGGAGCGCCGGTCTCTTCGGCCCAGCTCCACAGCTGAAAGGGGGTGGCGATACCGACGCCGGCAATGCGCGCGCGCTGCTCCCCGGTCAGCATCTTTTCGAGTTTCGGTATGCCCTCGACGATGAACGACAGGATGTCATCGGGCATCGGATAGGCATGGGTCTGATGCAGTTGCAGGCGGATATTGCCGACGAAATCCATCAGCACGAGGTCGCAGCTGCGCCGGCCGATCTTTACGCCGTAGGAATAGACTGCATCCGGGTTGAGCCGCATCGGGATAGACGGCTGGCCGACGCGGCCGCGTACTGGCTCGCCGCGGATCAGCAGATTGTCCTTCTCAAGCGCTCGCATGATAACAGTAACAGTTTGCGCCGACAGGCCGGAACGCCGGGCAATATCGGCTTTCGACAGGCTGCCGTGACGGCGCACCAGCGACATCACCAGCCGCTCGTTATAGGCGCGCACACGGGTGAGATTGGCGCCGCCGCCGGGATCGAAGACGTCCGGAACGGTCGACGCACCGCCGGAACCGGCTTGTGAAATCATTGCCCGTTACCTCCCTAAAGCGCGATCTCCTATCCGGATTGGGTTGTTCCGGACTGGCCTCCTGATCGCGCCTTCATTCTGTTTCTTGTGTGTGCACTGCAACAACAAAAAGCGAGTGCACATTTTCTGCGCAGAGAATGGCACAGATTTTTAATAATTCAATTTGATTTATTTATTGACAGCATTTCGTTTTGATGTTTGTTTTGTATCTGGAAGCGCCACCCGCGGCAGAGGAGATGTTGTGGTGGGCGAAGCCTGACGGGCCGGTTCGCCGGTGCCATTTTTCAATCCTTGGGAGGATTTCATGAAGAAGACTATTGTTTCCGCCGCTCTTGGCGCGTTGGCGCTCGGCGTCGTATTTTCAGCCCCTGCCCAGGCCGCCGGTGTTTCGGCCTGCCTGATCACCAAGACCGATACCAACCCCTTCTTCGTCAAGATGAAGGAGGGCGCCGAAGCCAAAGCAAAGGAACTCGGCGTTGATCTGAAGTCCTATGCCGGCAAGGTCGACGGTGACCATGACAGCCAGGTTGCTGCGATCGAATCCTGCATCGCCGATGGCGCCAAGGGTATCCTGATTGCCGCTTCCGACACCAAGGCGATCGTTGATCAGGTCAAGAAGGCGCAGGACGCCGGTCTTCTGGTGATCGCGCTCGACACACCGCTCGATCCGGCCACCGCTGCCGACGCGACCTTTGCGACGGACAACCTGCAGGCTGGCAAGCTGATCGGCGCCTGGGCCGCCGCGACCCTCGGTGACAAGGCCAAGGATGCCAAGATCGGCTTCCTCGATCTCGTTCCGTCGCAGCCGACTGTCGACGTTCTGCGCGACCAGGGCTTCATGATCGGCTTCGGCATCGATCCGAAGGATCCGGCGAAGATCGGCGACGAAGACGATGCGCGCATCGTCGGCCATGACGTGACCAACGGCAATGAAGAAGGCGGCCGCACCGCCATGGAAAACCTTCTCCAGAAGGATCCGGACATCAACGTCATCCACACGATCAACGAACCGGCCGCAGTTGGCGCCTATGAAGCGCTGAAGGCCGTCGGCAAGGAAAAGGACGTCCTGATCGTTTCCGTTGACGGCGGTTGCCCCGGCGTGAAGTCGGTGGCTGAAGGCGTTATCGGCGCGACATCGCAGCAATATCCGCTGCTGATGGCCTCGCTCGGCATCGAAGCGATTGCCCAGTATGCCAAGGACGGCACCAAGCCGAAGCCAACCGAAGGCAAGGACTTCTTCGACACCGGCGTTGCTCTCGTCACCGACAAGCCTGCCAAGGGCGTCGAGTCGATCGACGTCAAGGCCGGCACGGACAAGTGCTGGGGTTGATGCTCTAGGGCTTTCAGCACAGAATGAATATGGAAGGGCGGTTTCAGGGCCGCCCTTTTCAACAACCGGTTGGTAGGCCGGGCTCTTGGGAGGGAGGCGTTGTCATGACAAGCGTCCAGGAATTCGAAAAAACACTCGATCAAAGCGACAAGTCGGTCGCTTCATTCGAAGATCGTTCGCCGCTGCGGCGCATTCAGCATTTTCTGCATTCGACACCGGCCGCCATTCCGGCGATCGTGCTGATATTTTCCATTATCGTGTTCGGCGTCCTGAAAGGTGAGCGGTTCTTTACGGCCGGCACCTTGACGTTGATCCTGCAGCAGATCGCCGTCGTCGGTATTCTCGGCGCGGCACAGACGCTGATCATCCTGACGGCGGGTATCGACCTGTCGATCGGCGTGATCATGGTGCTTTCGGCGGTGGTCATGGGCAATTGCGCCGTGACCTACGGCCTGCCGGCACCGCTGGCCATTCTGGCGGGTTTCGTCACCGGTACCGTCTGCGGCATGACCAACGGTTTCCTGGTCTCACGAATGAAGTTACCGCCCTTCATCGTCACGCTGGGCACCTGGAACATCATCGCGGCGATCAACTATATCTATTCGGCCAACGAGACCATTCGCCGTGCCGATATCGAAACCGCTGCACCCCTGCTGGGTCTGTTCGGTGCCAGCTTCAAGCTCGGTTCGGCCGTCTTCACGCTGGGCGTGATCATGATGGTGATCACCGTGGTGGCACTCTGGTATGCGCTCAACCACACCGCCTGGGGACGCCACGTCTATGCGGTCGGTGACGATCCGGAAGCGGCGGAACTGTCGGGTATCCGGGTCAAGGGCGTGCTTCTCGGCGTCTACGGCCTTGCCGGGGCCATCGCAGCTCTTGCTGCCTGGGTCTCGATTGGCCGCAACGGCTCGATCTCGCCGTCCTGGGCGGTCACGGATTACAATCTGCAGGCCATTACGGCAGCGGTGATCGGCGGCATCTCGCTGTTCGGCGGACGCGGCTCGATCCTTGGCACTCTCTTCGGCGCTCTGATCGTCGGCGTGGTGTCGATGGGCCTCAACATGCTCGGCGCCGATCCGCAGTGGAAAGTCCTGTTGACCGGTGTCCTCATCATTACGGCTGTCGGCGTCGACCAGTGGATCAGAAAGGTAGCAGGCTGATGGAACCTCTTCTCACCGCACCCCTCTTGACGGCAAGGGGTATCGTCAAGCGCTATGGCCGCGTCACCGCGCTGGACCAGTCCGATTTCGACCTCTATCCCGGCGAAATCCTCGCCGTCATCGGCGACAACGGCGCCGGAAAATCCTCGCTGATCAAGGCGATCTCGGGGGCTGTCCATCCGGACGAGGGCGAAATCCGGCTTGATGGCAAGGTCGTCAACTTCCGGTCTCCGCTGGAGGCACGCGAAGCCGGCATCGAAACCGTCTACCAGAACCTGGCGCTTTCGCCGGCGCTGTCGATCGCCGACAACATGTTCCTCGGCCGCGAGATCCGCAAATCCGGGCCGATGGGGTCGATCTTCCGCATGCTCGACAGGCCGAAGATGGCCAAGATCGCCCGCGACAAGCTTTCCGAGCTTGGGCTGATGACGATCCAGAACATCAACCAGGCGGTGGAGACGCTGTCCGGCGGCCAGCGTCAGGGCGTTGCGGTTGCACGGGCTGCGGCCTTCGGCTCCAAGATGATCATTCTTGACGAGCCGACGGCAGCCCTCGGGGTCAAGGAATCGCGCAAGGTTCTCGAACTCATCCTCGACGTACGCTCCCGCGGCCTGCCGATCGTGCTGATCTCGCACAACATGCCGCATGTGTTCGAGGTGGCCGACCGCATCCATATCCATCGGCTTGGAAAGCGCCTCTGCGTTATCAATCCGAAGGACTATACGATGTCGGATGCCGTCGCCTTCATGACCGGCGCCAAGGTGCCGCCTGAGGCCGCCGCCGCATGACCATGACGCTTGCCGCCATCGCGGATAGCATTGTCGAAAAGGCGGGCACGTCGCCCCGCTTCATCGTCGCCATTGCCGGCCCCCCGGGGGCCGGCAAGTCCACGCTTGCCGATGCGCTGCAGGAAGAGTTGACGCGCCGCGGCGAAAAGTCCGCCGTGCTGCCGATGGACGGATTTCACATGGACAACGGCATTCTCGAAGAGCGTGGTCTGTTGAAACGCAAGGGCGCGCCGGAGACTTTCGACGTCCGCGCCTTCATCGATATCGTTTCGGCGGTGCGCAGGACGGACCAGGAGGTTCTCGTCCCGGTATTTGACCGCTCCCGCGAAATCGCCATCGCGTCGGCCAGGCCGGTATCGCCTGAAACACGGATCATTCTGGCGGAGGGCAATTACCTGTTGCTCGACGAGGCACCCTGGTCGCGGCTCGACGGCATGTTCGATCTGTCGATCTTCGTCGGCCCACCTTATGCGGTTCTGGAAGATCGGCTGCGGCAGCGCTGGGTCCACTATGGGCTGGATGCTGCCGGCATCGAATGGAAGCTCTACGGAAACGATCTGCCCAACGGCAAACGGATCATCGACAATTCGCGTGCCGCCGATATCGCCATCGAGTTTTTCGAAACGGCCTGATGCCGGGCAATCGATCATTGTTTTCCGCCACACAATGATGCTATCGGAGCCTTCGGTCAGCGCAGGCTCCGAGCCCCCTATTGCCGGAAGCTGTCCGCGAAAAGATTGCGTCTGGAGAATCCGTCATGAGCCCACAGCCCGTCACCGAACTGACGATCCGCCGTCCCGACGATTGGCATCTGCATCTGCGCGATGGCGGCATGCTCAAGGGCGTCATCGGCGATACCAGCCGCCACTTCGCCCGCGCCATCATCATGCCCAATCTCGTGCCGCCGGTGGTGACCACCGCCGATGCGACTGCCTATCGCGAACGCATCATGGCCGCATTGCCGACGGGCGATCGTTTCGAGCCGCTGATGACGCTGTATCTCACCGAAGGTACCAACCCGGACGACGTCGAAGCCGGTCATGCCAGCGGCCTGATCAAGGCGGTCAAACTTTATCCGGCCGGTGCCACGACCAATTCGCATGGCGGCGTGCGCAACTTCGAAAACGCCATGCCGGTGCTGGAGCGCATGGCCAGGATCGGCCTGCCGCTCTGCGTCCACGGCGAGGTGACGACGCCCGAAGTCGATATCTTTGATCGCGAAGCCGTTTTCATCGAAACAGTGCTGGAGCCGTTGCGCGCCCGCCTGCCAGAATTGAAGGTGACGATGGAGCATGTCACCACCAAGGACGGCATCGACTACATCAAGGCTTCAAAGAGCCATCTGGCCGGTTCGATTACCACCCATCACCTGATCATCAACCGCAACGCCATCCTGGTCGGCGGCATCCGCCCGCATTATTACTGCCTGCCGGTTGCCAAGCGCGAACTGCATCGCCTGGCGCTGCGGGCCGCAGCCATATCCGGCGACGGCCGCTTCTTCCTCGGCACCGATTCAGCCCCGCATGTCGATCCATTGAAGGAATGCGCCTGCGGCTGCGCCGGCATCTACACCTCGATCAACACCTTGAGCTGCCTTGCCCACGTGTTCGAGCAGGAGAATGCGCTGGACAAGCTGGAGGCCTTCACCTCGGTGAATGGCCCGGCCTGGTACGGTCTGCCGGTCAACGAGGAAACGATCACGCTGCGCAAGCAGGCGGAGGCCGTCACATTTCCGGAAAAGATCGAGACGGAGGCAGGCACGGTCACGGTATTTGATCCGATGTTCCCGTTGCATTGGCAAGTGGTCTGAGCGATCCGGCTTGATAGCGAAGAAAACTTCGCTTAACACTGTCGCTGGCCGGATGTGGCCAGCCGCCCCGCAGTGCCTTGGCACGATGGTGAATGCATCCAGCTAAAACCTTTCTCATCCTTGCCTTTGGCGTTGATGGCGAACGGGTCAGCAGAGCGGGCACTGATCGTCCTGTTTGCCGCCACACAGAGGATGAACCATGCGCGATTTTCGCGATGCGAAACTGATGGCAAAGGTGCTCAGACAGGCCTTTGTTGATCGCGATACCAGTCTTTCCCACAGCGAAGCCCTTGAAATCGTCGCCGGCCAGTTCGGCTACGACCAATGGAATATTCTGTCGGCGAAGATCGACTCGGCAGACAAGGCGCAGCAAAAGCAGGACGGTCATGTCGGCATCAAACCGCCGATCCCGATCTTCCGCATCTTCGACGTCGCCAAGGCGATGGAGTTCTATTGCGGCTTCTTAGGCTTCACGCTCGATTGGGAGCATCGGTTCGGCGACAATTTCCCGCTCTATTGCCAGGTCACCCGGGAAGACATGATCCTGCATCTGAGCGAACATGCCGGCGACGCAAGCCCCGGCGCCCGCGCCTTCGTCCGTGTCGAGGATGCGGCAGCATTGCAGGCGGAACTGGCGGGCAAGAACTATCGTTACATGAAGCCGGGCGTGAAAAAGGCGCCTTGGGGGCTGGAGGTCGAGGTGATCGATCCCTTCAACAACCGCATTACCTTCTGCCAGCAACAGGGCGAGAACCAGAACGATTGATTTCGGCGGCGCCCTCCACCTCTGGCATTGCGCGGCCTGACCTGCTATGCGGCGGGGGATAAAAATCCCGAGCTGCAGGAGCCCCGCCGATGATCCAGACATCCTTTCCCGACAAGGCCGTGATGGCCGGACTCGTCGCCAAGATGCTCTGGGAAATCAAGGCGGTGCATTTCAGTGCCGACAAGCCCTACAAGCTGGCGTCCGGCATGGCGAGCCCGGTCTATATCGATTGCCGCAAGCTGATCTCCTATCCGCGCATCCGCTCGGCAGTGATGGATTTTGCCGCAGCCACCGTGCTGCGCGAAGCCGGTTTCGAGCAGTTCGACGTCATCGCCGGGGGCGAAACGGCGGGCATTCCGTTTGCGGCGATGCTGGCCGAACGCCTGGCGCTGCCGATGATCTATGTCCGCAAGGCCCCGAAGGGCCACGGCCGCAATGCCCAGATCGAAGGCCATATGCCGGAAGGCGCCCGCGTTCTCGTCATCGAGGATCTGACGACGGCCGGCGGCTCGATGTTCAAGTTCATCGACGCCATCCGCGCCGCGGGCGGCGTGGTCGATCACGGTATTGCCCTGTTCTACTACGATATCTTCCCGCAGGCTCGCGGCGAGATGCAGGACAAGGGCGTCACCCTGCACAATATCGCCACCTGGCGCGATGTGCTTGATGTCGCCAAGAAGCAGAAATTGTTCGACGAAAAGACCCTGTCCGAGGTCGAGGCTTTCCTCAACGCACCGCTCGAATGGTCCGGCCGCAACGGGGGCGTCAGCGAGCTTCCGGCAGCCTGAAAACGGCGCTGGAATTTTGGCGCGGTTTGGCTTAAATCGATTGAAATAAATTACTGAAGGGGAGGACGTCGCCGTGATCGTTTGCTGTGGAGAAGCCCTGATCGACATGCTGCCGCGCCAGACGACGGCGGGCGAAACGGCATTTGCTCCCTATTCCGGTGGCGCGATCTTCAATACGGCCATCGCGCTTGGACGCCTCGGCATCCCCACCGGTTTCTTCACCGGTCTCTCCGACGACATGTTCGGCGATATGCTGCGCGAGACGCTAAAATCCAGCAATGTCGATTTCGCTCCCTGCGCGACCCTGCCGCTGCACACCACCGTCGCCTTCGTCAAACTGGTCAACGGCTCGGCGACCTATGCCTTCTTCGACGAGAACACGGCCGGCCGGATGATCACCAAGGACCACCTGCCAGCGCTCGGCGATTTCTGCGAGGCACTGCATTTCGGCGCCATCAGCCTTATCCCGGAACCGTGCGGATCGACTTACGAAGCGCTGATGACGCGAGAATATCAGAAGCGGGTGATCTCCTTCGATCCGAACATTCGTCCCGGCTTCATCAAGGATGCGCAAGCCCACAAGGCCCGCATGCTGCGCATGGCTGAGATGTCCGACATCGTCAAATTCTCCGACGAGGACCTCGACTGGTTCGGCGAAGAGGGCACGCATGACGAACTGGTGGCCAAGTGGCTGCAGCGCGGCCCGAAACTCGTCGTCATCACTAAGGGCGCCGATGGGGCCGACGGTTACACGACGCGCGGCAAGGTCTCGGTGCCGGGCGAAAAAGTCGAGGTGGTCGATACCGTTGGCGCCGGCGATACGTTCGACGCTGGCATCCTGGCATCGTTGAAGATGAACAACCTGCTGACCAAGCACCATGTCGCGAACCTTAGCGAAAGCGCCGTCCGCGACGCATTAGCGCTGGGTGCCAAGGCCGCCGCTGTCACCGTCTCACGCGCCGGAGCAAACCCGCCGTGGAGCTACGAGATCGGTCTTTAATCCACCTCCCCCTTGAGGGGGGAGGTCGTCGCGAAGCGGCGGGTGGGGGTGACGATCGCAACTTCAGTGTCATCGGGAGATTTTCATATCACCCCACCCCGGCACTGCGTTCTCTTACCCCCCCCTCAAGGGAGGGTAAGAGAACGCTTTCGGCTATCTGTTGCGGTAACTCGACATTCGCTAAGCGGCCGCAGGCTGCACCGCAAAATAAGCTGTCCCGGCCGTCTACATCGGCCGCAACCGGCAGCCGCGCCCGGCAAAGGCGCTGCGGGGGACACCGGCCAGATTGGAGAGAAACTGGCGGGCGCATTCGCTCCAGCTGAAGGTCAGCGCTTTTTGCCGCGCCTCCTCGCGCGACAGCGTCAGCGCGGCAAGGGCTGCCTGTCTGAGATCGCTCGACAGCGCGCCGCTACCATCGCCTAGAATGTCCTTCGGTGCCGTCACCGGAAACGCCGCGACCGGGCAACCGCTGGCGAGTGCTTCCAGAATGACATTGCCGAATGTATCGACCCGGCTCGGAAAGACGAAGACATCCGCCGAGGCGTAGATCGCCGCAAGTTCCGTGCCCAGGCGTTTTCCTAGAAAATGCACGTCCGGATACCGTTGCCGTAACGCCGCGAGATCAGGCCCGTCGCCGACGACAAGCTTGCTGCCGGGCAGATCGAGATCGAGGAAAGCAGGCAGGTTTTTCTCCACGGCAACGCGTCCGACATTGAGGAAGATCGGGCGGGGAAACGGAAGGTCCTGACGGCGTGCCGGATCAAACAGGGTGGTATCGATCCCCCGCGTCCAGCGCTTGATATTGTGAAAGCCGTGGGCGGCCATTTCCGTTCCGAGCGAAGCGGTCGCCACCATCATGCCATTGCCGGAATTATGAAACTGGCGCAGCCACCAGTAGCTCCAGCTTTCCGGGATGGGCAGCCGGGCGCTGACGAATTCGGGGAACCGGGTGTGATAGCTGGTCGTGAACGGCAGCTTCCGGCGCAGACAGATGCCCCGCGCCACAAGACCAAGCGGCCCTTCCGTCGCGATATGGATGTAGTCCGGCGCCACCCCGTCGATCTCGCCCGCCACCTGCCGCCGCATCGGCAGTGCCAGCCGGATATCGGAATAGAAAGGTAGCGGAAAGGTCGCAAAACGTTCCGGCGTCAGGAAGTGGATGGCAATGCCTTGTTCCTTCAGGGACCGGGCGAGCTCATCAAGCGTGCGCACGACGCCATTCACCTGAGGGTGCCAGGCATCGGTCACAACGAGAACGGTTTTTTCCATAAGAGGCCTCGACGGGGCTTTGCCACCTGCCGGAAAGAACCGGCTGACCTCGAATCAGGTGACGGCTGCATTTGGCCCGTTTGAGCATGCTCTGATGACAGGCGGATGATCGGCCATGTTGACGAATGGCGGGATTGTTTTCTTCGAAGAAAGGGGGAGGCAGGAAGGGTGGCGCCGTGGCGCTTACCGTCCGATCAACGCCAGTTGCTCATATCCGCGGCCGGCTGAAGCGGCAACGATAGCCAGGACGGGCCCGTCGAAGGTGCGCACATGGACGGTGAGCGAGCGATAGTCGCTGTCGCGGCCGATCTTGTCGGCAATTCTCTGGCCGTAATAGACGGCGGAACCGACGTCGAAATGATCGACGCCGTCTTCATCGACAACCTGTTCGCCGCCGAAATGCAGATCGAAGAAATAATGTTCCACGTTATGCCCCGAACCCGTGCGCCGCTGGAGATTTCTCCGGCTTGAGGACGCAGGTTCAGGGATAGGGCATTGTGTCCGAATACAGGCTGAATTGCGTGTTCAGCCTGTATTCATCGCTGTCCTGCGGCGCTGGCCGTTATTTCGCAGCCTTCAACAAGGCGGCAACCAGTCCGGCGGTTGACGAGTCATGACCGGCCGCACTTTCCTTGCCTTCAACGACCGGCAGCAGGCCCGTCGCCAGTTCCTTCCCGAGTTCGACGCCCCACTGGTCGAAGGAATTGATGTTGAACAGCGCGCCTTCGACGAAGACGCGGTGTTCGTAGAGGGCAATCAGTCGGCCGAAGGTGAAGGGTGTCATCTCGTCATAGACGAGGGTCAGCGACGGGCGGTTGCCGGTAAAGACCCGGTGCGGCGCGATACGCTCGATAAAGTCCTTGTCGAGACCTTTCGAGGCCATCTGTGCCTTGGCTTCCGAAAGTGTGCGGCCCTTCATCAGGGCTTCCGACTGTGCCAGGCAGTTGGCCATCAGCAGCTGGTGCTGGTGGCGTAGATTGGTCTCGTGGCCGTTGGCGGCGATCATGAATTCGGCCGGGATGATGCTCGTGCCCTGATGGATCAGCTGGTAGAAGGCGTGCTGGCCGTTGGTGCCTGGCTCGCCCCAGACAACCGGGCCGGAATTGCCTTCAACCGGTGTGCCGTCAAGCGTCACGCCCTTGCCGTTCGATTCCATGTCTAGCTGCTGCAGATAGGCCGGGAACCGCGACAGGCGCTGGTCGTAGGGCAGGATGGCGCGGGTGGCGTAGCCGAGCACGTTGCGATGGTAGAAGCCGAGCAGGCCGAGCAGCATCGGGAGATTTTCGCGCAAGGGGGCCGTGCGGAAATGGGTGTCGATCGCGTGCGCGCCGGCAAGGAACTCGCCGAATTTCTCTTTGCCGATGGCAATCATCAACGGCAGGCCGATCGCCGACCAGATCGAGTAACGGCCGCCGACCCAGTCCCAGAAGCCGAAGATGCGGTCCGCTTCGATGCCGAACGCGGCGACCTTGTCAAGCGCGGTCGAGACGGCGCAGAAATGATGGCCGACAGCCTTTTCGCCGAGCTTTTCGGCAATGAAGGCGCGTGCGGTCGCGGCATTGGTCATTGTCTCGATGGTAGTAAAGGTCTTGGAAGCGACGATGAACAGCGATGTTTCTGCGTCGAGCAGCTTCAGCGTGTCGGCGATATGCGCACCGTCGATATTGGAGACGAAATGCAGGCGCGGACCGTCATGATTGGGTGCCAGCGCCAGCGTCGCCATGACCGGGCCGAGATCAGAGCCGCCGATGCCGATATTGATGACGTCGGTGATCTTTTTGCCGGTCGCGCCTTTCAGCGTGCCCGAGCGGATGCCGTCGGAGAAGGTGCCCATCGCCGCAAGCACGGCGTTGACATCCGGCATCACATCCTTGCCATCGACCAGAACCGGCGTGTTAGACCGGTTGCGCAACGCGGTATGCAGAACAGCCCGGCCTTCTGTGATGTTGATGATATCGCCGGCAAACATCGCATCGCGCTTATCCGTGACCTTGGCCGCCTTGGCGATTGCCTCCAGCCCGTCCAGCACCTTCTCGTTGACGGCGCATTTCGAATAGTCGAACAGCATGTCGTCGAGCGTCACGCTGTATTTGGCGAAACGCTTGGGATCACTGGCGAAAGCAGCCCGGATATCTGTTGCGTTGGTGTCGGAAACGGTGGATTTCAGCTGTTCGACAAGCGCGCTCATGGCAGGGTTCCTTGCATTGCGGAAGGGTTGCGATAGCTAGTCGCTTTGCCCTAAGCAAATCAAGAGCGTGCTTATAAAAAGCCGCGCGATGTGTTTTTCCTCGCTGGGAGGAAAACATCTTTAGATTGCAAAATCGTCAGCTTGCAATAGTATTTGACGCATTCGAGGCCGAAAGCAGCAAACGTCACGCCAGCTGGCGCATCCGGGCGGATGGGCTTCCCGGACTGTAGCAGGACACAGCCCTGTCCTCGAATGTGGAGGTGATCTATGTGGTTCCGACCATTTAGCGTCACGTTTGGCATAAGAAAAACCCGCACGAGCTGGTCAGTGACCGTGCGGGTCCAATTCTTAAGATAAACAAAGGTGGCTGGAGTTCACGCTCCGGTCACCACTCCACCAAAATAGCGGGTTTACTGCCCTCTGACAAGAGAACGAATATCTCTGTTTCTTACCCGCGCAGGTCTTTGCGCAAGATCTTGCCGACGTTCGACTTCGGCAGCTCGGTGCGGAACTCGACGAACCTCGGGCGCTTGTAATTGGTCAGATTAGCAGCGCAATGCGCCTTGACCTCGGCTTCGGTCAGGTTCGGGTCCTTCTTGACCACGAACAGCTTCACCGCCTCGCCGGAATGCTCGTCGGGCACGCCGATGGCGGCGCATTCGAGAATGCCGGCAAGGGTCATGGCCACTTCTTCGATCTCGTTGGGGAAGACGTTGAAACCGGAAACCAGGATCATATCCTTTTTGCGGTCGACGATCTTGACCAGACCTTCCGCGTTCATGAAACCGATATCACCCGAGCGGAAAAAGCCGTCATCGGAAATGGCCTTGGCGGTTTCGTCCGGCCGTTGCCAATAGCCGGCCATAACCTGTGGCCCGCGGATGCAGATTTCGCCGATATCGCCGAGCGGCAGGGTGTTGCCATCCTCATCGCGGATCTCGACATCGGTCGAAGGCAGCGGCAGGCCGATCGTGCCGGTGAATTCGCTGCCGTCGAGACGGTTGGCGGTCGCGACGGGGGATGTTTCGGAGAGGCCGTAACCCTCCTTGATCGGCGAACCCGTCATCTTTTCCCAGCGTTCTGCGACGGGACGCTGCACAGCCATGCCGCCGCCGAAGGTCAGCGCCAGGTCGGAGAAGTCCAGCTTCTGAAACTCGGCATTGTTCATCAGGGCGTTGAAAAGCGTGTTGAGGCCAGGGAAGATATTGACCTTGTACTTGGCAATTTCCTTGACGAAGGCCGGAATGTCGCGTGGGTTGGGGATCAGGATATTCTCGCCGCCGGTGCTCAGGCCCATCAGCGAGTTCACTGTCAAGGCGAAGATATGATAGAGCGGCAAGGCGCAGAGAAACACCAGCCGGTCGGGCCGCTTCTTGTCGAGGAAGGCCGTTTCCAGCCATAGCCCCATCTGCGCCATGTTCGACAACAGGTTGGAATGGGTCAGCGTTGCGCCTTTGGAGACGCCGGTCGTGCCGCCGGTATATTGCAGGAAGGCGACATCGCTGGGTTTGACGTCGACAGCCTTGAGTGTCTGACCGGCACCCTTTGCAAGGACCGCCTTGAAGGACAGATGTCCCGGCAGAGACCAGGCGGGCACCAGCTTCTTTACCTTGCGCACGACGATGTTGACGATCAGGCCCTTGAGGCCGAGAAGATCGCCCATCGTGGCGACGACGGTGTGTTTCAGATCCGTGCGTGCCGCCACCTGCTCGACGGTGTGGGCGAAATTTTCCAGAACGAAGATTGCCTTGGCGCCGGAATCCTTCAGCTGGTGTTCCAGCTCGCGCGGCGTATAGAGTGGATTGACGTTGACGACCGTATAGCCGGCCCGCAGGATACCGAAGACGATCACCGGGTTCTGCAGGATGTTCGGCATCATCACGGCGACACGGTCGCCCTTGGCAAGGCCTGTCGATTGCAGCCAGGCGCCGATCTTTTTGCTCTGCGTGTCGAGGTTGCTGAACGTCAGCGTCTTGCCCATGCAGGTAAAGGCGGCGCGATCAGCATATTTCTTGCAGGACTGCGCGAAGAGGTCGCCGATCGAATCGTAGGGCAGGGGAGTAATATCGGCCGGCATGCCGGGGGGGTAGGATTGCAGCCACGGTTTTCCAACCTGGGGTCCGGGCGTCTGCATCATTGTGTCCGGCATCGTCGCTCTCTCCCTCATGCGTCTGTCGCTGCGCTGCAAGTCAGACGCGAATCATCTCCTTTTCCACGCATAACCCTGTCCGAAAATGTCTCCGGGCGGTCCGTTACGCATGGGCGAAAAATCCCTCCAGATTCTCCGCTTGATCAAGATGGGGCTTTTGCATCGTCCCATCAAGCGCATTCCGGGTTATATAACTTTGACGTAAACGTCAATATAGCCGCGGCCATCTGTGCGTGCAGGGCAAGATTTAGCGGCAAGCCTAAACAGCAATGTCTTTACGCAGCGGCGCAAAATGAGTATATTGCAGTGCACCAATGCCGCGGCTTTCCTCCCAATTTTGTCACGGCTTTTCATTTCAGAACCAGAATTCTTTGGAGCCCAGAGGTTCCAGACAGGTCGTGCCATGTCAGACGATGCGCTTTCCTCCATTCCGGCCGCTCGCTGGGGCGGCATGTCTAGTGCGGAACTGGCCCTGGCCGTCGGTGGCTTCGGCATCGGAACAGGCGAATTTGCCATCATGGGGCTGCTGCCGCAGGTGGCTGGCGATTTTTCGGTTTCGGTGCCCTTTGCCGGCCATGTGATCAGCGCCTATGCGATCGGTGTTGTTGTCGGTGCGCCCTTGTTGGCCGTGCTTGCCGCGCGGTTTTCACGTCACAATGTCCTCCTTGCCCTGATGAGCCTGTTTGCGCTCGGAAATCTTGCCAGTGCTATCGCCGGAAGTTTTGGCCTGCTGGTTGCGGCCCGCTTTCTAGCCGGTTTGCCCCACGGCGCCTATTTCGGCGTGGCAGCCCTGGTCGCCGCCGGCATGGCGGCACCGCATCAACGGGCCCGCGCCATCGGCCGTGTGATGATGGGATTGACCGTTGCCACTCTGCTCGGAACGCCGCTTGCCGCCTGGTTTGGCCAGGCGCTTGGCTGGCGCGCCGCGTTTGCGATCGTCGGCGTAATCAGTGTGCTGACGGTCGTTCTCACATGGCTTTTCCTGCCAAAGGACAAGGCCAACCCGGCGGCCACGCCCCTGAAGGAACTGGGTGCTCTCGGCAAGAGCCAGGTCTGGCTGACGCTCGGCATCTGCGCGATCGGCTGCGGCGGCATGTTTGCGGTTTTCAGCTATATCACCCCGGCCCTGACCGAAGTCGCAGGCATATCGCTTGGAACTGTCCCGATCATGCTGTCCGTGTTCGGCGCCGGTATGATCCTCGGCAATATCGTGGGTTCGCGCCTGGCTGACTGGAAGCTGATGCCGGCGATCGCTATTGCGCTCGTCTTCAACCTTGTCGCCTACGTCCTGTTCTATTTCACCATGACGACGCCATGGATGGCGGTGGTCAACGTCCTGCTCATCGGCGGTGGCTTTGCCGTTGTGCCGGGCATCCAGATGCGGTTGATGGATGTAGCTGGCGAGGCGCAGACGCTGGCGGCAGCCGCCAGCCATTCCGCCTTCAACCTCGCCAACGCGCTCGGCGCCTGGCTCGGCGGTCTTTCCATTGCAGCCGGTTATGGCTGGACGTCGACCGGCCTTGTCGGCGCGATGATGGCGGTGGCCGGTATCGGCATTTTTCTTTCGTCGGTGCTGCTTGACCGTTCAAGAGTTGCAGTATCCGATCGCAAGTAACGATCTCCGCAATTCCGCCGCAATTAACCGGCGTTGCATCATCGCTGAAAAGCTGTTGTCATCCGCTTGTGTTGACCATGCGGTCATACTTACCTATGCCGCATGTTTCCGGGATGTCCGGAAACAAATGGAAACGTGCTGGCACGTGGCGGGTTTTGCTGTCATCTTGATGGCCTGTGGAGGACTATTTTTTGCAACTGAGCAATCGTGAGCGGGACGAGCCGCACTCGGAACCACGTCTCTTCGCCCGCCCGGTCTATGATCGATCGGCGCTGGTCGGGCCGATGGCGGCTGCGCGCTGGCTGCTGGTCTTCGTTCTTGCAGCCGGTGTTTATTTCTTCCACGGTTTCCTGGTGCCGGTCCTTGCGGCACTCGTCATCGGATTTGCCAGTTGGCCGATCTATCGGCGGCTACTGGATGCTGTCGGAGGCAGCCGGACATTCGGCGCGACGATTGCTATCATCGCGGTGATTTCCTTCATCGTTGCGCCGATCTCGCTTGCCGCGGTTTATGCCGTGGATGAGGTCCACAACTGGGCCGTCTGGACGATCGAGACTAATGCCGCGGGTGCGCCTGTGCCGATGTGGCTGACGCAAATCCCGGGCATGGGTGTGTGGCTTGGCCAGCAATGGGCAAAATATGTCGGCCATCCCGGCGCGCTTGGCGAACTCGTGCAGCTCGTCAGCGGCTCCAATATCGGTAATATCTATCGCGGCGTGCTGGTTGTAGGTGCCTCAGCCTTCCAGTCGCTGCTGACGCTCCTTTTCATGCTCATCACGCTCTTCTTCGTCTACCGCGATGGGGAAAAGCTCGTCGCCCAACTCGATCGTCTTGGTGAACGGATCTTGCCGCTACGCTGGGAACGCGTTTCGCGGATCGTACCCTTGACCATCAGCTCGACGGTGACGGGCATGGGCATCATCGCCATTGGCGAAGGCATCGTGCTCGGTGTCGCCTATTGGCTGGCTGGCGTTCCGTCTCCAGTCACGCTCGGGATCATTACCGGGATCATGGCGCTGGTGCCGGGCGGCGCCCCGCTCTGCTTTACGCTGGTGTCCGTCTATCTCGTCGCCAGTGGCTCTATGTTTGCCGGCGGGGCACTGTTCGTCTGGGGTACGGTCGAACTCTTTATCGTCGACAAGACGCTACGCCCCAGGCTGGTCGGCGGACCCATCAAGCTGCCGTTCCTGCCGACATTCTTCGGGCTTGTCGGCGGCGTCAAGACGATGGGTTTCCTTGGTCTGTTCGTCGGGCCGGTGTTGATGGCGCTATTGGTGGCCATTTGGCGCGAATGGCTTCACGAAGCCGATGCCCAGCCCGCCCCGCCAAGCGTGATCATCAAGTAAGAGATCAAGCGAGACCCTGATTGTGGCGCATCTCCGGTCACCAGAGCGCGGGCAGACATCTACGATTTCCTCCTTCTGTGTGAAAGTGAATCCAGAGATCAGAGGGAATTGCCGCGTGATCTGCGCGCCGCGTTGCGCTAAGTGTTCGTGGAGCCTGACGGCATCCCGCCGCCGAACAGGCTGACCCATTCGAACGTTCAGGGAAGCAGATGAACAGCACTTATTACGCCCCTCAGGGCGGCGCGCCGGCGCAAACGCAACTGTTGACGGACCGCGCGGTCTTCACCGAAGCCTATGCCATCATCCCTAAGGGCGTGATGATGGACATCGTGACCAGCTTCCTGCCGTTCTGGGAAGACACCCGGCTGTGGATACTGTCCCGGCCACTCTCCGGTTTTGCCGAGACCTTTTCGCAATACATCATGGAAGTTGCGCCCGGCGGCGGCAGTGACCGGCCGGAACTGGACGATGGTGCCGAAGGCGTGCTGTTCGTCGTTGAAGGTGAACTGACCGTGACGCTCGACGGCGAAGTGCATCAGATGCGTCCGGGCGGCTATGCCTTTATTCCGCCTGCGAGCAAATGGTCGGTCCGCAACACAAGTGGCCAGACCGTACGGT
Organism: Pararhizobium sp. PWRC1-1; assembly: GCF_049897905.1. Classification (NCBI taxonomy): domain Bacteria; kingdom Pseudomonadati; phylum Pseudomonadota; class Alphaproteobacteria; order Hyphomicrobiales; family Rhizobiaceae; genus Pararhizobium; species Pararhizobium sp. PWRC1-1. The sequence continues at coordinate 355,935 of NZ_JAFCXE010000003.1, read as the reverse complement.
TCCACTGGGTGCGCAAGGCCTATGAGTTCGTCGAGGGACTTGACGTTCCAACGCCGCTTTTCCTCAACGAAGCGGATATCGCGCCTTCGCCGATGGCCGGCACCGAGGGTAAGTGGGCAACGACGCGTTTTGTCGATCCCAACGACCTGCGCCACGACATGCACGTGACGATCGTCACGTTCGAGCCCGGTGCGGTGATCCCGTTCGCTGAAACCCACGTCATGGAGCACGGGCTCTATGTGCTGGAGGGCAAGGCGGTCTACAGGCTCAATCAGGATTGGGTGGAAGTCGAGGCGGGTGACTATATGTGGCTGCGCGCCTTTTGCCCGCAGGCCTGCTACGCCGGCGGCCCCGGAAAATTCCGCTACCTGCTCTACAAGGACGTTAACCGCCACATGAAGCTGAAGCCGCGCGCCTGAGCGGCGATATAGTCGCAAAAGTTCCCTGCTGGAAAAGCCTCAGGCACATCCGGCGGGGATCGGCGCGATCGTCCGGTCGCTGCCATAGTCGCGCTGATGCGCCATATGGCCGCGAAGGCGCCGCGGTTCAGGCTTGATCTCGCGCGCCGGCAGTTCGAAAACGCCATCGGCATAAGTCCCGGTGTCTGCCGATTCGTTACGCTTGCCCTTGAGCAGATTGAAGATCATCGAAGGTCCTCCCGGGTTTTCGCATCAACGGCTGATCCGCCTAACCGTTCCGCTCATAGCCGAAAAATAGTTAAAAAATTAACCATGTTCGCCGAAAAAGCTGCGGTCGCGGATGCTCTGCGCGCCATGAGATCATCCTACAGGTGACGTAAGACATCCATGAGTCGGGTGCGTTTTTTAAAGACCGGGATCGGCCGAAGCGCTCTAGTTCAATGCGCCGGAAACCAGCTCGTCGCTCAAAATCCGAAAGGCCTCGTCGAGGGCGTCCACCAGGATATCGGTCAGCTTGTCGCCATTCTCGTCCTGCAGAAAAAGAGCGATGGCTGCGTCGTTGATATCGGCTGAATATTCGATGATATTCGACATGTCATTGTCCTCTGCTGCCCGGCATCATGCCGGAGGTGAGGGCAGGATAGGCTGCGTCGCTTGCGCCGGGCTTGAACATCCCGGTTTGGTGCCACTCCCCGCATTAACCTTCCATTAAGGATTTGAACAGTCCTGTTGCGTGATTTTCACGCTCCGAACCTGCGCGCGGTCATTGGATTTGCAGATCAGCCGGAAATCTGGAAAAATAGCCGGGCAGAAGGACTTGCCTTGTTTCAACATCACGCCATCTCTCCATTCTGGAGGAAGCATGAGCCACAAGTTAGTTATGATTCTCAGTGCCCTCGGAGTGTTCAGCGTGATCCTGTCGGGTTGCGTCGATGAAGGCGGATACCTCTATTCTAATGCGCGTGTGCCCACCGCTTATCGCGAGCGGGTGGTCATAGAGCGGCGCGCTTACGACGTCCGGGATGGGGCGAGCTATTATCATCGGGGCGAGCCGCGAGTTTTCTATGTTCAATCGGGAGACCGCAGAAGTCCTCGATGCTTCGGGACAAATTGCTACGTCGGCGCGACTTACAGGGAAGATCCCTATTACCGGCTGCCCAACTGAGCGTCGCGCGCCAATTACGCCCTAAAGGTCGGGTTTTGCGCACACGCGAAATCCGCAAGGTTCTGTTTTAGAGATGTTTTGTCGAGGAGTATGGTGCCGCTTAGAGGACTCGAACCTCTGACCCCATCATTACGAATGATGTGCTCTACCACCTGAGCTAAAGCGGCCAGCATGCATTTCGCAGACGTTGCGAAACGATGTGTGAGGGGCTGATACCCGCAAACGGCTGGGATTTCAAGTCATCAGTTTTGAGAACGGGAAAAAAGCTTGGGGCAAAGGGAATGGCGCCTTTTATAGCGCCAGCCTTTGTCTCGCCGCTGCATATTCCAGGGCCAACCGATCGACGAGGCTGGCAGTGGGGACGATCTCCGTGACGGCGCCGATGCCCTGGCCACAGCCCCAGATGTCCTTCCAGGCCTTGGCGCCGGTCGTGGCCGTCTCGAAATCCATCTTGGACGGATCGGCTTCCGGCAGGTGATCCGGGTCCAAGCCCGCGGAGACAATCGAGGGCTTGAGGTAGTTTCCGTGGATGCCGGTGAAATAGTTGGAATAGACGATGTCACTGGCACTGCTGTCGACGATCATCTGCTTGTAAGCATCGCTGGCGCGCGCCTCGGTGGTGGCGATGAAGGGCGAGCCGATATAGGCCATGTCGGCACCCATGGCCTGCGCGGCCAGAACCGCGCCGCCCGTTGATATCGCGCCGGACAGCATCAGTGGCCCGTCAAACCAGGTGCGGATCTCTTGAATGAGGGCGAAGGGCGAGAGTGTGCCCGCATGGCCGCCGGCACCGGTCGCAACCGCGATCAGTCCGTCGGCGCCCTTGCGGATGGCCGAGTTGGCGTGGCGGTTGTTGATGACGTCATGCAGCACGATGCCGCCATAGGAGTGGATCGCCGCATTGACCTCGGGCACGGCGCCAAGCGAGGAAATAACGATCGGCACCTTGTATTTGACGCAGAGCATCAGGTCGTGCTCGAGCCGCTTGTTGGACTTGTGGACGATCTGGTTGACCGCGAAGGGCGCTGCCGGTTTGTCGGGGTTGCGAGAATTGTAAGCGGCAAGCTCCTCGGTGATCTCGGCCAGCCATTCATCCAGCTGGGCTTCCGGCCGCGCATTCAAGGCGGGAAACGAGCCGACAACACCGGCCTTGCACTGTGCCAGCGTCAGGGCCGGATGCGATATGATGAAGAGCGGCGCTGCAATGACGGGCAGGCGCGTTGTGCCGTTGAGAATGGCTGGCAGGGACAAGGTTCACTCCCGATTTGTATTTTGACGTTTCCGTAAACGTAAGAACTTTAGCAGCGGCTTTGTGTTTTGCAAGGCCGATTTGTCATGGCTGGCGCCCCTGGTTTGGCCAAAACCACCGGGTTTTCCCCGGCGCTGACGGCCCGTTTGGCGCGCAAGGCTTGCAGATCGCAGCGTCAACCGTTACCCAATTGTTAACACATTCAAAAGCGTTCCGGGTTTCGCAAGGAATCCCCGGCCGTCAGGATGGATTGATTGTAAGGCCTATAGCCGGTCATGCATGGTCTTTGGGCGATAGCGATCCGGCCGCTTCGGTTCGATGCGCGTGATATGCCTTGCAAGACCGCTGATGCCTGCACCAAGAAGGACAAAGAGTGAGCGGACTGGAAACTGCTATCAGACAGGCGTTGGAACGCTCCGAGAGGGCGAACTCCGAAACGCGTGCGCGCATCTATCAATCGGCGCGCAACGCGCTGGAGGCCGGCCTCAAAAAGCAGGATGTGCACGACCCCGATGTGATCGCCCAGCAGCGCCACCGGCTCGAGGGCGTTATTCACGCCATCGAACTTGAGGAGCGTGCCAGCCTGAAGGCTGCTGCATCGGTGCCGCCGCCGGTCCGTGTCGAGAACAATAATGCTCCGGCGCCATCGGCGGAGCCTGATCACGATATCCACATGCCGTCCGAACGAAATGCCGACCCGGCGAATAACCCCGTCGTCGACGGCGGACTTGCGGGCTTGCGTCCGGAGCGCCGTGAGGGGCCGCATGTTGCCGAGCCAGCCCCCGCCGAACCGGCTGCCGGCAAACGCGGCAAGGCTGCCAAAGCCGAAGCGGCGGCGGCAAAACCCCGGCGGCGCAAGCGTGGCAGCTTTCTCTCCTTCGTCATGGTCGTTACGACCCTGGTCGCTGCTGTCGTGATGGGCGCCTGGTGGGTTGAAACCAGTGGGCTTTTGAAAACGGCGGCGGAGCGCGATACCAGCGTCGCCAATCCGCCCTCGACGGTGCAATCGGAAGATTTCGACGGCGCAGCCGGCCTGAGGACGCTCGGGCCGCAAGCGGGTTTTTCCGGCGATTGGGTGGATGTCTTCACGCCGGCCGATGCGAGTAATGTCAAGGCTGGCAGCCGGGCCGCAGCTGATCCCGTCAGCGACGAGCGTGGCCAGCGCCTTCGTATCACATCTGCGACGGCGGACGCCGACGGCAACGTGTCGATCGCGATCCCGGCTTCGATCCTTGGGCAGATTTCCGGCAAGACATCGACCGTGGCCCTCAGCGTCCAGGCCGATACCGGCAAGCAGACTCAGTTTTCCGTCGAATGCGATTTCTCCTCACTCGGCGATTGCGGCCGCCACCGGTTCACGGTGAACGAGGAAAAGAACGACATGCTGTTCAAGGTGACGTTCGATCGTAGCCTTGCGCCGAGTTCGCCGGGGCGCATCCTGATCAACAGCGATGTGACCGGTGCCGGCAACAGTCTCAGCGTCTATGCTGTCCGGATTCTTCCCGGCCAATAATACGACACAAGTGCCGCCGCCTAGCCAATATGCCGGGCGGCTATTTCACAAAACCGTGACCGGAGCCGAGAACCTTGTCGTCGATATCGCCGATCGCGGCCTTGTCCTTGCCGTCATAATCGAGCGTCTTGAGAATATGGCGGATAAGGTCCAGACGGGCGCGGCGCTTGTCGTTGGCGCGTACAACCGTCCAGGGCGCGTGATGGCTATGGGTTTCCTTGAGCATCTGGTCGCGGGCTTCGGAATAGAGGTCCCATTTGGTCAGCGCGGCGATGTCCATCGGTGACAGTTTCCAGACTTTTAGCGGATCGTGGCGACGGTCGTGGAACCGCTTCAGCTGCATCTCGCGGCCGATATCCAGCCAGAACTTGAAGAAATGGATGCCATCACCGGTGATCAGCTTTTCAAAGCGCGGCGTCTGCTTGAGGAAGTGCTGGTGCTGTTCCGGCGTGCAGAAGCCCATGACCGGTTCGACGCCGGCGCGGTTATACCAGGAGCGGTCAAACATCACGAATTCACCCGCAGTCGGGAAATGCGTGACGTAGCGCTGATAATACCACTGACCGCTTTCAGTTTCGGTTGGCTTGGTCAGCGCGACGACGCGGGCGGAGCGCGGGTTCATGTAGGAATTCGTGGCATGGATCACGCCGCCTTTGCCGGCCGCATCGCGGCCCTCGAAGATCGCCAGCACCCGTTTGCCCGTGGCCTGCAGCCAGAATTGCACTTTGACGAGCTCGATCTGCAGCTTTTCCAGCATTTTGTCGTAAGCGTCGCTATCGAGCTTCTTGTCATAGGGATAGTCGCCCGAGGCCAGCGCCTGCTTGTCGATCCAGCCCGGCAGGTCCGGATTGTCGATGTCGAAAACCCGCTCCTTGCCGTTGACCACCAGCTCGACCGGCTTGTTTTCCTGAATATCCGTCATGACCTATCCTTGCTGAATGGATTGTACGGCCGGCCGCCGATTTCACGGGAGGAGGCCACAATTGCATTGCGAATTCAAGCATGCCGTGAAAATCATGTCATGAACCTCCGCTATCACCGGTCAATTGCACCGTGCACGCGAGACGATTTTGGAAGATACAAAGACAATCTGGAAGCGCCTGAGGGAGACAGCCAGGTCGGAAAAGTGGATCATCGGCCTGTCGGTCGTGGTCACCGGAGGCCTCATTCTGTCCGGTATCCATACGGCCGCCGCCCTTCTGTTCTGGCTGGTCTGGATGGCGGCCCTGTTCAATCGGTCAGCTGATCCGAAGCCGCCAGTCCCAGACGTTGTGCCCTCGGTGGTGGAAGACACTGATCTCGATATGCTCGCAACGGTCTTCAATGCGCTCGACACCCCGATTTTGGTGGTGGCGCCCGATGAAACTGTATTGTTGCAGAACCAGGCGGCGGAAAAGGCTTTCGGCACCATTCCGCCGAACACGGACCTGTCGGCTCGCGTCCGTTCGCCCGGCATTCTCGATATGGTTCGCGAAACGATCGCCACCGGGAAGGTCAACCAGATCGAGCATTCCGAACGCTTTCCCTCGGATGCGGTCTATATCGTCCGGGTCGCGCCGGCGGAGATCGGTCAACGGGCTGACGAGCGGCTTTACGTCCTTTCCTATCGCGATATTTCCCAGGCGCGGCGGATCGACCGGATGCGCTCCGATTTCGTCGCCAATGCAAGTCATGAGCTGAGAACGCCGCTGGCTTCGCTGCGTGGTTTTATCGAGACCTTGCAAGGGCCCGCCCGCAACGACCAGAAGGCCCACGAAAAATTCCTCGGCATCATGCACGAGCAGGCGACGCGAATGAGCCGGCTGGTCGATGATCTTCTGTCTTTGTCGCGGCTGGAGCTCAAATCCCATATCGCACCCGATGAGGCGATCAACCTGGCGCCGCTGCTTGGCCATGTCCGGGATGCGCTGGCGCCGCTTGCCGAGGATGTCGGTGTCGAGATTTCACTGATCGTGCCGGATGATCCGGTGATCGTCCAGGGAGATCGTGACGAGCTGACGGAAGTTTTCGAGAACCTGATCGAAAATGCCTGCAAATATGGCCAGGAGGGCAAAAAGGTCGAGGTCACGCTCTCGGGTGGTGGTGATGCGCCGGCGGAAGTTTCCGTTCGCGATCACGGGCCTGGCATTCCCGCCGAGCACGTTCCGCGTATTACCGAACGATTCTACCGGGTTAACGTGGAGGCAAGCCGATCGAAAAAAGGCACAGGCCTGGGGCTCGCAATCGTCAAGCATATCCTCACCCGGCATCGCGCCAGACTGCTTGTTCAGTCCGAAGTCGGCAAGGGCACTGTCTTTACCGTGAGGTTTTGACATAAACCTGTCGCCTCAAAAGTCATTTTTTAAAAATAGTGAAATATTTCAGCTGTTTGGCCTGTCACAAATGTTTCGTCAAGTTGACATAAAAGGTGTGGGCATCGGGCGCTAACTAGGGCGGCCGATCGACACGGCGAAAGCGAGCGCTGGTGAAAAGCGCACCCACACAAGCCCATTATGGGAGTATTCTGATGAAGTCCTTGAAACTTACTGTTGCAGCTCTGGTTGCATCCGCCGCTTTTGCAGGCGTTGCCATTGCTCGCGACCAGATCCAGGTCGCCGGCTCCTCGACCGTTCTGCCTTACGCAAAGATTGTTGCCGAAACATTTGGCGAAACCTTCCCTGACTTCAAGACCCCGGTTGTTGAATCCGGCGGCACCGGTGCCGGCCTGAAGGAATTCTGCAAGGGCGTTGGCCCGGACACGATCGATATCGCCAACGCATCGCGCAAGATCAAGGACAGCGAGCTGGAAACCTGCAAGGCAGCCGGCGTTACCGAAGTCCAGGAAGTCAAGATCGGCTACGACGGCATCGTCTTCGCAACGGACAGCGGCAATGCTGACCTGAAGCTCGTCCCGAAGGACCTTTACCTGGCTCTGGCTGCTGAACTCGTAATCGACGGCAAGCTCGTTGCCAACCCCTACAAGAAGTGGTCGGAAGTCAACAAGGACCTGCCGGACGTTGAAATCGCTGCTTACATCCCGGGCGAAAAGCACGGCACGCGCGAAGTCTTCGACGAGAAGATGCTGGCCCACGGCTGCAAGGACGCAGGCGCTGACGTCGCCATCAAGGCTCTCGTTGCCGACGAAAAGGAAGCTGCCAAGAAGTGCATCGCCGTTCGTAAGGACGGTCTGGCCATCGATATCGACGGCGACTACACCGAAACCCTCGCCCGTATCGCTTCCAACAAGAACGGTATCGGCGTTTTCGGTCTGTCCTTTTACGAAAACAACGCTGACAAGCTGAAGGTTGCGACCGTCAGCGGCATCGTTCCGTCGACCGAAACGATCGCTTCGGGCGAATATCCGGTTTCGCGCCCGCTGTTCTTCTACGTCAAGAAGGCTCACCTCGGCGTTATCCCGGGCCTGAAGGAATATGTTGAATTCTTCCTCGACGACCAGATGGTCGGCCCGGACAGCCCGCTGGCAGCTTACGGTCTCGTTCCGGCTCCGGATGCCGAGCGCGAAGCTGACCGCAAGGCGTTCACCGACGGCAACATGCTCTAATTTAGTGCAAAAGCCGGCACGGCAGCTTTGCCGTGCCGGACATCCCGAGTATGCGGATTTGCCGGCTGTCGATGATTGACAAGCCGGGGGGACATATCGATGAGCACTTCTCTTATTCTTTTGACCATTTTGATCGTTGGCCTTGCGGCATATTTTGCCGGACGCGGGCGGGCGATGGCCAGCTCCAAGGGCAAGCTTTCTGTCCTGCACTCCCTTCCTGGATATCACGGTGTCTACGTTGCCATCTGGGCGGTTCTGCCGGCTGCATTCGTTCTTGCCGTCTGGCTTCTCGCCAGTCCGTTCTTCGTTGAAAATTCCGTGCGATCCGCCTTGCCGGAATCGGTACAACGCCAGGGCGGTGCGACCACCGAACTGATGCTCGGTCAGGTGATGCAGGTCGCCAACGGTTTGAAGCTGCTGAATGCCGATGAACTTGCGGTCGTCACCAGCGGCTCCGGCAATCTTCGGGATGCATTGGCCGCCAAAGGGGTACCGATGGCAAATGCCGGTGAGCCCTATATGGTCGAAGCGGCACAGCACTATAATTCCCTGAAGGATGGCAGCCGGTGGGTGATGAGCGCCGTCGTGCTGATCATCGCCATTGCCGGCGCCGTTTTCGCCATTCGCGGTATCAGCGCGCCGTTCCGGGCCAGAAACCGCGTCGAGCGCGTCATGCTGGGCGCACTCCTCGTTGCCTCTTCCATTGCGATCCTGACAACGGTCGGTATCGTCGGCTCCATGCTGTCGGAGGCTATTCGCTTCTTCCAGTCGGTATCCCCGAGCGCATTCTTCTTCGGCACGGTCTGGGATCCGCGCTTTTCGGCAGCCGGCAGCGGCGGCACGGAAGGTCAGTTCGGTCTTCTGCCGCTTCTGGCCGGCACGCTCTACATCGCTTTTGTCGCCATGCTCTTTGCCGTGCCTGTCGGCCTGTTCGCCGCCATCTACATGGCGGAGTATGCAAGGCCTGTCGTGCGTGGCATAGCCAAGCCGCTGCTGGAAATTCTCGCCGGCATCCCGACCATCGTCTACGGCTTCTTCGCGCTGGTGACGGTCGGGCCGTTCCTGCGCGATATCTCGGCGCAGCTGAATGGCCTGGTAACTGGAAACTACGTCAATTTCATCCAGGCGCAGAGCGTTCTGACCGCCGGTCTCGTCATGGGCATCATGCTGATCCCGTTCGTCTCCTCTCTGTCGGACGATATCATCACCCAGGTGCCACGTTCGCTGCGCGACGGCTCGCTCGGCCTCGGTGCCACACGCTCCGAAACCATCAAGCGTGTCATTCTGCCGGCGGCGCTGCCTGGTATCGTCGGTGCCCTGCTACTGACGGCATCGCGTGCTGTCGGTGAAACCATGATCGTGGTGCTGGCTGCTGGTGTTGCTGCCCGCATGCAGCTCAACCCGTTCGAGGCGATGACCACGGTCACCGTCAAGATCGTCAATCAGCTGACGGGCGACCTTGAGTTCAATTCGCCACAGACGCTGGTGGCGTTCGCTCTCGGCATCACGCTGTTTGCCATCACGCTCTGCCTCAACATCTATGCACTCTATATCGTGCGCAAGTATCGGGAACAGTACGAATGACCGACATCACATCCTCCGTACAGTCCGCCTTCGTGCGCCCGGCGCAGACAAGACGCGATATCGGCATCAAGAAGCGCTACGCAGCCGAACGCCGCTTCAAGGCCTATGGTCTGACGGCAATCCTGATCGGCCTGTTCTTCCTGTTCGTGCTTTTGTGGACCGTCGTCTCCAAGGGCTACACGGCCTTCCAGCAGACTGCGATCACGCTGCCGATCGAATTTTCGGAACAGATCATCGATCCGAAGAACGAGCGTGGCGCTAATCCCGCCAAGCTGATGACGGCGAACTACCCTCTTCTGGTGCGTGATGCACTGGTGAAAGCTCTTGGTATCGATCCGGCCAACAAGCCGCTCGTCAAGCAGGCGACGGACATGGTTTCGGCCAGTGCCCGCACGCAGCTTCGCGATCTGGTTGTTGCCAATCCGGCCATCATCGGCACGACCGCCAACGTTTCGCTTCTGGCGGAAGGCAATATCGATAGCGCCAACAAGGGGCAGATCGATCTGACTGTTGCCGAAGCCAACCGCAAGGTGAAGGATCAGCAGCTTGAGTGGATGAAAAAGCTGACTGAAACCGGCGCGATGGCCAAGCAGTTCAACACCGGCCTGTTTACCTATGGTGCATCGAGCCGTCCTGAAGCTGCTGGTATCGGCGTCGCCGCCCTCGGTTCGCTCTACATGATGCTGATCGTCCTGGTGCTTGCCCTTCCGATCGGTGTTGCAGCATCGATCTATCTGGAAGAGTTCGCGCCGAAGAACAGGTTAACCGATCTCATCGAGGTCAACATCAACAATCTCGCGGCCGTTCCATCCATCGTCTACGGTCTGCTCGGCCTGTCGATCTTCATCAACTTCGCCGGCATGCCCCGCTCGGCTGCCGTCGTCGGTGGTCTCGTGCTGACATTGATGACGCTTCCAACGATCATCATCGCCACCCGTGCGGCCTTAAAGGCGGTTCCGCCATCGATCCGCTCGGCAGCGCTGGGTCTTGGCGCTTCCAAGATGCAGACGATCTTCCACCACGTCCTGCCGCTCGCTATGCCGGGCGTCCTGACAGGCACAATCATCGGTCTGGCGCATGCGCTCGGCGAAACCGCGCCGCTGCTCCTGATCGGCATGGTGGCCTTCGTCGTCGACTATCCGGGCTCGCCGATGGACCCGTCCACTGCTCTGCCGGTCCAGATCTACATGTGGGCCAACGAAGCCGAACGTGCATTTGTCGAACGGACTTCGGGTGCGATCATGATCCTCTTGATCTTCCTCGTCGTCATGAACCTTGGCGCAATCCTGTTGCGGCGTCGCTTTGAGCGTCGCTGGTAGTGAGGTAAGAACATGAACATGATGTCAGAAGCAGCAGTTGAAAAGGCGCTGGACCAGAAAATGAACACTGTTCCCTTCAAGATGATCGGAAAGGACGTTTCGGTTTATTACGGCGAGAAGCGTGCGCTTTTCGATGTGAACCTCAACGTTCGTGAAAACACCGTCACCGCGCTGATCGGCCCGTCGGGCTGCGGCAAGTCGACATTCCTGCGGACACTCAACCGCATGAATGACACCATCGACAGCTGCCGCGTTACCGGCAAGATCACCCTCGATGACGGCGACATCTACGACCCGAGCATCGACGTGGTGGAACTTCGCGCCCGCGTCGGCATGGTTTTCCAGAAGCCGAACCCGTTCCCCAAGTCGATCTACGAAAACGTCACCTACGGTCCGAAGATCCATGGTCTCGCCCGCACCAAGGCCGAACTCGACCAGATCGTCGAGTCAAGCCTGCAGAAGGCCGGTCTCTGGAACGAAGTGAAGGATCGCCTGCATGAATCCGGCACCGGTCTCTCCGGTGGTCAGCAGCAGCGTCTGTGCATTGCCCGCGCCGTTGCCGTCAGCCCGGAAGTCATCCTGATGGACGAGCCGTGCTCGGCACTGGACCCGATCGCGACCGCCAAGGTGGAAGAGCTGATCCACGAACTGCGGACAAACTACACGATCGTTATCGTCACCCACTCGATGCAGCAGGCGGCCCGCGTTTCGCAGCGCACCGCCATGTTCCACCTCGGCAATCTCGTCGAGGAAAACGACACCGACAAGATGTTCACCAATCCGGACGACCAGCGGACCCAGGACTACATCATGGGCCGCTTCGGCTGAGGACTGAGCTTTCCACCCCGCCGTAAGGGCAGGGTGGTGGTCTGCCAACCCGGATTGTGATCGCAAGGAAAAACAATCATGTCTACGCACATTGCTTCCGTCTACGACGAAGATCTGAAGTACCTGACCCGGCGCATCTCCGAGATGGGCGGTCTGGCTGAACAGATGGTGGCCGAATCCGTGCGCGCTCTGGTCAATTCCGACCTGGCGCTTGCCCAGAAGGTCATCTCCGACGACGCCATTCTCGATGAGGCCGAGCGCCAGATCGGCGAGAAGGCAATCGTCACCATAGCCAAGCGCCAGCCGATGGCTGCCGACCTGCGCGAAATCATGGGATCGATCCGCATTGCCGCCGATCTCGAGCGGGTCGGCGATCTCGGCAAGAACAACGCCAAGCGGGTCATCGCCGTATCGACCGCCAGCCTGCCGCGCCAGCTGGCCCGCGGCCTTGAGCATCTGGCCGAGCTTGCGCTTGTTCAGCTCAAGGAAGTGCTCGACGTCTATGCGTCCCGGTCGCCGGAAAAGGCCAACAGCATCCGCGAGCGCGACAATGAGATTGACGCGATCTACACGTCGCTTTTCCGCGAACTGTTGACCTACATGATGGAAGATCCGCGCAACATCACGCCCTGCACGCATCTTTTGTTCTGCGCCAAGAACATCGAGCGCATCGGCGACCATGCCACCAACATCGCCGAAACCATCTACTACATGGCGACCGGCGCGCAGCCTGTCGGCGAGCGTCCGAAGGACGATACGGCCAACACGGTCGGCGCGATCGGTAACTGATCGCGAGATAAAGTAAGTATCTGCTTACACAATAGTTGCGCGAGCGGCCGCTGGAGCCGCTCGGCAAGCCTTCGGCCAACCGGCCGGGCGCCAAGGAGCTAAAGTGAATGTTGCCAAGAATTGCCGTTGTTGAAGATGAAGAGGCGCTCAGCGTTCTCCTCCGATACAATCTTGAGGCCGAAGGGTTTGAAGTCGATACGATCAATCGTGGCGACGAGGCGGAAATGCGCCTGCAGGAACGCCTTCCCGATCTCCTGATTCTCGATTGGATGCTGCCGGGCGTTTCCGGCATCGAACTGTGCCGGCGGTTGCGCCAGCGCCCGGAAACCGAACGTCTGCCGATCATCATGCTGACGGCACGCGGCGAAGAGAGCGAGCGGGTACGCGGTCTTGCTACCGGTGCCGACGACTATGTTGTCAAGCCGTTCTCGACGCCGGAACTGATGGCGCGGGTCAAGGCGATGCTGCGCCGGGCCAAGCCCGAGGTGCTGTCAACGCTGCTGAAATGCGGCGATATCGAACTCGACCGCGAAACCCATCGCGTCCACCGCAAGACCCGTGAAGTCCGTCTCGGGCCGACCGAGTTCCGCCTGCTAGAATTCTTCATGGCCTCGCCCGGTCGCGTCTTTTCGCGCTCGCAGCTTTTGGATGGTGTCTGGGGTCACGACATCTATGTCGACGAACGCACGGTGGACGTCCATGTCGGACGCCTGCGCAAGGCGCTGAATTTTTCTAACATGCTGGACGTGATCCGCACTGTGCGCGGCGCGGGCTATTCGCTGGAAAGCTGAGTTCCGTATGCCGTAGAACCGTCAGGCGGTGCCGAGCGGCTCGCCAATCTCGATGGCGTGACCATCCGGATCATAGAAGCGAAAGACCCTCTGCCCCCAGGCCTGCGTCTCGATGGGGTGGATGAGGTTCACATTGCCGGCGATGCGCTCGAAAAGCGCGTCCAGATGATCATGTTCGAAATAGAGCAGGATATTTCGGCGGCCATAGGGCTCGGAAATGACAGACGGCTGTCCCCAGACCGTCGTTTCCAGGGATTTGCCGTCATGGATGGCAAATCCCGTTTCAAACATGACGAAATTGCCGAAGTCTCGGCTGACTGCCAATCCCAGTATCTCGCAGTAGAACGTCTTCGAGATGCTGATATCCCGCACGAACGGGATGGGATTGACGAACCGCACGACTGGCCCGGCCTCAGCGTGCCCGGCGACGCTCGCCGGACGGTTGGTACGCAAGCTTGGCGTGGAATGTGCAGTAAGGCGATGTGTCCGGGGAATCGTTGCCGCAGAAGTGGAACTCTTCCTTCATCGGATCGCCGATCGGCCACTTGCAGGTGCGGTCGGTCAGCTCGGTCAGGACTAGGCGGCGCGACATCGGAACAACAACGTTGTTGCCGGCCGGTGCTGCTTCCTGATCCTCGACCGCGCCGATTTCCACTTCTTCCTTCATGACGGTTGCACCTGCGGTGCGCGTCACTGTGCGGGTGGCAGTCATGCGCGATGCGGTATAGTTCGGCGCACGCGGTGCCGCGGAAGGTGCGGGGCGTTTCGCACGTGCCGTTGCGGTGCTGCCGCCGGCCTTGGCTCGGCCTGGCAGGCAGAGCCGGTGGACCTTGCCGATGACGGCGTTGCGGCTGACGCCGCCGAGCTGCGCAGCGATCTGGCTCGCGCTCAAGCCTTCGGACCACAATTTCTTGAGTTTTTCGACCCGCTCGTCAGTCCAATTCATGGTCTTGTCTCCATTCCCAGCGTTGGTGATGGTCGAATCCTCCACCGCGCCCCGGGTGTGCTCCGAGGCTGAAACGCGATAACACTTTTGGTGACTAGGTCCGCCGCATGCGTTCTAGTAATTGTTTCTTAACGTAGAGCCCGGGGGACTCCCTGACAAGAGTCCGCGGAATCTCAGCGAATCGATTTCTGAGTTTTCCCCAACTTGCTTGCGATGCGTGGCATTTTTGCAAGGGTATCCGGCTAAAAAATTTGCGCCCGCTGTATAGCCGCGAATTGCCGGAAATCATGGGCTTTTGTTGACATCGCACTGCGAAGTGAAGATAGTGCCCTTGCCGCCGAAAGGCGGCATTTTGATTTTTTACGGGCTGGTCACAGCCTTGTTGACGGCGCCGTTTATACAATGGCCGTGATGGATTAAGGAGACATGCGCCATGGCCGATGCCACGCCGCTTTATGACACATATGCACGCGCGCCCTTGCGGTTCGAGCGGGGCGAAGGCGTCTGGCTGATCGCCGAAGACGGTACCCGCTATCTGGATTTTGCTGCCGGTGTGGCTGTCAATTCGCTGGGTCATGCACATCCGCATCTTGTCTCGGCATTGAAGGAGCAGGCAGACAAGGTTTGGCACCTGTCGAACCTCTATGAAGTTCCCGGCCAGGAAAGCCTCAGCCGCCGCCTGACGGAAGCGACGTTCGCGGACAAGGTGTTCTTCACCAATTCCGGCGCGGAAGCGCTCGAATGCGCGATCAAGACGGCGCGGCGTTATCATTTTTCCAAGGGCCAGCCGGAAAAATTCCACATCATCACCTTCGAAGGTGCTTTTCACGGCCGCACGCTGGCGACCATCGCTGCCGGCGGGCAGGCGAAGTATCTGGAGGGCTTCGGTCCGAAGGCGCCTGGTTTTTACCAAGTGCCGTTCGGCGACATGGGCGCCCTGAAGGCTGCGATAACTGAAGAGACCGCCGCAATCTTGATCGAGCCGATCCAGGGCGAGGGCGGTATCCGTACGGTACCGAAGGAATTCATGCAGGAACTGCGTGCCCTTTGCGACGAATACGGCCTGCTGCTCATCCTTGACGAGGTCCAGACCGGCGTTGGCCGGACCGGCAAGCTGTTTGCGTATGAGTGGGCCGGCGTCACGCCGGACATCATGGCGGTTGCCAAGGGCATCGGCGGCGGTTTCCCGCTCGGCGCCTGCCTTGCTACCGAGGAAGCGGCTTCCGGCATGGTCACCGGCACCCATGGCTCGACCTATGGCGGCAACCCGCTGGCCATGGCCGTCGGCAATGCCGTTCTCGATGTCATCCTTGCAGACGATTTCCTGCAGCACGTCCGTGATGTCTCGCTGGTCTTCCGCCAGGGGCTTGCCTCGCTGGCCGATCGTTTCCCCGATGTCATCGAGGAAATCCGCGGCGAAGGCCTGATGCTCGGAATCAAGGCCAAGGTCCCGTCTGCTGATCTCCTGAAGGCCATCCGCGCCGAAAGACTGCTGGCGGTGCCTGCGGGCGAAAATGTCATCCGCCTGCTGCCGCCACTGGTGACGACGGCCGAGGAAGCCCGTGAAGGCCTGGCGCGGCTTGAACGCGCGGCCGAACAGCTGACGGCGGAGCGACGACAGGCATCGGCCTGAACGACGCTTCACTGACACGCTGAAAAAACACAGGACTTTGAATAGAATGGCCGGTACCAGACACTTTCTCGATCTTTCTGCCATGACGACAACCGACTTGCGGTCGATCATCGAGGACGCCCGCGTCCGCAAAGCCGATACTAAGGCCGGAACTGCCGAAAAGCCGCTGGCCGGCAAGATGCTGGCGATGATCTTCGAAAAGCCTTCGACCCGTACCCGCGTGTCCTTCGATGTCGGCATGCGCCAGCTCGGCGGCGAGACGCTTTTCCTGTCCGGTACCGAAATGCAGCTCGGCCGCGCTGAAACCATCGGCGATACGGCCAAGGTCCTGTCCCGTTATGTCGATGCCATCATGATCCGCACCACCGATCACAACCGGCTGCTGGAACTGGCCGAGTACGCCACCGTGCCTGTTATCAACGGCTTGACGGATGCGACGCATCCTTGCCAGATCATGGCCGATATCATGACGTTCGAGGAACATGCAGGTCCCGTGAAGGGCAAGACGATTGCCTGGACCGGCGACGGCAACAATGTGCTGCACTCCTTCATCGAAGGCTCGGCGCGCTTCGGCTACCGGATGAACATGGCCGTGCCGCTCGGCTCGGAACCGGACGACAAGATTCTCAACTGGGCGCGCAACAATGGCGGCGAGATCAAGCTTTATCACGATGCCGATCAGGCCGTGGATGGCGCCCATTGCGTGGTGACCGACACCTGGGTGTCGATGAACCAGGAACACCGCGCCCGCGGCCACAATGTCTTCCAGCCCTTCCAGGTCAATGCCCAGCTGATGGCGAAGGCCGACAAGGACGCGATTTTCATGCACTGCCTGCCTGCCCATCGTGGCGAGGAGGTGACGGACGAGGTTATCGACGGCAAGCAGTCGGTGGTGTTCGACGAGGCAGAAAACCGCCTGCACGCGCAGAAATCGGTTCTTGCCTGGTGCCTCGGGGCTCTCTAGCGCATGTCGCGCAAAAGTGCGCAGCGGTTTTGCGATAACGGCATGTGCCATCAAAAACCTAAAGCGCGGCACGCGAATCTGAAAGATCGCGGCGCTTTAGCGGTCTGGCCCGGCATATTGAAAACCGGGTGGCGGCACACGATCTATGCAACACGTCGAATGACCGGCAGGTGGTATGTCCTCCTTCGCCGGTCATTCGTATTGAGAAGTATCCATCCACCCGCGTCGCCGTCCTGACTGAAGGCGGCAGAGCGAACGGCCGTTTTTTCAGGAACGATCTGGACAAAGCCGGTTTGCGCAGGATCAATATAAAGCATCGGATAGCGCCCCGGCCTTTACGGCGGGCAGACGTCCGAGGGCTAGGAGCAGAGTGATGACGGAAGCAGACTTTAGCCTCGGCCAGTTCGATTTTGCCGGCGACGATCATGTGGTGCCGTTTCAGGTGGAGGGCCTCGACGTACGCGGCCGCGCTGTCCAGCTCGGCCCGATGCTGGATGCGATCCTTGAACGCCACAACTATCCTCTGCCGGTCGCTCGTCTCGTTGCCGAAACTGTGGTGTTGACCGTGCTGCTCGGCACCTCGCTGAAATTTGAAGGCAAGCTGATCATCCAGACCAAGAGCAATGGCCCGGTCGATCTGGTCGTCGCCGATTTCGCCACGCCGGATCGGGTGCGGGCCTATGCCCGTTATAACGAGGAAGCTCTGAAGATTGCGGAAGAGAACGGCCTCACCCAGCCGCAGCATCTGCTGGGTGAGGGTATCCTTGCCTTCACCATCGATCAGGGCGCCCATATGCAGCGTTACCAGGGCATCGTGCCGTTGGACGGCGCCTCGCTGGAAGAAATTGCCGGCGTCTATTTCCGCCAGTCGGAACAGATCCCGACCAAGGTCCGCCTCGGTGTCGCCGAGCTGCTTGATCGTGATGAAAACGGCAAGCCGCGTCACCGCTGGCGGGCCGGCGGCATGGTCGCGCAGTTTCTGCCGGAAACGCTGGAGCGCATGCGTCAGCCCGATCTTCCCGGCGGCGACGGCGCGGACGATAGTTTCGAAGTCGATGACCTGTGGGGTGAAGCCAGCGTCATGGTCCAGACCATCGATGCCGACGAATTGACCGATCCGACGGTTGGTACCGAGCGTCTGCTTTACCGGCTGTTCCACGAGCGTGGCGTCAAAGTCTATCCGCCCCAGGCGGTCTATGACAAATGCAGTTGTTCGCGGGAGAAGCTGCGCGATGTGCTGGCAAGCCTCAGCCAGGATGATATCGATCATGCGGCCGAGGACGGAATGGTGTCGGTCAACTGCGAGTTCTGCTCGACGACCTACAGCTTCGAGGCAACGGAAGTGAAGCCGCAGTAAGACGCTGCGGCCCTCAGTTCAGCGTCCGGTTCTGGCCGGGCGAATCCAGCGAGAAGGCGGGGATATCGACAGTGAAGGACTCGCCTTCTATGGTTTCCATCGAATAATGGCCGAACATCACGCCTGATGGTGTATCGAGCGGGCAGCCGGAAGAATATTCGTAGGTATCGCCGGGGTTGAGAACCGGCTGCTCACCGATGACGCCAGGTCCATTGACCTCGTCCACTTGGCCGTTTTCATCGGTGATGTGCCAGTAGCGCGTCATCAACCTCACGGTCTGGTCGGACAGGTTCGAGATCAGGATCCGGTAGCCCCAGACATAGCGGCTGTCATCCGGATCGGATTGCTCCTCCAGATAATAAGGCTCGACGGTCACCTCGATGTCGCGTGTCAGCGCGCGGTACATATGCAAACCCTTTTCAAGTCCATAGGCGATATTCTACAGCAAGATGGTTTCGTCAAGAATAATGGACAGCGTAAACTGTCTGGATAGGGCACAGCATGCTGGACGGTCATTTCAGGAAGCGGCTCGACCCTTGGCTGGATCGTGCAGGCCAAGAATTGGCAGTGCGTGGTATCGGGGCGAACACGGTCACCATTATGGGTTTCGTGATCGGCTTGGCGGCCGCAATCGCCATTGTTCTCGATGCTTATGTCTGGGCTTTCGTTCTGATCGGCGCCAGCCGGATTTGCGATGGGCTTGACGGCGCGGTTGCGCGTGCGACCCAAAAAACCGATTTCGGCGGCTTCCTCGATATCGTGCTCGATTTCGCTTTCTACGGTCTTATCCCGTTCGCTTTCATCCTTGCCGACCCTTATGAGAACGGCGTTGCAGGCGGGCTCCTGCTGCTATCATTCTATGTCAACGGCGCCAGCTTCCTCGCCTTTTCGATCATGGTTGAAAAACGCGGTCTTTCGACGGATGCGCGCGGCGCAAAGTCGCTCTATTTCACTACAGGGCTGGCCGAGGCGACCGAGACGATCGGCGTCTTCCTGGCCTTCTGCCTATTCCCGGAATGGTTTTGCGAGATCGCGGTGATCTTCGCACTCGTCTGTTTCTATACAGCCCTGTCGCGCATCATGCTGGCACGGGCGAGCTTCAGGCGAGAAACCCAGGTATAGAAAAACGCCCGCATCCGGCAGGACACGGGCGTTTCACACAATCCGAAAATCAGGCCTGAACGGACTTCAAGGCGCGGGCGAAATCCTCGATCAGGTCTTCGCTGTCCTCGATCCCGGCCGAGAAGCGCACCGTGCCCGGCGAAATGCCAAGTTCGGCGCGGGCTTCGTCCGAAAGGTTCTTGTGTGTCGTCGTTGCCGGATGGGTGATCAGGCTCTTGCTATCGCCGAGATTGTTGGAGATCAGCACCACGTCCAGCGCGTTCTGCAGCGCAAAGGCCGCTTCCTTGCCGCCCTTCAACTCGAAGCAAACCAGCGTCGAGCCGCCCTTCATCTGCCGGGCGATAATATCGGCCTGCGGATGGTCCTTGCGGCCGGGATAGATCACCTTAGCGACCTGGCTCTGCTCGGCGAGGAAGTCGGCGACGCGCGATGCATTCTCGCTCTGCTGGCGCACGCGCAAGGGCAGTGTCTCGATGCCCTTCAACAGCGTCCAGGCATTGAACGGCGAGAGTGCAGGGCCGGTGTGGCGGAAATAGTCGTGCAGGTGTTCGTTGATCCATTCCTTGTCGGACAGGATCACCCCGCCGAGGCAACGTCCCTGACCGTCGATATGCTTGGTAGCGGAATAGACGACGATATGGGCACCGAGTTCCAGCGGCTTCTGCAGAAGCGGTGTTGCAAAGACGTTGTCGACGATGACCTTGGCGCCGATCTGATTGGCGATCTTGGCGACGCCTTCGATATCGATCACTTCCAGCGTCGGATTGGTCGGGCTTTCGAGGAAGAACACCTTGGTGTTTGGCTTGACGGCCTTTTCCCAGTTTTCCAGAAAACGCCCGTCGATCAGCGTGAATTCGATGCCGTATTTCGGCGCCAGCGTTTCGACCACCCAGCGGCAGGAGCCGAACAGGGCGCGGGCCGCTACGATATGGTCGCCGGCCTTCAACTGGCAGAGGATTGCGGCGGAAACCGCAGCCATGCCGGATGCCGTGGCGCGCGCATCTTCGGCGCCTTCCAGCATGCACATGCGCTTTTCGAACATGTCGTTGGTCGGGCTGCCATAACGGGCATAGATGAAGCCGTCCGTCTCGCCCTTGAAGCGCGCTTCCGCTGCTTCCGAGCTGTCGTAGACGAAACCTTGCGTCATGAAGATGGCTTCGGAGGTTTCACCATGGTTTGAACGGGTCGTGCCGCCGTGAACGAGCTGTGTCGCGGGGCGCCAATTGTTGCTCATCGATTGTCTCTTTCAAAACAAAAAAACCGGCCGCGTAAAGCAAGCCGGTTTCAAACCCGGCCTTTTTAGCTATTTGTTTTACGTGGCTGCAAGCCGACCGGCCAAATCACCACGGGATAAGTCAGTATTTACTGATTAGCCGCGCTTGCGTCAATTCCCGTGAACAAGAAGATATGTCACAGGGACAATTTGGGTTATGACGTGCCGGTTGCGGCAAAGAGGACGATGGAAATGACCAGGGCCACAGGCATTCTAGCCGATCGCGCCATTGCTGCGCTGTTTGATGCGGGACGGTTGAAAAGCGAGGCAAAGCTCGATGCCGACCAGATCCAGCCGGCCAGTCTTGACCTGCGTCTGGGCTCGATCGCCTTTCGTGTGCGCGCCAGCTTCATGCCCGGTCCCGGTCATCTGGTGGCCGACAAGCTCGACCGGTTGAAGCTGCACGTCATCGATCTCTCCAAAGGGGCGGTGCTGGAAACCGGCTGCGTCTACATCGTGCCGCTGATGGAAAGCCTCGATCTTTCACCGGAAATGTCCGCGTCGGCCAATCCGAAAAGCTCGACCGGCCGTCTCGACATCTTTACCCGCGTCATCACCGATCGCGCCCAGGAATTCGACAAGATCCCGGCCGGCTATTCCGGCCCGCTCTATCTCGAAATCAGCCCGCGCACCTTCCCGGTCATCGTCCGGCGCGGCTCGCGCCTGTCGCAGATCCGCTTCCGCATCGGCCATGCGCTGCTCACCGAAACCGAAGTGCTGGCACTGCATGAAAGCGACGTGCTGGTCGCCAGCGACAAGCCCAACGTATCCGGGGCCGGCATTGCGCTCTCGATCGATCTCAAGGGCACCGGTGCCGATGGCCTGATCGGTTATCGCGGCAAGCACCACACCGCCGTCATCGATGTCGACAAGAAGGCCGAGCACGGCATCTTCGATTTCTGGGAGCCGCTCTACAGCCGCGGTCGCGACGAACTGATCCTCGATCCCGACGAGTTCTACATCCTCGTCTCGCGCGAAGCGGTGCATGTGCCGCCGCTCTATGCCGCCGAAATGACGCCGTTCGATCCGCTGGTCGGCGAATTCCGTGTCCACTATGCCGGCTTCTTCGACCCAGGCTTCGGCCACGTCTCGGCCGGTGGCAAAGGCAGCCGCGCCGTGCTCGAAGTCCGCAGCCACGAAGTGCCGTTCATCCTCGAACATGGCCAGATCGTCGGCCGTCTGGTCTACGAACACATGATGGAGCGTCCGGAAGGCCTTTACGGCCTCGGTCTCGGTTCCAACTACCAGGCCCAAGGCCTGAAACTCTCCAAGCATTTCCGCTCGGAGTAAATTCCGCCCGGAAAACCGGCTGCCGCCTTGACAGGCAGCCGTGCTTGGTGGAAACCTCGGCCGCAAGGCGGGTATGATGTAGTGGTAGCTTGTCAGCTTCCCAAGCTGATCGTGCGGGTTCGATTCCCGCTACCCGCTCCACTTTATTTCGGATAATATTGGCGGATACACCTTGCATGAGGAAAACGCCGTTCCGATCATGGCAAAATCCACAAAGTACATCCTGCTGGAAGAAGAACGCGACCGGCTGAAGGACGAGCTGGCGAACGAATTCCAGTTCTTCAGCGCGACAGATGAGTTCCGTGACGGCATGCTTCCTGAAATCATCGCCATGATGATGCGTTATGATAAAATTGAACGCGTCTTGAAACACTATCAGGACGAAGTCTTCACGCCTGTGTTGGAGCCATCCCTCGACATTGATGCGCCGCCGGTCGAGGGGGATACACTTTATTTTTCGCCGGAAAGCTCATCCACCAAATAGAGTGGGGCCAGCGGGGCTATATTCCTGTCTTTTGTCTGCGCAGTACCGACAGGCGTATGCGGCGTCTTGTTCCAGGAAAACGGATTGTTGCGAAGTTCCAGCAACGCCCGCCAGGCGGCCAGCGACATGACCAGCCAACAGAGCGGCACGAACGCCCAGCGCCAGCCGACGGACCTTTTTTCGCTTACATTCATCCGGTTGAGCCCAAGACAGACAAAGACTGCATAGCTGCCGAAGATATTGACGATATCGATCATGAACAGACAGAAGGCCATCCATCCGTCCACCGTTACGCCGCCCTGCACCATCAGCCATGTCAGATAGACCAGAAAGCCGAGAACAACCGGGTGGCTGAGCGAGGAAAGCAGCATGCCTGCGATGAGGACCTGGAAAACGGCAAAAGCCGGCCATCCCATCTCCCGGCCGAGATGCGCAGGCTTTCGCATCAGCACCAGCCACGTCTGCAGCCAGCCCTTGAACCAGCGGGTCCGCTGTCCGAGCCAGACAGGCAGCGCCGCCGGCGCTTCTTCCAGGGTCGGCAGGGAGATGACGCGGGAACGGTAGCCAAACCGGTGCAGTCTCATACCAAGGTCCGCATCCTCGGTCATGTTGTAAGGGTCCCAGCCGCCGATCTGCTTCAGCTCCGCCGTCCGGAAATGGTTGGATGTCCCGCCAAGCGGCAATGGCAGACCGGTGAGCGACAGCATCGGCAACAGTCCCCGGAACAGCGCGGCATATTCCACCGCAAACAATGCGCTGAGCCAAGAGTTCTGCGCATTGGTGATGATCAGCGGCGCCTGCAGGCAGATGACATGCTCAGGTGCTGCTGCAAAGGCGGCATAGGCCTCGCGCAGCTGGCGAGGATGCGGCCGGTCCTCGGCATCATAGACCGTCACAAAAGTACCGCGAACACCGGGAAGCGCATAACTGAGCGCCTTCGGCTTGGTGCGTGGCTGATGAACCGGCACCAGCACGATCTCGTATTCAGGCGCCAGCGGCAGGGTGGCAAGTGCTGCCAGCGTCTGCACGTCATCTTCTTCGCAGATCAGTTTTATATCGAGCCGGGATCGCGGCCAGTCGAGCTGGTCGAGGGCACCGACGAGCTGGGCTACGATGCTTTCTTCCTTGTAGAGCGCAACGAGCACGGAATAGACCGGCAGCGGTCCGGCTGGCGCATCCGCTTTCGCCGTGCGCTCCACCGGGTTCCGCCGGAAGGCGCTTGCGAGCGCATAGAGCCGGGTCAGGAAATTGGCGAAAAAAAACAGCGTCAGCACCATATGCAGAACAATCACGCTGATGAGCGGCAACACGACAGCTGCCGCAAGCATGGCGCAAACAACGATGCCGATGTAAAATCCCTGTTTTCCCCACAATGTGATGCGGGCACTGTGCAGCGGGCTCGTCTCGAAAAGCGCACGCGTCGTTGCTGAAACCCGGCGCAGACGGCCCGTCTGCCAGGCTGCCTGGCGTACGGCCGACGGGGTCGAGACAGCCAGCGACTGGCGCAGCAGCGGTGCGCACCTCAAGCGGTCGGCGATCTCGGCAAGCCTGGATAACGAGGGAACGATCACCGTGACTGGAGGACGGCTTGCATGATAAACGCGCAGCACATTCGGGCTTGCGATCTGGCAGTCCAGGGTGGACAGGTCGTGGACCCGGTCAGCGTCGATCACGGGCATGAACTCAAGCCCCAGCTTCTCGGCAAGCGCCTCGAAATAGATGGTTTCGTCGATCTCGCCGGAGGCCAGCAGCTCCTCCTCGACGGTTGTGCCGTGGCTGTCGGCGAGCAGCATCGCCCGGGCGATCGAAGGCTTGCCGATGCCCATCTGCAGCAGCAGGGAACCTTCCTGTTTGAGCGCCGCCGAAAACCGTCCCGCAGCGGTATCAGGCCTTGATCGCCCCACCGGCAGGTCATTCGCGGTAGCCATGCCGGAATTGTCCGGATATCCTGCCAGACGCATGCAATCCCCGTTGCCGCGCCAGCGGCAATATCCCTTACCTCATCCCGGGAATGATCATAATGATACGTGCCTTCCGTGCATCTCTAAAATTCTATGGGGCATTCGCGTTTTGCTTGTTTCTGGTTGCACAATTTACAACTCCGTCCCGTGCGGCAAATGGTGTTCATGATCTACCGCTGTTGTTTGATGCGCGCGAACGCATTGCCAAGCCTGACCTGAGCGGATTGGCGCGCCTGCGGTTCCTCACCACTGTTGATTTCCCGCCGTTCAATTTCGTCGACCAATCCGGCAAGCTCGCCGGCTTTCACGTGGATCTGGTGCGCGAGATCTGCCGCGAACTCGAGATCGAGGCCAAATGCCAGATCCAGGCGGTGACCTTTCCCGAACTCCAGCCGGCCCTGGTCGACGGACAAGGAGAGGCGGTTATCGCCGGCATTGGCATCAGTACGGAATTGCGGCAGCGGTTTGCCTTTTCCCGGGCGTTCATGAAGCTCCCGGCCCGGTTCGCAGCCAATCGCCAGGCCATCGGCCGCGATGTTTCCGTTGCGGCGCTGGCTGCAAAGCCGGTAGGCGCAGTTGCCGGCACCACGCACGAGGCGATGCTGAAGGCGTTTTTCCCCAAACTCCAAACGCAGTCTTTCCCAAGCCGCGAGGCGATGCTGGCCGCGCTCAAACAGGGAGCCGTCGCCGCTGTTTTTTCCGACGGTATGCAACTGTCCTTCTGGGTCGCCGGAAGCGATGCCGCCAATTGTTGTGCGCTCATCGACGGCGCCTATTTCTCGCAACGTTTTCTCGGCGAGGGATTGGCGATCATGAACCGCAAGGGCGATTCAGCGCTGACCCAGGCGATCGATCACGCCCTGCTGGAACTGTCCCGCAAGGGCCGTCTCAACGAGATTTACCTGCGGTATTTTCCCGACAGCATCTATTGACGCTTTGCCGCTAGATCTTTCGAAACGGCATCAGCAACGACCAAAACAGCTTGGCGGGAACAGGACTGTGATAGGGCTGAAGTCCGATCTGCATGGTTTCCGGGGGATGCTTCGAGCGGGCCAGATAGGTTGAAAATAGCCGGTCCCAGATGGAAAGGTTGAAGCCGTAGTTCGTATCTGTCTCCGATGGCTCGGCCGAGTGATGGACGCTGTGCATGTCCGGCGTAACGATGACCCGCCGCAGCATGCAGTCGGCGCGTGCGGGCAGCCTGATGTTGGCGTGGTTGAACATCGCGGCACCATTCAGCACGATCTCGAAGATCAGCACGCTGACCGGCGGTGCGCCGATCGCCATAATGACTGCCGATTTCCACAGGATCGACAGGAGGATTTCCAGCGGGTGGAAGCGCAGTCCCGTTGTCAGATCCAGCCCGGTGTCGGCATGGTGCACCCGGTGGATGCGCCAGAACAGCGGCACCTTGTGAAAGACCACATGCTCAAGCCAGATGGCGAAGTCCAGAATGACGAAAGCGAGGACACCGCTGACGAACGGTGGCAGCCCGAGCATCGGCAAAATTCCATATCCGTGCGCGTCTGCGTACAGGGCAACACCGGTGGCGGCTGCCGGAAAGATCACCCGCAGCATCAGAGACGACAGGACCAGGATGGACAGATTGGTGAACCAGCGCCGTGCTTTCAAGGCGCGCATCAGTTCCGGGCGATCCAGCCGGGGGTGAGCCAGTTCGAGTACAGCAAGCGACAGGAAGATTGCGGCAAAAAAAGTCAGGCGCCAGGCCGGTTCGCCGATGCCGAATATCTGTACCGTCATGTCTTCCCCATCCTCGTCTCGCGAACGGCCATTCTATCGGGACGGCGATCGGCGTGAATGCACTTTGGCGTGAAGCGGAAAAGAGCGGCCTTTATTTGCGAAAGCGAGCCATGGCGCCCCGTTCGATTGCCGCACAGGTCAGCTTGTCGAGGCCCAGCCGGTCGCGTAGCAATTGCAGCAGCCGGATTTCCTCCTGGCGGATCGAAAGGTCGGCGGCGGCAATCTCGACTGCCAGCGCATAAGCCGTGTCGTAGAGACGCGCGGGAAGAGCTTCGCGCACGACTTCGAGTGCGATATCCAGCCCCTCCGGGCCGTCGAGAAGGGCCGTGCATTCGCGCGCCGCATGTATCAGATGGGCATGGTCGAAACCGTCAAACACCGGCAGGAAGCTGCTCAGCCTGCCGATGCGTTCCAGTTCGGTATCGGTCATGGCAGTATCGACGGCTGACATCATCACCATGACGTAGATGAGGGCTTCATGATGGCTCATTGTTTCGGGCATGACCTATCCGTGTTGCTGTGCCGGTGTTGTGAAGTATGAACCGTCGCCGTGGTCTACAAGCCCTGATCGGTCATATCAACACCGGTATCCGCATCCCCGGGTGTTGGCGTTTCAGCCGGCGCCGTGGTCGTGTCGAAAGTCCGGGGATCGTCTCCGAAGAAACCGAGCCGGGCCTTGCGGGCAGCCTCCACCTTGGCGGCCAGCGGCGATCCCGCTGAGACCTCCGCCCAACCGCTTTCGGCCAGCCATGCAGCCGGGTCGGCATTGTTGAGGCGGCAGGTCGTGGTCAAGGTTCCCTGCCAGCCGTTT
The DNA here is from genome assembly GCF_049897905.1 of Pararhizobium sp. PWRC1-1. NCBI lineage: Bacteria > Pseudomonadati > Pseudomonadota > Alphaproteobacteria > Hyphomicrobiales > Rhizobiaceae > Pararhizobium > Pararhizobium sp. PWRC1-1. The sequence continues at coordinate 329,135 of NZ_JAFCXE010000003.1, read as the reverse complement.
TTCGGTGCATTGCACAGAAGCGCGCGAGACCTGATGAAATTGCGAAGGGCAGTTCGCGCGATCACGCCGCAGGGCCACGTCTTTCCCGCGTCGCCGCAGACCCGATCCGCCTTTTGCGGGAGGATCCCGTCCAGTTGCAACAACCGCCCGCCGAACTGGATCAGCCCGGCCGACAGCGCGACGGGATGGCGCAGGACGGTGGGGAGCGGCTCTGGCCTCGCAATGGTCTGGGACAACGGCATGCGCGGTTCGATGCGTTCCAGCGGCTGTGTTGTCACCTCTGCTGGAAGGCCAAATTGTTCAGGGGCAATATCGCGCACGGATTTTTCCTGCGGCTCCACTGTGCCTGTGCCATCATCGCCGGAACTGTCGGTGGCGTTGAGCGGCACCTGCGCATCGTCCGTGCTCGTCGCGTCGTTACCAAGATCGGGCACATCAGCCAGATCGGGCGTTTCCAGTGCGAAATCAGGGGCATCGGCACTCTGCCGTCCCTGGATGACCGAAGCGCCCGTTACCAGCAGGGCGACGGTCAGGGCAATTCCGGCAACGCCGCCGCCGATGGTAAGCAGATGCCGCGTCATCAGGAAAACTGTCCTATTGGCTTGCCCAGATGATACGGGCTATCCATTCGACCTCGTTGAGTTCGAATGTACGGTTCGGATGCTCGGGATTAAGCGAGAGCAACTCGATGCTGCGCGGGGTCTGGCGCACCAGAACCTTGGCCATCACCTCGCCACCGGCCGTCTTGACCACCACGCGGTCGCCACGGCGGATCTGCGCGCCGGGTTCGACGATCAGTACGTCGCCGTCGCGATAAAGCGGCAACATGCTGTCACCCTGGATTTCCAATGCATAGACGCCGGCCTTGGCAGCCGGTGGGGCGGGGAAATCGACGACATCCCAGCCCTGTCCGGCAGGGAAGCCGCCATCGTCGAAAAAGCCACCAGCGCCCGCCTGGGCAAAACCGAGCAGCGGTATGGAGCCTATCTGCGGTGGAAAGGCGCCTTCCGGCATGGATCCGGAAGCAGGCTCGGGCCGCAGGAATTCCATGAATTGACTGATGGTCGAGCCGGTGGCGTCGAGCACTTTGGCAAGTGATTCTGTCGACGGCCAACGTTCGCGCCCGTCGGCGGAATGCCGCTTGGATTTGTTGAAGGACGTCGGATCAAGTCCCGCCCGCCGGGCAAGACCCGAGGGCGACAGCTGATGCCGCTCGGCGAGTGCATCGATGGCACTCCAGATCCGGTCATGTGACAACATCATTGCGCATCCTGCAGGCGGTGAAGCGTTATGCTTTCTGTGCGTTGGGGCTTTTTGCCGCCACCTTATTTCTCCCCTGAGATTAGCCAAAATGCGGTCTATAGTAAAGCGTATGAGGAAAATAATCCTGTTTTGTTCTCTGCCCGGTCCCGCACGTCCGATTGAAAAGCGCCGCCTGCCGCCTATACTTCGTTGAACCCCTTCCGCTGCTCGCGAGGCGCCCGTTTGTTCTCCATCTTCAAGTCCGAAGTCCTGCTTGGTGTTTCGGTCGTAATGGCCGTTGCCGGCTTCCTGTTCGAACATGCTCTGCTTGATGCCGGACAGGTGGCGGCGCTAATCGGTGCGGTCGTGCTGGTCTTTGCCATTGTGCTCGCCTCGGTGCGGGTTGCCCACCACGCCGAAGTCCTGGCCGCCAAGGTCGGCGACCCCTATGGAACGATGATCTTGACGCTGTCGGCGGTGCTTGTCGAGGTGATCATCCTTGCGATCATGATGAGCGGTGAAGAGATATCGCCGACCCTGGTGCGCGACACGATCTATTCTGCCGTCATGCTCGACATCAACGGCATTCTCGGGCTCGCAGCCCTGCTGGGCGGCCTGAAACACGGCGAGCAATCCTATAACGACGATTCCAGCCGCACTTACTGCGTGATGATCCTGACGGCGATGGGCATTTCGATGATCGTGCCGGAATTCATTCCGCAGGCCAAATGGCACCTCTACTCCGCCTTCACCATCGTCGCGATGGTGACGCTCTATGCGGTGTTCCTGAAGATGCAGGTGGGCGTACACAGCTATTTTTTCAGCTACAGCTATCCCAAGCGTGAAGGCGGGGAAAAGCACCCGTCCGAAGACGAACCGGTGGCGATGTCGATAACCGTCCTGATCATCGGTGTCGTCATCATTGGCGCGCTGGCCGAAATCATGTCGGGCCTTTTGAGTGCTGGCCTGAAGGGGAGCGGCGCCCCGCCGGTTCTGGCGGCGATCGTTGTCGCTGCCATTTCAGCTTCGCCGGAAATCATGACGGCGATGCGGGCAGCGCTTGCCAACCGCATGCAGGCCGTCGTTAACATTGCGCTCGGTGCCTCGCTCTCCACCGTCATCCTGACGGTGCCGGTGATGGAGGCGATTGCGCTCTATACCGGCCAGCCCTTCATCATGGCGATGACGCCGGTGCAGACGGTTATGGTGACGATCACCCTGATCGTCGCGGCCATCAACCTCAATGACGGCGAAACCAATGCCATCGAGGGCATGACACATTTCGTGCTGTTCGCCACCTTTGTCATGCTGTCGGTGATCGGGCTTTGACAGGGCGGCCGTGAGGCTCAAGGCATAATGGTCTGCATCCGGATATCACCGGGCACTATTTTCTGTCGCGCCCCCATTTTTCGCCACACGTCTCACTGGCATGCCTCTTCCTTGTGGGCGGACCTCGCGATATCACAGACCGCGCGCGATTTGCGCCCGGGAGCCTTGCGTGAATACCTCCGTGCTTTCTGGCATTCTGCTGACGATCTTTTCCTATTTCCTGTTCACGTTGCAGGATGCCACGGTCAAATGGCTGGTCGTGGCGCTGCCGGTCTGGCAGATCCTGTTCGTGCGCAGCGTGACGATCTTTGCGATCTGCGCCGCCATCGGCCGTGGTCCGCTGCTTGCCCGCTCGCTGCGCTCACCGGTCCTCAAGCCAATGATCCTGCGCAACCTGCTGCTGCTGGCCGCCTGGCTATCCTACTATACCGCCGCCCGCGATCTGGGCCTGGCCGAGTTGACGACGATCTATTACGCAGCGCCGATCCTGATCACCATTCTCGCCGTGCCGATCCTGAAAGAAGATGTGCCGCCGCTTCGCTGGATCGCGGTCATCGTCGGGTTCATTGGGGTGCTGGTGGCAACCGATCCATTGGGATCAGGCATGAAACTGTCCTTGCCCGTCTGGCTCGCTTTACAGGCGGCAGTGTTCTGGGCGTTTTCGACGGTGCTTTTGCGCAAGACCGCGATGCAGGAGGTGACGCTGGTGCAGATGACGCTGTCGAGCGGCTTCTTCATCCTGTTCACTGGCATTGCCGTCATCGTCACCTGGGTTCCGCCAAGCCTTCTGGATGTTGCGCTGATGGTCGGCACCGGCCTGATCGCCGGCATTGCGCAATATGCGTTGTTCGAGGGCATGCGCCGGGCACCGGTCTCCATCCTGGCGCCGTTCGAATATTCGTCGCTGATCTGGGCTTTCGGGCTCGGGTTCCTGATCTGGGGCGATATTCCCGCAACCCAGGTTTTTGCCGGCGCAGCACTGATCTTTTCCGCCGGCATCATCATCATTCTGGGCGAACGCTTCGGTCGGCGGCTGCGGCCCGGCTAGGCTTTCTTGTCGATAAACCGGCGGAAGGCTTCCAGCGTTTCGCCGCTGACATGATGCTCGATACCCTCGGCATCGATGCGGGCGGTTTCCGGGCTGACGCCGAGGCAGCGCAGGAAAGCTTCGACCGTCTGATGGCGTAACCGGCTTTCGAGCGCCATCTTCTGGCCGGCCTCGGTCAGAAACACGCCGCGATAAGGCTTGCGCGACACCAGTCCTTCGGAGGCAAGCCTTGCCAGCATCTTGGCAACTGTCGGTTGCGCCACGCCGAGACGGGCGGCGATATCCACCTGCCGCGCCTCGTTGCCATCCTCGATCAGGTCGGCGATCAGCTCGACATAATCCTCGATCAGCGCACCCCGCCGTGCTTCGCGGGTCTGCCGAAAGCCCTCGGAATGAATGTCCGCGTCTGGGAGCGGGTCCGTGCGGGGAACAGGGCGGCGCGGCAAGGGGGCGGTATCCTCTCAAGTTTCTTCAAGGTTGCGTTTTTAAGTTTCATAACACGGGCTTGGATTTTTCATAATGATTTATCCCGTCCTCCACATTCCCGTCCCATGAGCCTTTTCATTTGCTGAAAAAAGCATGATCGATGAAATATAGCCTATTGCATAATGTTTTGCCTTGGCATAGCTTTTCGGATAACTCAGCCCATTCCGCATCCGGAGACCGTGCATGTCCAATTCCGAAGCCGTCCTTCCACCGCAAAAAAGCTGGACCTTTTCCAGCCCCAAGGAGGACGCGCGGCCAAGCCTCCCCGAAGTCAATGCCAGCATCGCCGTGCCCTCCGGTGGCGTCTGGTTCCGCCGAATGCTCGCCTTCATGGGGCCGGGCTACATGGTCTCAGTCGGCTACATGGACCCCGGCAACTGGGCGACCGATATCGCTGGCGGTTCGCAGTTCGGCTATACGCTGCTGACGGTCATCCTGCTGTCCAACCTGATGGCGATCCTCTTGCAGGCGCTGGCCGCCCGTCTTGGCATCGCCACCGGCCGCGATCTGGCGCAGGCGTGCCGCGATACCTATTCCAGACCCGTCAATTTCATGCTCTGGCTTGCCTGCGAAGCGGCGATCATCGCCTGCGACCTTGCCGAAGTGATCGGCACGGCAATCGCCTTGCAGCTTTTGTTTGGCATTCCGCTGATCGGCGGCGCGCTGATCACGGCGGCCGATGCCTTCCTGCTGTTGCTCCTGATGAACAAGGGCTTCCGCTATCTTGAGGCCTTCGTCATTGCGCTGCTGATCGTCATCGCCGGCTGCTTCGTCGTCCAGATCGCCGCCGCCGCCCCGCCGATCGCTGCCGTTCTCAACGGCTTCCTGCCATCGACCGAAGTGGTCACCAACCCGGCCATGCTCTACATCGCCATCGGCATCATCGGCGCCACCGTCATGCCGCATAATCTTTACCTGCATTCCTCGATCGTCCAGACCCGCAACTACAAGCGCACCGACGAGGGCAAGCGCGATGCGATCAAATGGGCGACCACCGACAGCACGATTGCGCTGATGCTGGCTCTGTTCATTAACGCCTCCATCCTGATCATCGCCGCTTCCGTCTTCCACGCCAATGGCCGCACCGACGTTGCCGAGATTGGCCAGGCCTACGAACTGCTGTCGCCGCTGTTGGGTCTCGGCATCGCCTCGACGCTGTTTGCCGTGGCGCTGCTCGCCTCGGGCCTCAACTCGACGGTGACGGCAACGCTGGCCGGCCAGATCGTCATGGAAGGCTTTTTGCGGCTGCGCATTCCGCAATGGGCCCGCCGCCTGATCACCCGCGGTATCGCCATCGTCCCGGTCGTCGTCGTCACCTGGATCTATGGCGAGAAGGGCACGGCCGAACTGCTGGTGTTCAGCCAGGTCATCCTGTCGATGCAACTGCCCTTCGCGGTCATCCCGCTGGTGCGCTTCGTCTCCGACAAAAAGAAGATGGGCACCTTCGTCATCCCGAAATATGTCGCGGCCCTCGCCTGGATCGTCGCCTCGATCATCGTCGTCCTCAATCTCAAGCTGCTCTACGACACCTTTATCGGCTAAGGCGGATCTTCCAAACCGGGACGGGGAAAGGCGGCTTGTGTGCCGCCTTTTTCTTTGGGCATTATCATCCGGATTCAACTCGCGGGGATAATTTCCGAGGTTTTTTCTGCAGTGTCAGCCGCATTAGATGGCCGCTTTACCGTGAACTGCGCCGCAAAACCCTTCAATTCGGCAACCATTGCCCCCATATGTGTGCCAAGAGGCGCGCGCTGGCGGGCCGGGCAACAGGATTGGGTTTCATGTTTAGAGTTGGACGCGTTCTTGCGACCTTTGCGGTCGCTTCCATGGTGATGCTGACGGTGGTTGATCTGGCTGAGGCCCGGCGCGGCGGCAGCAGCTTCGGCAGCCGCGGCACCCGCACATTCTCCGCACCGCCGGTCACTCGCACGGCGCCGGCGGATGCGACACCGATCAACCGGACGATGACCCCGCAGAACCAGGCGACGACGCCCGGCGCTGCCGGCCAGCAGAACATGGGCCAGGCGGCCCGTCCCGGCGCCCAGCGCCCGGGCGGCTTCTTCGGCGGTTTCGCAGGCTCGATGCTCGGTGGTCTGGCCCTTGGCGGCCTGATCGGCATGATGATGGGCAATGGTTTCGGCGGTATGGCCGGCATGCTCGGCATGCTCTTGCAGATCGCGCTGATCGGTGGCGCCGTGATGCTTGCCCTGCGCTTCTTCCGCAGCCGCCAGACGGCAGCACCGGCCGGCTACGCACCGCGTGGAGCGGGTAGCTCGCCGATGCAGGGTTTTGGCACGCAGGGCCAGGGCTCCGGCTTGGGTTCCGGCATGCCGTCCTTCAAAATCCCGTCCATTGGCGGCGGGGCGCTTGGTGGAGGTGCTCTCGGTGGAGGCGCGACCGCCGCCGCCCGCCCGGCGCAGCCGCGCGTCGCCGATGATACGACCGACGAGATCGGTGTCGGCGAAGAGGATCTCGGCCAGTTCGAGACGATGCTGAAAGAGGTTCAGGCTGCCTACGCCGCCGAGGACTACGCCACGCTGCGCAAGCTGACGACGCCGGAAGCGATGTCGTGGCTCGCCGAAGAGCTGAGCGACAATGCCACCAAGGGCCTGAAGAACGAGGTCAGCGACGTGCATCTGGTGCAGGGCGATGTCGCCGAAGCCTGGAACGAGGGCGGCGATGACTACGCCACCGTTGCCATGCGCTACGAGAGCATCGACGTCACCCGCGACCGCGCCACCGGCCGCGTCGTCGAGGGCGATCCGGACAACCTGACGGAGACCGTCGAACTCTGGACGTTCCTGCGCAAGCGCGGCGGCGACTGGCAGGTCTCGGCCATCCAGGGCGCGGCGGCCTAAGCGTCTCCAATCGATGCCCCGGCGGTTTTTCCGGCGGGGCATTTTTCCACGCTATGATTTGGTTTTCTCCAGATATGCCTCTCATAGCATATCGGGGGCATCCGGACCGTGCCCTTCAAGCTCGTTGGCCACGCGCCTGGCATAGGTCAGCACCGCGCCCTGAAAGCGACCGCGTTCTCCGATACAGGGCGGAAAGCGCGGGTGGTAGCGGCCCGATCTGTATTGCGCCTCCGAGAGAAAACCCTTGCAGGCCTTGGCACGACGGCAGGACGCGAGATCACAGGTCCTGAAATAGCCGAGCGCACTGGTGAATTCCTGGAAGAGCCGCTGTGCCTCCCGCTCCTGCTGGCGCTCGGGCAGCCGGTTGAATTCGCCCCAGGTGAAGCCGGCCAGATAGGGTTGTGCATCTTCTTCCGCCTGGATGCGCAGCTGCTCCTGCCTGCTCCTGATTGTCATCTCGCCTTTCCTTTGCGCACGGTTCTGCGGTCACGCGGCAGTTTTGCCCGTGTTTTGATCCTTGGAGAGCCCACACGAGTGCGGAACCTCATTTAGAGTTTTAGTCTGTGGCTCCGCACTCGCGTGGCCTTCGGCGTTCGTTCGGGGTGTCCGGCCCCTACAGGTGATTGCCTTGCCTCGCTGCGCAGCTTGATTTGCGGCCATCCTTTCGGGACGGGCTTGCCACTTGCACGGCTCAACCGAACCGGACCTGGCGGCCCGGGGGAGGCTTGATAGGCGGGACTGCCCGAAGGCAGCACCACCATGGCTGTCACCTCCCTGGCCATTGCCGCACGTTACGGGTCAAACCAGGGCGCCGGCCTCCACCTGCCCGCGACCGTCTCGCGAAACACTCCGGCGGCGGAGACGGGAAGAAGTATGGCCGCATTTTTCAGGCCGGGGGTGAACGGGGATGATTTTTTATCCGAAAAGCCGGGCGCAGCGGCATTTGGCGGCAGCGGCAGATTTTATTCGTCCCCGCTGAGCCGGGCGATGGCTTTCTCGACGCGGGCCAGACGGATTTTTGGCGTGGTGGCTTTCAGGAGTGGCAGGATCAGGGCATATTGGCCGGTCTTGTCGAGCGCTGCAAACGTGGCGGCAGCTTTTGCATTGGCGCTCAGCGCCGCTGCCAGCTCCTCCGGCAGCCCGGCATGGCGCTGCGGCTCATAGGCCACCGCCCAGCGTCCGTCTGCCTTGGCAGCCGCCACTTCCGCAAGGCCGCCCGCCTGCATCCGTCCACCTTGAGTCAACGCCGCCACCCGATCGACATTCAACCGCGACCACGGACTTTTGCCCCGCCGGGGCGAATAGCGCTGCAGATAGGACTGTGCGTCAAACCCCTTCCGCTGACTGTCGATCCAGCCATAACAAAGGGCAACATCCAGCGCCTCGCCAATGGTGATCAGCGGCTTTTTGGCGTTCTTCTTGGCGATCAGCAGCCAGATACCGGGGGATTGGGCGTGGTTGGCGGCAAGCCAGGCGTCCCATTCGGCTGATGTGGTGAAGGCGTGGGGGGAGGTGGGGGAGTCCATGGGGTGGTCCGGGTTGGGGGTGGCGGCGAGTGTATCGCGTGTGCGGCGTCTGGCTAGGGGCGTCATTGTCGGTTGCAGACTGCGTCTTCGGAGCCAATTGTTTGGCATGGACGACACCCCAAGCTCCGTCATGCCTGTGCTTGTCACAGGCATCCAGCCGCTGCGCGTCTGCGCGGCGAGAGAACGCCTCAAGAGAAGTGAGTCTTGCGCGCCGCAGACGCGGCGCACTGGATTCCTGTGACGAGCACAGGAATGACGGAGGAGAGGGAGGTGCCTCGACCGAAAGAGCCGAGTGTGAGGAGCCTATGAGACGCGCTGTGCAGTCTGGGGCGGCGCATTCAAGAAGCGCCACCGCCCTCTCACAGCCCATGCAGATAATGCGCGATATCCTCCCATTCCGGGTTCATCGCCTCGATCAGGTTGAGCTTCCACGGGCGCGGCCATTTCTTGATGGTCTTTTCGCGGGTGATGGCCGTCGTTACCAGATCATATTCCTCGAACCACACCAGCGTCTTGACGCCGTAGCGGCTGGTAAAGCCCTTGGTGAGTTCGTTCTGATGCTCGAACAACCGGCCCGGCAGATCGCTCGTCACGCCGGTATAGAGCGTGCCGTTGCGCTTTGAGGCGAGGATGTAGACGTAGCCTTTCATGACGGGAAAGGTGCGGCATGGGCGGCGGGCTGGCAAGGGGGCTGGGTGGTCGTTGTTTGGAGGGATGGTGGTTGGCGGCGGCATCATCGAGAGGCTGCGGGCCGCTTTCGAAGGCTGTGGTTTGCACGCGGTAGCCTCCCCCCCTCCGTCATGCCTGTGCCTGTCACAGGCTTCCAGCCACCGCGCGTCCGCGCGGTGAGGGGGCTGTTACTCCGTGGAAAGGAGAGTCTTTCGCGCCGCAGACGCGGCGCACTGGATTCCTGTGACAGGAACAAGAATGACGGAGGAGGGGTGGGAGCCGCACTTGCCATCACAATTGCTATTCATCCTGCTCGATATCGATAAATGAAAGCTTGTCTCCTTTTCCGGATTTTGCCCGGACGACAACTTGTTGATTGACCATGGGGCCGATTAAGTCGTCCACCGTCTCTCCAACTCCAGAGACCCGAATATTTTGCCCATCGACAATTACTTCAAGCCAATCGTTCTCAAGATGAAGTGCACGCAATGTGCCTCTAATTGTTGTCTCCTGCTCGCCAACTTTTCCATTAGAGGCGGCAACTGGCCGCAGCGTATCCGAAATTTGCTTTCGGGAACTGGCAGAAAGTAACACTGACGTCGCTTCCGTCGTTCCCCTTATCTCCAGTTCCTTGAAGGACTTTCCTGTGGGCGCTAAGTTCCTCGTCAGTTTAAGAAAAGTTTTTCTATAGTCTGAAGATGGAACGACACTTTCCAAAACTTCTGCCGACTCGTTGGCTGCCCCGCGCAAAATTGATAAAAAAGTTTCCGTCAGAATTTCAGGTTCGGGATCATCTGTTGAAAACATTTCGTGCTGCTGTGGTCTTTGGACGGCTACAATAAACTGATAGCTTCCGGGTACCGATTGAAAAAGCCAAGGTCGGTATTTTTCTTGAATTTCCTTTGATGGCGGTCCTTTTATGCGCAAGGGTACCGATTTTAGAAATTCGGCAGTTCGATAGAAAAGATTCTGTACTATTTGAACTCTGCCCAGAATGAGATCCAGCGGCGCTCCACCCGTAACGACTTCACCACCGCGAACGGACACGACAACTTGCCCGGGAGCAAATGCAATGCCGGCATCTTCTTGAGCTTTCTCATTCCAGATTGCCTGCAGGAGGCCTCTAAGTTCAATCTGTGCAAAGGGAGGTAAAGATTGCATCGATAGTGCTTTGTGAGCAAATTGTTCCGTTTGAAAAGCAACGAGCCTTGTACCAAAGTGCTGTTGCACTAATCGCAGTGATGCCCAGAGTGCGTGGCTTGTCTTCGGATAGGGCAGAAAACGCGATGGCTTCTTGTTCTGCTGCCTCACCGAAAAGACTAACGGCCAAATTATTGTCACCTCTTCTCAGAGCCTCGTGAGCAGCGACCGCAAATTGTTCACTCTGACGATGAGATTCTACCCAGTTCATGATGTCTCACTCACATCATCGGCCATGATCTGGAGGGATGCGAAACCGACGACACATGCAATTGCTGGTAAGTTAGAGTTGCCTGCAACGGCCTGAGTCAATTTTTGTTTTAGACGAGTCTTAAGCATGCTAATATTGCCGGTATCAACACCGGATACCTCCAATCTAAAGCTCTCTTCCAAATCTATTATTTGTGCATCCGGAGAGTCGATGTAGTAATCGGCTCCGGTCCTGGTTTCTGCACGCCTAACCGCAACCAGTCCTCGAGAATGCTCAACTGCAGCCAATGCGAGCGCGTACGCACCGTCTTCGGTAGCATCTGTCGTATTGTTCCACGCGCTCTTAGTTCGCGCATCCACCGCAGGCCACATTGCCTTGGCTTCCGTAGACTCGGATCTATCGATGAGTTGAAATGTTACCGGCGAGGAGTGATGACGGTCCAAGCAAACACGAGCCGCTTCTCCATACCCATCAGCGATCGCTTTAGTTACTCCGATATGTCTTTCACTCAAATCCAAGAAATTTAGCTCGGACATTTTCACCCCGCATAGTGCATGTGTGTATCGCAAAGGCATAGCAACATGATGTACATCACTGCAATCCTACAGGGGTGAAAATACTGCTTTCCCGTTTAAGTTAAGGCAGCCTAAGCCGCCTCCCTCTTCCCATAGGGTTCGAACCGGCCGTAGAACGTTTCGCCCTTCGCCGCCATGTCCTTGAGCAGCGGCGTCGGCTGGAAATGGTCGCCGTAAGTCGCGGCCAGCTTTTCGCAGAGCGCCACGAAGGTTTTGACGCCCATGCCGTCGATATAGCTCAGCGTGCCGCCGGTATAGGGCGCGAAACCGAAGCCGAGGATGGAGCCGACGTCGGCTTCGCGGGGGTCGGTGACGATGCCTTCTTCGATGGTGCGGGCGGCTTCCAAGGCGATGGTGACGAGGAAGCGCTGCTTGATCGTTTCGACGTCGAAGCTTTCGGCCGGCTTTTGCGGGTAGAGGTCTTTCAGGCCCGGCCAGAGCGACTTCTTGGCGGGCTTGGCCGGATAATCGTAAAAGCCCTTGCCATTCTTGCGGCCGCGGCGGTCGAGATCGTCGACGAGTGTGTTGATCAGGGTCATGTGGCGTGGATCGACCGAGGCTTCGCCGAGATCGGCGATCGAGGCTTTCAGGATCTTCTGCGACAGGTCGATTGCCACTTCGTCGTTGAGCGACAGCGGACCGACCGGCATGCCGGCCATCTTGGCGATGTTCTCGATCATCGCCGCCGGCACGCCTTCGATCAGCATGTCATAGGCTTCGTGGATATAGCGGAAGACGCAGCGGTTGACATAGAAGCCCCGCGTGTCGTTGACGACGATCGGGGTCTTCTTGATCGCGGCGACGAAATCGAGCGCGGTGGCGAGCGCCACATCGCCGGTTTCCTTGCCGAGGATCACTTCCGTCAGCATCATCTTTTCGACCGGCGAGAAGAAATGGATGCCGATGAACTGGGCCGGGCGCCTGGAGTTTTTGGCCAAGCCGGTGATCGGAAGGGTCGAGGTGTTGGAAGCGAAGATGGCGTCGTCGGCAAGCACGGCCTCGACCTTTTCGATGACGTCCTTCTTCACCTGGCGGTCTTCGAACACGGCCTCGACGACGAGCTTGACGTTTTTCAGGTCGTTGTAATCGGCCGACGGGGTGATGCGGGCAAGCAGCGCTGTCGCCTCGTCTTGCGTCAGTCGTCCCTTACCGATGGAATCCTTGACCAGGCCTTCCGAATGGGCCTTGCCCTTCGTTGCGGCTTCGATGTCGCGGTCGATCAGGGTGACCTCGATGCCGGCGGCGGCGGCGACATAGGCGATCGAGGCGCCCATGAAGCCGGCGCCGACGACGCCGATCTGCTTGAGGTCCGACTTCGGAATACCGGCCGGGCGGCGGGCGCCCTTGCCGAGTTCCTGCATCGAGATGAACAGCGAGCGGATCATCGAGAAGGCCTCGGTGGTCTGCAGGATCTCGGTGAAATAGCGCTGCTCGATCTTAAGCCCGGTATCGAAGGGAACCTGCAGGCCTTCATAGACGCATTTGAGGATGGCAAGGCCGCCCGGATAGTTGCCTGCGGTCTCGCGGCGCAGGATGGCGGAGGCTGCCGGCCAGAGCTGGGCTGCAGCCGGCGTCCAGATGCCGCCGCCGGGAACCTTGTAGCCCTTTTCGTCCCAGGGCTGGACGGGTTTGAGGCCGTTCTTGATCATCGCCTTGGCGGCATTGATCAGCTCGGCGGGCTCGGCGATCTCGTGGATCAGGCCCATCGCCTTGGCGCGCTGCGGGGTGAGCGACGAGCCGGTCGTCATCATCTGCAGGGCGTCCTGCGCATTGGTCAGCCGCGGAACGCGCTGCGTGCCGCCGGCACCCGGAAAGATGCCGACCTTGACCTCGGGAAGGGCAAGCTTCACCGATTTGGAATTGGCAGCGACGCGGCCGTGGCAGGCGAGCGACAGTTCAAACGCGCCGCCCATGCAGGTGCCGTTGATGGCGGACACCCACGGCTTACCGGAGGTTTCGAGCTTGCGGAACAGGCCGGTCATCTGGCCGGTCAGCTCGAACAGTTTTTGCGCGGCGTTATCGGGGTCGAGCTTCTTCTGCTCGGTCTGGAAGGTGAACATGCCCTTGATCATCGACAGATCGGCGCCGCCGGAAAAGGTCGACTTGCCGGAGGTGAAGACGACGCCCTTGACGGCTTCGTCGGCGACGGTCTGGTCGACGATGGCGTCGAGTTCCTTCATCACCTCGACGGTGAAGACGTTCATCGACTTGTCGGGCATGTTCCAGGTAACCAGCGCAATGCCGTCGGCATCGGTTTCGATGGTGAAATTGGTATAGGTGGTCATGATGGGATTCCTCTCCCTTGAAATCTTGGCTTCGCTCGATGCCGCCGCCTGAAATTGGGGCGATCCGGCCGGGTTGAGCCCCTCCCCCTTGTGGGGAGGGGTTGGGGAGGGGCTTCCTGCCGTGCGGCGAAAACCCCTCCCGGCCCTTCGGGCCACCCTCCCCACAAGGGGGAGGGAAAGGCCTCACACCCGCTCGATGATCGTCGCGGTACCCATGCCGGCGCCGATGCAGAGCGTCACCAGCGCGGTCTGCAGGCCGCGGCGTTCCAGTTCGTCGAGCACGGTGCCGAGGATCATCGCGCCGGTGGCCCCGAGCGGGTGGCCCATGGCGATGGCGCCGCCATTGACGTTGATCCTGTCATGGCTGATGTCGAAGGCCTGCATGTAGCGCAGCACGACGGCGGCGAAGGCCTCGTTGAGCTCGAACAGGTCGATATCGGCAATGGTCATGCCGGCCCGCTTCAACAGCTTTTCGGTGACATCGACCGGGCCGGTCAGCATCAGCGCCGGATCGGAGCCGATATTGGCGAAATGCTTGATACGGGCGCGGGGTTTTAGCCCCATGCTCTCGCCGCCGGCCTTGGAACCGACCAGCACGGCCGCCGAGCCATCGACGATCCCGGAGGAATTGCCGGCATGGTGGACGTAGTTGATACGTTCGATTTCCGGATGCGCCTGGATGCCGACGGCATCGAAACCGCCCATCTCGCCGGGCATCTGGAAGGACGGATTGAGTGACGCGAGGTTCTGCATCGTCGTTGCCGGACGCATATGCTCGTCCCTGGCAAGGATGGTGATGCCGTTCTGGTCTTTTACCGGGATGACCGACTTGTCGAAATAGCCGCTGTCCCAGGAATGACCGGCGCGCTTCTGGCTCTCGACGGCATAGGCATCGACGTCGTCGCGGGAGAAGCCATATTTGGTGGCGATCAGGTCGGCGGAAACGCCCTGCGGCATGAAATAGCCGGGGAAATTGACCGATGGGTCCATGTACCAGGCACCGCCGGACATGCCCATGCCGACGCGCGACATCGATTCCACGCCACCGGCAATGACGATGTCATCGGCACCGGCGGCGATCTTGCCGGCGGCGAAATTGACGGCATCGAGGCCCGAGGCGCAGAAGCGCGAGATCTGCATGCCCGGCGCCTTGTTGGAATAACCGGCCTCGAAGGCGGCTGCCTTGGGGATCACGGCACCGGCCTCGAACACCGGATCGACGCAGCCCATGATGATGTCGTCGACGGTGGACGTATCAAGCCCGTTGCGGTCGCGCAGCGCCTGCAGTACTTTTGCGGCCAGACGCGGCGTCGGCACTTCGTGCAGCGCTCCATCCTTCTTGCCCCGGCCGCGCGGCGTGCGCACGTGGTCGTAAATGAAGACGTCGGTCATTGTTTCATCTCCCTATAGCGCTCAAGGCGCTCTTTATTCGTCAACTCTATTCGAACAGTGCCGAAACCCGGGCCAGAACTTCATCCGTGATGAAGTCCGGTGCCCTTTCAAAAAACCGGCCGCCCCGTGCTTTCATATCGACGGCTCTAATCTGATGACAAAGAATCACACCTGTGGCCTCAGTGCCTGCTCCTGTCAGCGAAACGGCAAATCCGGACGTTCGGGCGAACTGGCCGCCACTCGTAATGGGTGCGACGATTTGGGTGCCATTTTGGTTTATAAGCCTCGGCGTGAGGACCAAAGCATAACGCGCTTTGGCCTGCTCTCGCCCGCGTGTCGGCTCCAGATCTACAAACCAGATATCGCCCCTGTCCATCAGTCTATGATCTCGTTGCCAACTGACGGCATATCCAGCCATTCTTGTTCTTCGGCCGTTCTTTCAGGCCAAGGGGTCCATTCGGCAATCAACTCCTCCAGTGTGTACTTGGGCCGCGCCCGGGCAACAGCGACGATCTTGCCGTCCTGAGCGGTCACTTCCAGCTTTGTATTGGCCTGAAGCCCGAGCTCTTCGAGGACCGGCTTGGGAACCGTCATCATCACCGATCCGCCCACGTTGCGTAATGTCGATACAGCCATTTTCATCTCCATCGGAAAGTTATATCAATATATAACTTTCCTCGGGTTTTGTCCAAGACCTCAAAACGCCGCCGCATCGAGTGCCATCATCGTGTCGGCGCCGGTTTCGATGCGGGCTTTGCGCAGCGCGGTTTCCGGCATGATGCGTTCCATGAAGAATTTGGCGGTGATGAGCTTGTTCTTCAGGTAGGCTTCGCGATCGCCCGCACCCTCCGCCAGTTTTTCCTCTGCCGTCTTGGCGATCTTCGCCCACATATAGCCGAGCACGACGAGGCCGAAGAGGTGCATGTAGTCGGTCGAGCCGGCGCCGGCATTGTCGGGTTTTGCCATGGCGTTGCCCATGAACCACATGGTGGCCGCCTGCAGGTCGTTCAAGCCTTTCTTCAGGCCCTTGGTGTAGACGGCCAGCTTCTCGTCGGACCGGTTTTCCTCGCAGAAATCGCCGATCTCCTTGAACAGGGCGGTGATCGCCCGGCCACCGTTCAGCGCCAGCTTGCGGCCGACGAGATCGAGTGCCTGGATGCCGTTGGCGCCTTCGTAGATCATCGCGATGCGGGCATCGCGGACATACTGGCTCATGCCGTGTTCTTCGATATAGCCGTGGCCGCCGAAGACCTGCTGGGCCATGACGGCGTGGTCAAAGCCCTTGTCGGTGAGCACGCCCTTGAGGATCGGCGTCATCAAGCCGAGGATATCGTCGGCTGCCTGGCGATCCGCATCATTGTCGCCGCGATGGGCGATGTCGGACTTGAGCGCCGTCCAGAGCGTGAAGGCACGGCCGGCTTCGTTGAAGGCCTTGATGGTCATCAACGTGCGGCGCACGTCGGGATGAACGATGATCGGGTCGGCCTTCTTGTCCGGCGATTTGACGCCGGAGAGCGAACGGCCCTGGATGCGGTCGCGGGCATAGTTGGCGGCGTTCTGGTAGGCGACTTCGCTGACCGAAAGACCTTGCAGGCCGACGCCGAGGCGGGCCTCGTTCATCATCACGAACATGGCGTTGAGGCCTTTGTTTTCCGTGCCGATGAGATAGCCGACTGCGTCGTCATAGTTCATGACGCAGGTCGAATTGCCGTGGATGCCCATCTTGTGTTCGATCGCGCCACAGGAAACGGTGTTGCGGGCGCCGATCGAGCCGTCGGCCTCGACATGGAGTTTCGGCACGATGAACAGCGAAATGCCCTTCACGCCTTCCGGCGCGCCCTCGATACGGGCAATCACCAGATGGATGATATTGTCGGCCATGTCGTGTTCGCCGGCGGAGATGAAGATCTTCTGGCCGGAAATCTTGTAGGAGCCATCGCCCTGCGGCACGGCCTTGGAACGGAGCAGGCCGAGATCGGTGCCACAATGGGGCTCCGTCAGGTTCATCGTTCCGGTCCAGTCGCCGGCTACCATCTTCGGCAGATAGGTCGCCTTCTGCGCGTCGGTGCCGTGGACGAGGATTGCGGCGATGGCGCCCTGGGTGAGGCCCGGATACATGGTCAGCGCCATGTTGGCCGAGGACATGTATTCGCCGATTGCGGTGTGCAGTGTGTAGGGCAGGCCCTGGCCGCCGAATTCTTCGGGAACCGACAGCCCGAGCCAGCCGCCCTCGCGGTACTGGTCGAAGGCCTGCTTGAAGCCCTTCGGTGTGGTGACCGTCGCATCATCGTTGCGCTTGCAGCCTTCCTGATCGCCGGACAGATTGACCGGGAACAGCACTTCTTCGGCAAGCTTGGCTGCTTCGCCAACGATCGCCTCGATCATGTCCGGTGTAGCATCGGCAAAGCCGGGCAGGTTGTTGTAGCGCTCGATACCGAGAACGTCGTTGAGAATGAAAAGCGTGTCTTCGACCGGGGCCTTATAGCTGGGCATGTCTCGTGTTCCTCACCTGTAACCGTGTCACGGGGCGGCGTCTCCTGGGTCGCTCCATGTGATTTCCATCATGCTACAAAACTTTGACGTGCGCGTAAACGTCAAAGTTTGTGGAGGCAGCAAAATTTGATCGGTCACCGGATCCAGCAGATTGGGTGTGCCGAAATGTCGTGTGGAAGCCTCCCGATGCCAGCATGCGCCCAAATCGTTGAAAAATTTTCAGTCAGGTTAACGGCTTATTTACTACGTTTCGTGAAAGTGCGTGTTGAGATGGTCACAGCTGCATTAGTTTTGTCTTCGCGTCGTTGCAGCTCTGTCCGGATCGGTACCGGAACTCCAGGAAGGCGGGGATTTGCCTTTCAGAAGCCCGGATTCCGATCAAGGCCGATGAAAGAGGCGAAGAACGATGAACGGATCGCGATCAAACACTCCACGTCCCGGCGCCCAGCCTTATGGCGACAGGTCGTCCCTCGACGCGCTGAACCGCACGATCGAAGGCTTGGAAGCGCGTATCGAAGGATTGATGGGAACAGCTGGGCGTGATCAGCGAGGCCGTGTCCCGGCCGATGGTCCAGTGGCTGTTGCCGACCCGATCACGGAAATCATGCAGCGGCAGCGGACACTGACGGCCACGCGGGAACGCGATGCTGTCCGGGAGCGCGATACCGTTCGCGATCGTATCCAGCCCCGTCCGGAGCCGCGCGCCTATGACGAGCGCGGCGTTCCTTCATTCCAGCCTCCCGCATTCCAGGCCCCCGTGCAGCCCCGTCGCGAGGTGCCGGTGGCACCGCCGCTGAGCGAGCAGCTGCGCAGCGAGACCTATCGCAGCGAGCCGTTCCGTCGTGAGCCGATCCGCCAGGAAAGCCTACGCCCAGAAAACCTGCGCCCAGAAAACCTGCGCCCGGAAACCATCCGCCATCAGCCGGCCCAGCGCCCGGAGCCCGTTCGCAGCGAGCCGCTGCGCTCGGAGCAATACCGCAGCGAAGCGCAACGCCAGGACCCGGCCATGGCCGAGATTGCCCAGGCGCTGGTCGGCCTGCGTCAGGAATTGAAGAAGGACATTGCCGACGGACTGTCGCGGGAGATGACGACGCTGCGCGCCGAGATCCGCGGTATCACCGCCGATGCGGCCCAGGACCAGACGATGGCGGAAGATATCCGCGGCGATCTGCAGCGCCTGTCCGACAGTATCAACCAGCTCGGCCGGCAGGCATCGCCGTCGCAGGCCGATGCGCTGAAGCTTGAGTTCGACGAACTGCGCGTCATGATCGATGGCCTTGCCCGTGAGGACAGCGTGCACCGTATGGAAGCGCGCTGGACCGGCGTTGAAGACCGGATGAATGCGTTCGATTCCAATCGCGACGACGAACTGGTGGCGCTTGCCTACCGGCTTGACGAAATCAAGTCGCAGATCGGCTCGATGAACAGCGGCCCTGCCATTCACGCTTTGGAAGACAAGCTAGTTGCGGTTGCCCAGGCGATCGAAATGATCGGCCGCCATTTGCAGCCGGACGATCGCCAGATGGCATCGCAATTTGCCGACCTGGACGCGCGTCTCGACGAGATCAGCCGCGCCATCGTTGCCAGCGGCCGTGCTGCCGTTCCAGACAGCGCCGGCGTCACCCGCGTCGAAGGCCGCCTTGCCGACCTTTCCCGCCAGATCGACGGCCTGCAGCGGCCAGTCGACAATGGCGTCGGTTCCCGCATCGAGGCTCTGACTGCCCGTGTCGAGGAATTGGCCAACGAAGAAGCCGCGGTTCGTCTTGAAGAGCGCCTCGAACAGCTGTCGCAGATGCTGGAGCGCTCGCAGAAGGTTTCCTCCCAGCCGGACCTGACCGGATATCTCTCCGATATTTCCCGCAAGATCGATGCCCTCGACCAGGGTTCGGTCAATGATGCGCTCGCCGAACGTCTCGACGATCTCGCCCGGCGGATTGACCAGCTGGACATGCCGGCCACGTCTTATGTCGGCGATGCCCGGTTCGACCGGCTCGAAGGCCAGCTGTCCGATATCGCCACCCGCCTGGAAGAAACCCGCGCGGCGCCTTACGACGATAGCGAGATCCTGCGCAGCCTGCAGGACCAGATCGCCAACCTGTCGAGCCTCGTCAGCCAGCCGCGCGAAATGGCTGCGGTTCCCGTCGAGTTCGAAGGCCGGATGAGCGCGCTTGAGGAATATCTGGCGACCAGTGACGAATATATCATCGAGGCCGCCCGCCAGGCGGCCGAAGCGGTGATGGAAGCCTATTCGAAGAACGGCATGGGCCATTCCGCTTCCGGCGGTTCGGACATGGCTGCGATCTCGGCGCTGGCCGACGATCTCAAGGTTCTGGAAGACATGAGCCGCTCGAGCGAGGAGCGCACGGCGCGCACGTTCGAAGCGCTGCACGAAACGCTCGTCCATATCGCCGAAAAGCTGGAGCGGCTGGAGGAACGCGGTCAGGAACAGGACGCACCACGTGCCTTTGGTTCGCGTGGGCTGAACCCCCAACCGCAGATGCCAAGAGCGGCACAGCCGGATTTTGAGGCGAATGACGATGCCTTCACTTTCGCTGAAGCCGATTTCGGGCGCCGCTACGAGGAACTGAAGCGCGATATGCACGGGCTGGCCGCCGAGGCGGAACCTGCCGGCCCATCGCGTGAAGAGGTCGCGGAAGCCGTTGCCGTCGTCACCGAGCAAGCCGCCGTGCATCAGAGCGATATCAAGACCGCGCCGGTGCCCGCCGGCAAGCCCAGTCTTCTTGCCGGGATCGCCAAGCGGTTTACCAGCAAGCGGGCAGAGCCTGCTCGCGCCGTTGAACGCCAGATCATCGACCCGACTCCATCGATCGATGCGGCTGACGCCATCGAACCTGATGTCGCCAACCAGCTGCTGGAGCCGGGCTCCGGCGTTCCGGATGTAAAAAAGATCCTTGAGCGTGTTCGTGCTGGCCAGACCGGGCGCACCGCGCCGCCGAGCGAATCGGACAAGGCTGACTTCATCGCCGCCGCCCGCCGTGCCGCCCAGCAGGCGGCCGAAGAAGTCGATACGATGAACCGTGGCAAGAGCGGCGCCAGCGCCTCGCCGATCGGCGTCTTTTCCCGTCATCGCCGTCCGATCCTCATGGCGGTCGGCGCCGTGCTTCTGGCGATCATGTCCTATCCGCTGGTCAACACGCTGATCCGCGGCGAACAGGCGCCCGTCGAGGCGCCGGTGTCTGCCATCGAACAGCCGGTGACCGAGGAAATGCCGGTGGCAACCGAAACGCCGGCAATGGCGAATGTGGCTCCGGCGACGGAGGCCGCCGATAACGACGTCGAGCCGCTCACCTCATTGCAGCCGCAGGCCGAAGATCAGACAGCCGGACAGCCGGAGGCCGCTGCGACGCAGGTGATGCCGCCGGAAACGTCATTGTCCGAAACCACGCAGCCGGATGCCGAACTGCCCGATGCTGCGCAGGCCCTGCCGGGAACCGGCGCGGTCAACAGCCGGATGCTGTCGCCCGTCATCGAAGGCTCAACACCGGAAACTGCAACAGGCCTGGCGACGGTAAAGGATGCCGCCGATACGGCAGCGGCTGCGCCTGCGGCAGGCGAAGCTGCCCTGACCGTTCCTGCCGAAATCAAGCCGGAGGCGCTGGCCGAGGCTGCCCGGAAGGGCGATCCCCTCGCCATGTTCGAAATCGGTGCCGTCTATACCGAAGGCCGCGGCATCAAGGCCGATCTCGCCCAGGCGGCGAAATGGTATCAGCGCGCTGCCGATGCCGGCGTTACTCCTGCCGAATATCGTCTTGCCAGCCTCTACGAAAAGGGCACCGGCGTTAGCCGCGACCTGGCGAAAGCCCGCACGCTCTATCTTCAGGCTGCCGAAAAGGGCAATGCCAGCGCCATGCATAACCTCGCCGTCATGCTGGCGAGCGGCGGCGATACGGCTCCGGACTTTGCCGGTGCCGGCAAGTGGTTTTCGATGGCGGCCGACCGCGGCATTCGCGACAGCCAGTTCAATCTCGCCATCCTCTATGCTCGCGGCAATGGCGTGACGCAGGACCTGGAAGAATCCTACAAGTGGTTCTCCGTCGCTGCCCGTGACGGCGATACGGATGCGGCCCAGAAGCGCGATGAAGTCGGCAAGGCCCTGAAGCCCGACCAGCTGAAAAGCGCCAAGGCGAAATTCGATACCTGGAAGCTGACGCCGCTCGACCCCAAGGCCAATTCGGTCGATGTGCCGGATACCTGGGTCGGCAAGGGCACCAAGACCGCATCGGTCGATATGAAGAAGGCGCTGCGCAACATTCAGGCGATCCTCAATAATAACGGCTTCGACGCCGGCACGCCGGATGGCGAGATGGGCCAGAAGACTGTCTCCGCGATCAAGGCGTTCCAGAAATCGATCGGCCAGGAACCGACGGGCCAGATCACCGATGCCCTCGTCAAGGAACTCTTGAAGCGGAACAGCTGAGGTTTCAGAGCGGCGTCTGCGGCCCCAATAATGCCGCAGATCGGCCGGACAAAGGGTACTGCTCCGCGTTAAGCTCAAATCTTGCAAAAGGTTGACAGGCCGGACCCCGGGGCGCATGACGGAACGACGTTGAATTCACGATTTTAACAATTGGTTTTCAAGACTGTTTCATTCCTTATCTCCCGTGGTGGATCACTTGCCACTGTGATGTTTTCCGCCCGCCTTGCGGGCTATTGGCATATTTAGAGGTCTGGCCGTGACGGTGTATCTGCCCATTGCAGAGTTGTCGGTGAACATTTTCATCATCCTCGGAATGGGCGCGGCCGTCGGCTTTTTGTCCGGCATGTTTGGTGTCGGCGGCGGCTTCCTGATCACGCCGCTTCTAATCTTCTACAATATCCCGCCCGTCGTTGCTGTCGCCACCGGTGCAAACCAGGTTGTTGCTTCCTCGATCTCCGGGGCCATCACCCATTTCCGGCGCGGCACCATCGATATCAAGCTGGGAACCGTGCTGCTCTGCGGCGGTCTCGCGGGGGCGACGGTCGGTCTCTGGATCTTTTCGCTGCTGCGCCGCATCGGCCAGCTCGATCTGGTGATTTCGCTCGCCTATGTGCTTTTGCTCGGCACCGTCGGCTCGCTGATGCTGTGGGAGAGCATCAATGCTCTGCGCCGGGCTGCCAAGAACGAAACCGTCACTTTGAAAAGGCCGGGTCATCACAACTGGGTGCACCGCCTGCCGCTGAAGATGCGGTTCAAGAAATCCAAGATCTATCTCAGCGTCATCCCGATCGCAGTGCTGGGCTTTTGCATCGGCATCCTGACATCGGTGATGGGCGTCGGCGGCGGCTTCATCATGGTGCCGGCGATGATCTATCTCTTGCGCATCCCGACCAATGTCGTCGTTGGAACGTCGCTGTTCCAGATCATCTTCGTGTCTGCCTACACCGTCATCGTCCAGGCGTCGGCCAACTATACCGTCGATATCGTGCTTGCCTTCGTGCTGATGATCGCCGGCGTCATCGGCGCACAATATGGCGTACGGGTGGGGCAGAGGCTGCGCGGCGAGCAGTTGCGGGCACTTCTGGCGCTTCTGGTCCTCGCCGTGGGCATCCGTCTTGCCATCGAGCTGGTAATCCCCCCGAAGGAAATCTATTCGGTCGTGTCCGCGGGGCTCGGTTTCTAATGCGGATTTTCTCGCACGTCCTCTTTGCCGCTCTCCTCTTCGCCGCACCGCTTGCCGTGAAGGCGGAGCCGATCGATTTCAGCGAGAAGCTGGATATCGGCATCTCCACCGACGAAATCTCGATCACCTCTGATTTCCGCGGCGCTGACCTGACGATCTTCGGTGCCATCGACGGCTTCAACGCCAATCTTCTGGCTCAGGGCAAATACAACATTGTCGTGGCACTGGAAGGGCCGAAGGAAAACACCACGGTGCGCAAGAAGGAGCGCATCTTCGGCATCTGGATCAACACCCATTCGATGACCTTCGAACTGGTTCCCGAATCCTATTCCCTGTCGAGCACGCGCGACATCGATACCATCGCACCGCCGGGCGACATGAACAACATGGGTATCGGCGTTGCGCATATGCCGCTGACCCCGATCGGTTTTGTCGGGGATGGCAGCAACCTCACCGAATTCCGCGATGCCTTCCGGCGGCTGCGGGAAAGCAGCGGAGTCTATCAGCGCGATCCAGGCGGCGTGCAGTTCATCAGCTCCAGCCTGTTCAAGGCCTCGGTGCGCCTGCCGGCCGATGTGCCGAACGGTGTCCATGTCGTGCGCGCCTACCTTTTCCGTGAGGGCCTCTTCGTCGCCGCCAAGGCCTTGCCGCTCCGCGTCGTCAAGACCGGCCTGGAGCAGGCGATCACCACGGCAGCGCATCAACAGCCGTTCCTGTACGGTCTGGTAGCGGTTCTTCTCGCCGTCATCACCGGCTGGCTGGCGAGTATCGTCTTCCGCAGGGATTAACCGGATCCCGCTTTGCCTCGTGATGAAAACAGGCTATTTGCGAAGGAAATATCAGGAGACTGAGCCATGAAGCCGATTTTCGTCCAGCTGCAATGCGCCCCCGGCAAGACCTACGAGGTCGCCGACGTGATCTACAAGAAGGAGATCGTCTCGGAGATGTATTCGACCAGCGGCGATTACGATCTCCTGATCAAGGTCTATGTTGATGAAGAGCAGGATATCGGCAAGTTCATCAACGACAACATCGCCACCGTGCCCGGCATCAACCGGTCGCTGACGACGCTGACCTTCAACGCATTCTAACACACCGGGCAGGTCTGCACCGACCGGGGCAGGCTTTTGCGGCGCGGAAGCGTGGCGGCCCAGTAGATCACGGCCGCGAGGCTGACGGCACTGCCCAGAAGACAGACGCCGGCCCAGCCGGCATGGGCGTAGATTGCCGTCGATGCGATGGCGCCGCTGGCGCTACCTGCCGAGTAGAACACCATGTAGCCGCCGATGATCCGGCTTTTGGCTTCCGGCCGAATGGACAGGATCGCACTCTGATTGGTGACATGGACGGCCTGGATCGCCAGATCCAGAAGCACCGTGCCAGCGATCAGGGCGAGTATGGACGTGTGAAGCATGGAGATCAGCGCCCAGGAGACGAGCAGCAGACCGAGCGAAATGCCCGTCGTCCAGTTGCCCAGTCCCCGGTCCGCCAACCGTCCGGCCCAGCTTGCGGCGAGTGCGCCGGCGACGCCCGCAAGTCCGAACAGGCCAATGGCCGTGTGGGACATCGAATGCGGTTCTGCACGGAGCGGCAGTGCCAGCGATGTCCAGAAAATACTGAAAACGGCAAAGATCAGGAAGGCCATGACGGCCTTTCTGCGCAGCACCGGCTCTTCGATGAACAGCACGGGGATGGAGCGCAGCAGGCTCCAATAAGATGGCGTCGGCTGGCTTTCGCGATGATCCGGCAGAATGCGGTGGAGCGCGATCGCCATCAGCAGCGTCAGCATTGCCGAGGTCAGATAGACCGACCGCCACCCGCCCATGTCCGACAGCAGACCCGCGATGAAGCGGGCACAGAGGATGCCGATGACCACGCCGCTGGTGACGATGCCGAGGGTCCTGCCGCGCGCTGCCGGCGCAGCGAGAACGGCGGCAAAGGCGATCAGCGTCTGAACCAGCACGGACAATAGTCCGACGGCGACCATGGCCGCCATGAACAGGCCGCCGGTCGGTGCCAGAGCGGCCGCCGCCAGTGCCAAGCAGAGCAGGAGCGATTGCACCGCGATCAGCCGGCGCCGGTCGAGAATGTCTCCAAGCGGCGTGATGAAGATCAGCCCGAGCCCATAGCCGATCTGCGTCACCGTTACGACGATGCCGATGGAGGCCGGGCTGATGCCGAAATCCCCGGCCATCGCCCCGAGCAAGGGCTGGGCATAATAAACATTCGCCACGCTCAGGCCGCCCGCCACGGCAAACATCATGGTCATTGCGCCGGAAAGCCTGGCCGGGCCATGTCTCGCAGTATCTGTCATTGCGCCGCGCATCAATTTTCCTTTCAGTTTGGTCTTATAATAAGACCAGTTGCGCCGATGCGAGTCTAGTCTTATTTTAAGACCAGCATCGAATGCGGAGAGACGATTTTGAAACGCACAAGCCTGACGCAGGCAGAATGTCCG
This sequence comes from Pararhizobium sp. PWRC1-1, assembly GCF_049897905.1. Classification (NCBI taxonomy): domain Bacteria; kingdom Pseudomonadati; phylum Pseudomonadota; class Alphaproteobacteria; order Hyphomicrobiales; family Rhizobiaceae; genus Pararhizobium; species Pararhizobium sp. PWRC1-1. The sequence continues at coordinate 303,742 of NZ_JAFCXE010000003.1, read as the reverse complement.
GTTGCCCGCTCGCTGGATGCGATCGGCGACTGGTGGTCGCTGCTGATCGTTCGCGACGCATTCGACGGCATCAGCCGTTTCGGCGAATTCCGCCGCAGCCTCGGCATCGCCAAGGGAATGCTGACGGCGCGGCTGCGGGACCTGGTCGATTGCGGCGTCCTGGAAACGGCGCCGGCATCGGATGGCAGCGCCTATCAGGACTATCTGCTGACGGAAAAGGGACGCGCGCTCTTCCCCGTCGTCGTCGCCCTGCGGCAATGGGGCCAGGAGCATCTTTACGCGCCCGGCGAACAGCATTCCGTGCTGGTGGACGTGGCCACCGGGAGCCCGGTGGAGAAACTGGAATTACGCTCGGCCGATGGCAAGCCGCTGGGGTGGAGCGATACGAGGGTTAGGAAGGTTTAGCGGCGGCCCGGCCGCTTTTCGTGTCTGCAATGTGAGCCGGACAATGACGACTCGCACTATGCCGGTCTGATGCCGTTACTCACATTCAAGGCATTTTCGCCGGTAAGATCCCGTAAAAATCGCAGGGGTAACGGGCTTTCTCTTTTAAGTTTTAATAGCTTGACGTTCGCTTGTAGTTCGGCAACTCTACCCGAATAACGGGTGGGGGATTTATGAGCACGATCGAAGAAAATCTTCGCGCGATTTCTGAGCGCGTGAAGTCTCATTCAAGCACAATGGTAACGGAGGAAGCGGTCAAAACCGCCGTCGTTTTGCCTTTTCTGCGGACCCTTGGGTATGACGTCTTCGATCCAAGCGAGGTCATTCCCGAATTCACCGCGGATGCAGTTGGTAAAAAGGGGGAGAAGGTCGACTATGCGATAAAGATCGATAGTGAGATTCGAATTCTTATCGAATGCAAGCCGATTTCGGTTGCACTTGAGAAGAAGCATCTGGATCAGCTCTATCGATATTTCAGCGTGACCAACGCGAAATTCGCTATTCTCACAAATGGCCGCACATTCAATTTCTACACAGATCTGGAAGCGCCCAATAAACTCGACACACGTCCCTTCTTCGTTTTCGATGTCACGGATTTTAACGTGGGCATCGTCTCTGAATTGCGGAAGTTCGAGAAGGCCTCTTTTGACGTCTCCGCAATTCTCGCGACCGCCGAGCGATTAAAATATACGTCCGGGGTTAAACAGGTCATTTCCAAGCTCGTCGAAGAACCCTCCGAAGAGTTTGTCCGCATGATTGCAGGGAGTATCTACGAAGGGCGCATGACGGCGCCGATACGCGAAATGTTCACCGGTGTGGTCCGCACGGCTTTTCGCGAAGTGATCATGGACACGGTGAAAAGCCGTCTCTCAAGCGCTCTTGCTGATACAGAAGAAGTGATCGAGAAAATCGATGAGCCGGTGGCGGATGATCCAGAGGTCGTAACCACAGAGGAAGAGCGCGAAGGCTACATGATTGTGAAAGCCATCGTGCGCGATACGATCAGTTCGAAGCGTGTGGTCATGCGAGATCAGAAGACCTATTGCGGGATTTTGCTGGACAACAACAATAGAAAGCCACTGGCGCGCCTCTGGTTTAACCGGTCGGTCAAATATATCGGATTGTTCGACGGCGAGAGTGAGGAGCGGCTGATCATCGACTCTCTTGATCAGATTTATGATCACACCGATCGGCTACGCGCCACTGTGAAGAAATACGCAGCAATACCTTCTTGAGAGGAGACCAGAAGCGGATGCCGATAAGCCGTGCGATTAACGCCGCTCCTGAAACATCCCGGCGGTGAAATTCCGGCCGCCGTAGAAAATGCCGAGAATGATGACGGTGTCGGTCTCGACCGCAAATGCGATGCTGACACTGCGCCGATATCCGATGATGCGTAATCCCGGCATCAGTTCGACACGCTCCGTGCCGCGCTCCGGGAAATCCGACAATTGTGTGCAGAATGTGCGGATGCCCGACACGAAGTTCCAAGCAGTTGTTGGGCCGGCACTTTCTGCAATTGTATCGTAGAGCGCATTCAGCTCTTCCTCCGCCTTCTGATGGAGAAGAACTTTGTAGCGCATGGTCATTTTGACTTGGCAAGCCGAGCTTGATGCCGCCCTTCCAATCTGGAAAAGGCGTCTTCGAGCGAAATGGCTGTCTGCGGATTTTGGCGGATATCCTCCAGCCGTGACGGGATTTCGTCACGTAGCCAGCGCTCGCGTGCCGCCTCGAAATCTTCCAGCATCCGCAATCCCGCCCGCACGACTTCGCTGGCATTGTTGTAGCGGCCGGATTCAAGCTGTGCCTGGATGAAGCGTTCGTAGTGCTCGTTCAATGCGAAACTCGCCATCGTCCGACCTCACAAAATAATAATTATGAACAATAGTTATCATAATGCGTGTGATCCTAAAAGTGCCATCGGCCTCACCCCAGCAAATTGGCAAACCGTACCGAATAAACCGATCCCGTCCCAGCATACGTGCGACAAGGCTCTGGTGGTCGAAGAGCCGCGCATGGCCTGGTGTCTGAGGTCGAGGCCGCCGGTGGTAACGCCAAAGGCGGGCACGATCAGGCGGTGGCAAAGTGCTGGGGTGGGGCGATACGAGGGTCGAGAAGCTGTAACTCCGTCTTTCGGACGCCTTCACGATGACCGATTGCATTTTGCAATCTGTTTGATTAGCATCAGGCCGCTTGCGAATTCCAATCTGTTTTGATCGGAGGAGATTGATATGGGTAAGGTCATCGTCTGGAATCTCGTCACCCTCGACGGCTATTTCGAAGGGGTGAAGAAATGGGACCTCGATTTTCACATGCAGGCCTGGGGGCCGGAACTCGAGGTGCTGAGCAAGGAATTCGGCAAGAAGGCCGAAGCGCTCGTCTTTGGTCGCGTCACTTATGAGGGCATGAAGGTCTATTGGACGACCGCGGACGACGACACCGAAGTTAAGGCCTACATGAACGCGCTTCCGAAGATCGTCGCCTCGCATACCCTGGAAAAATCGGACTGGAACAACACCCGTATCGTCAAGGACATTGCGGGCGAGCTTACGCAATTGAAGCAGACGACCGACAAGAACATCTATATTTTCGGCAGCGCCGACCTCGTCGCCTCGCTTCTGCAGGACGATGTGATCGACGAGATCATGCTTTGCGTCGTGCCGGTCCTGCTTGGGCAGGGGACACCGCTGTTTAAACCTGCAGACCGGCGCATGTCGCTCAAACTGCTGGAATCCCGGCCGCTGGGATCCGGCGGAGTTATCCTGCGATATGGGGCGGAGAAAAAAGGGCGCTAGACTAGATGGCAGCGTCGAAACTGACGCCTATTTCATTGAGCTTCCGCCATCTGACGGTGCATCTGTAATTCCTGTCGTCTGCACACATCAAAACGAATTCATCGGGGAGACCCAGGGCGTTCTCGATGAGAAGCTTGGCACCGTTTGCTGAGAGGTTGCGGATCGTGCAGTCGATCGATGAAGATCCGTGATTGAACATGATGCGCCCGCTCTTGAGAGCCCGTGTCCTCGGTGAATCGCGTTTCTCCGTCATGTTCAGGATCTCCGATTTCCGTTACAGTTTTCGCTCCCGGCTATTCCACTCGCGACGATTCTGCGCCGAAAACTGATACCCTTCGAGTACTCAAACCACCACGAAACCGAGGTAACTCAGTGATGTGTTGTCCGTGACTTGTGCAAATTTGATGCTTGCTCCCGCTCTCAAACCATCGGCATCATAGAGCAGATCGCCTGCAGACTGGTCATAAAGAATGCGGTCTCTCGTATTGACCGTGTCTATGTCCAGGTTCTTGACTAAAAGAACCTCCGCACTCACCCCAGCAAATTTGCAAACCGTACCGAATAGATCCGGTCCCGTCCCAACATGTGGGCGATGAGGCTCTGGTGGTCGAACAGGCCGCGCATGGCTTGGTGGCGCAGGTCGAGGCCGCCGGTGGTGACGCCGAAGGCGGGCATGATCAGGCGGCGGCCGTCGGTGGCGAAGCAGGCGCGGCGCATGTATTTTTCACGGCGGCGGACGGTGGCGGACGGATGGAGATGGCCGGCGATCTCGCCTGCGGTGGCGTTGAGCCCCGGTTCGTGGCGGAAGACCAATCCGCAATGGATGAGTTCGTCCATCGATGCACCGGGCAGGGCAGTGGTGCCGTCGGGATCGTGGTTGCCGTTGATCCAGATCCATTCGCGGCCGCGCGCCATGGTTTCGATCATGCCGCGAAACAGCTCGGGCATCAGCGCCGAGCCGACCCGGTCGTGAAAATTATCGCCGAGGCTGATGACGGTCTTCGGATTGTGACGGGAGATCACCGCATCCAGAATGCGCAGTGTCGCCAGCGTATCATAGGGCGGCAGCATCATGCCGCGGCGGGCAAAGGCCGAGCCTTTTTCCAGGTGCAGATCGGAAACGACGAGTGTGCCGAGATCGGGCAGATAAAGACCGCCGAGCGGATCGCAGACGCCGATGACGCCGTTGACGACGATGCGGGCCGATTGCGCCGGATTGTCCGGTAGAGCGGAGATGGCATGGGCGATGCGGTGCATAGGATTTCCGGCGCGGCGTTGTGTTCAGTCTCTGACCAAGGTTTATGGCGATGCCGTGGCCAGCACGTCCGCAAACAGTTCGTCGGCGGCTTCGGCGAGCAGAAAGTCCTGCGCGTCGCCATTGACTGATTCCCGGCCGATTTCGAGCATGACCGGCACGGCCAGCGGCGAAATACGGTCGAGCGGCCGATGGGTGATATGCCCCTTGATTCGCGACAGCATATCGCCAAGCCGCTCGATTTCCAAAAGTCCGGTGGATGCATCATTGCGGGTGGCCTCAAGCAGGATGTGATCCGGCTCATGGCTGCGCAGGACGTCATAGATGAGATCGGCGGAAACCGTCACCTGCCGCCCGCTCTTTTCCTTGCCGGGATGGCGCTGGTCGATCAGTCCGGCGATGACGGCACAGTTGCGAAAAGTGCGTTTGAGCAGAAAACTTTCGTTCAGCCAGGCTTCGAGATCATCGCCCAGCATGTCCTCGTCGAACAGGTCGGCAAGCCACGGCCGGCCGGACGTGAAGGCGTCGCTCAGATCCTCAAGTCCCCAGACTGCCAGCGAATAATCGGTGGCAACGAAGCCGAGCGGCTTCAATCCGGCGCGGTCGAGCCGCCGCGTCAAAAGCATGCCCAGCGTCTGATGGGCCAGCCTGCCCTCGAAGGCGTAGATCACCATGTAATGCCGGCTGCCGCGCGGGAAGGTTTCGATCAGAAGCTCGTCTTCCTTCGGCAGCATCGACAGGTCTTTTTGCAGGGAAAGCCAGTCGCGCACCTGATCGGGCAGCGTCGCGTGCCGGCTGGGATCGGCAAGCATCTTGCGGACCTGCTGGGCAAGATAGGTCGACAGCGGAAACTTGCCGCCATTGTAGGAGGGTACCTTCGGGTCGAGCTTGAAGCCCTGGCTGACCAGGCATTCGTTTTCGCGGATACCCTCAAAGCGCAGCACCTTGCCGGAAAACAGGAACGTATCGCCCGGCGACAGCATTTCGACGAAATTTTCCTCCATCTTACCGAGCGGCATGCCGCCACGACCGCGAGCGCCACGGGCATTGTGCTTGACCATCCGCACGTTGAGCATCGGCGATTCGATGATGGTGCCGACATTGAGGCGGTATTGCTGCGCAATCATCGGATTGGACACGCGCCAAAAACCTTCCGGCGTCTTGCGGATCTTGGCGTAGCGTTCGTAGGCGCGCAGCGCATAACCGCCGGTGGCGACGAAATCGACGATGCGCTCGAAGGTTTCCCAGGTCAGATACGCATAGGGTGCGGCACTGGTGATCTCGGCATAGAGCGCCAGCGGGTCGAAGGGCGCAGCGCAGGCCATGCCGAGTACATGCTGGGCAAGCACATCGAGCGCGCCCTTGCCGACCGCGGGCGTGTCCTGCGCGCCGATATAGTTGGCGTCGAGGGCGGCCTGGCATTCCATCACCTCGAAGCGGTTGGCCGGCACCAGGATGGCGCGGCTCGGTTCGTCCATGCGGTGATTGGCGCGGCCGATGCGCTGGGCAAGGCGTGATGCCCCCTTCGGGGCGCCGACATGGATGACCATGTCGACGTCGCCCCAGTCGATGCCGAGATCGAGCGTCGAGGTGGCGACGACGGCGCGCAGCTTGTTTTCGGACATGGCCGCCTCGACCTTGCGCCGTTGGCCGACATCCAGGGAGCCGTGATGCAGCGCAATCGGCAGGTTGTCGTCGTTGATGGTCCAGAGATCCTGGAAGACCCGCTCGGCCTGGCTGCGGGTGTTGACGAACAAAAGCGTGGTCTTGGTTTCGCCGATCGCCTTGTAGATATCGCCGATGGCGTAGACTGCGGAATGCCCGGCCCAGGGCACGCGCTCCTCGGTGGACAGGATGGAGATTTCCGGCCGGGCGCCTCCGGTGACGGTGATCAGGCCGGCATGATTGTTTTCACCCTCTCTCTGCGGCGCCAGCCAGCGCTGCAGGTCCATCGGATCGGCGACGGTGGCCGACAGGCCGATCGCCTGCATGGCAGGCGCGAGCTGGCGCAGGCGGGCAAGGCCGAGCGAGAGAAGATGGCCGCGCTTGGAGGTGACCAGCGAGTGCAACTCGTCGAGCACCACATATTTCAGGTCTTTGAAGAAGCGCTCGGCCTCGCCATTGGCCAGGAGCAGCGCCACCTGTTCCGGCGTGGTCAGAAGAATATCCGGCGGATTGAGCTTCTGGCGCTGACGCTTGGCGGCGGGGGTATCGCCGGTGCGGTTTTCGATGCGGATCGGCAGGCCCATGCCGCCAACCGGCTTCATCAGGTTGCGTTCGATATCGACGGCGAGTGCCTTGAGCGGTGAGATGTAGAGCGTGTGGATGCCAGTGAAGGCCGAGCCCGGCGGGATTTTTCCGCGCTCGGTGAGCGATACCAGCGAAGGCAGGAACCCGGCCAGCGTCTTGCCGGCGCCGGTCGGGGCGATCAGAAGCATGCTTTCGCCGCCCTGGACGCGGGAGAGAAGCTCCAGCTGATGCGCACGCGGCTGCCAGCCCTTTTCTTCGAACCAGCGCAGGAAGGGCGGCGGCAGGAGAATTTGCGTCTTGGCGCGCGGGATGGAATCGATCTGGTTCACATCGGTGAATGTAGTGCAATCGCGGGGGAAAAGAAGCGGGGCAAGACACGCAGTTTGGCCGGTCGCCGGCGGAACCGTATGAAGGGAAGTCCCGTTACGCTGCCTGCCCGGCCTTCGTCGTCTGTGCCGGACGTGTCTTTTGCCGGGGGTCGGAGGCGAGCACGGATGGCGTATCGGCCCGATACGCTTCGATGCGGTTCCTGCCGCGGCTCTTGGCCCCATACAGTGCCGTGTCGGCGCGGCTCATAAGCTCGTGCAGCGGCAGGCCGGCGCAGGCCACAGCCGTACCGGCGCTGATCGTGACCGGGATACAGGTCTCGCCCACTGTGATTTTCAGCGACTGGATCGCACTGCGCAGTCTTTCGGCAACGTCCTGCGGATCGAGATTGGATGAAGCGGGCAGATAGAGGCCGAATTCCTCACCGCCGAGGCGTGCGAAGATTTCACCGTGGCGCAGGTTCAGCGCCATTTCCCTGGCGGCGGAGGCAAGCACGATATCGCCTGCGGCATGGCCAAAAGTGTCGTTGACGCGCTTGAAGTGATCGATGTCGATGATGATGAAAGCGTCGCCCGCAAGTGGCGCGGCGGGCAGCGACAGGAAGAACCAGCGGCGATTGTGGATCTGCGTCAGCGCATCGGTGTCGAGCAGCGTCGTCAGCATGGCTTCTACTCGTTCCTTTACGAAAACCAGCGAAAACAGAGCTATGGCGAAATGGCAAAGGATGAGCAGGAAGAAGGCGTCGCGTGGATGAAGAGGTGCTGTATTCGGCGCCATTAGGCCAGCAACGACGAACACCGACAGGATGACCGCCACGGCAATCGCTGCCGCCAGCGCATATCTGGCCGACAGTTTTTCATGCCGGTCGTCCTGCATAAGCGTCACGGCCGAGGCACCCAGGAACAGGATAGAACTGCCTTGAAAGATGCTCGCGCGCCAAAGGTTATCGAGGTGAAATCCGGTAAGGAGCGCTGTCACGATAAGGCTTGCGGGAATCGCCAGCGCAAACCAGTCCAGTGAACGCCGGTTGTTGTTACCGCTAAGCCTCCTCATTCCAATCCAGAAGACGGCATAGCCAAGGGTGCCCAGCGAAAAGCTCGACAATGCCCACACGGAAAGCGGCAGGGCATGCTTTTCACCGAGACCTGCAAATGTCGAGGCAACGGCCTGGAGGGTGAAGGCGACGGCGAGGATGCCGAGCCCGTGACTGCTCGGCGATTGCCAGCGAACATACAGGAAGCAGAGCGCACCGATGAAGAATGACGACTTGTGAAGAAGCAATACGGTCGCGAGGTCCAAGGCTGGTATCATCCGCAGGTTAGGGCATTTGAGGTGCCGTATAACAGTCTTCGATTACCGAATTCTGAAACACACCCGCAAAGCCCTGGCGAGGCTTGAGCGCCCTGCTGTCATGGTCACCGGCAGCATGGCAGCGCTTATGCCGAGGCCCCTTCGTTCCAGCGCTTCTGCATCTCCTCCGGCGTCACCTGTTCGATGGTCTGCGACAGCATCCAGCGATGGCCGTAGGGGTCGAGAACCTGCGCCACGCGCTCGCCAAAGCTCTGGTCTGCGGCCGGGCGCAGCAGCGTTGCTCCGGCGGAAACGGCCTGCGCCACGGCGGCATCGGTCGATGCCGTGTCGATGTGGAAGGTGACGGGCGATCCGCCAATCGTGTCCGGCGACAGGGCGCCGAAGTCGGGATACTCATCGGCAAGCATCATCAAGGTTTCGCCGAACCTCAGTTCGGCATGGCCGATGCGGCCGTCGGAAGGGTCGGTCATCCGGAATATCTCTTCCGCACCAAACGCTTGGCTGTAGAACTCGATGGCTTGGGCTGCATTCTTCACGACGAAATAGGCGCTGACTTTGCGGGTAACAGTAAACATCGGATGCTCCTCCTTGACTGGTTCGTATATTAACGTTACGTATCGTAATGATATGAGTCAAGACACAAATACAGAACCGAAGAAACGTGGCCGCCCACCGAGTGAAGCCGCACAAAGGCGAGCGCTTGAGGTTGCTCATGATATCCTGATGGCCGAAGGGTTCGGCCGCCTGACCATCGAGGCCGTGGCGGCGCGCTCCGGCGTCGGCAAGCCGACGATCTATCGCTCCTGGGCGAACGCGCAGGAACTGGCGATGGCTGCGTTGCTGGTCAATCCGATGCCGCAAGCCGAGGCAAAGGGGGCGACGGCGGAAGTCGCGCTCAGTGCGCAGATGCGCGGTCTTGTGACGGCATTCGCCTGCACTCGCGGGCGCCAGATCACCATGGCGCTGGCGGCGGCAGACCCTGAAAGCGAATTCACCAAGGCATTCCGCAATCAGGTGATCCTGTCGAGCCGCAATGCCGGCCGCGGCATCCTCGAGCAGGCGCTGGCCCGGGGCGAGATCACCCAACCGATTGATCTGGAGGCCCTGCTCGACATGATCTACGGGCCGGTGTTCTTCCGGCTGCTGGTCGGGCATCGTCCGGTCTCGCCGGAATTCGGCGATGCGGTAGTGGCGACCGCCCTGCGCGCCGTTACCCCGTCAGGGGCGTAGCGCTCCGGCTTCCTCACATCGCGATATAGCGGTCCTTGCGGTGGTTCATTGCCAGCGTGATGTTCATGACGACGGCGCCGGCGATCGAGCAGGCGATGATATAGGGGCTGGCGAGGAAGAACGAGCAGGCGACGATCGCGCCGTCGAAGCCGAGCTGGACAAGGCCGGCGCGCCAGCCGAAACGATCCTGCAGATAAAGCGCCAGAATGCCGATGCCGCCAAGGCTGGCGCGGTGGCGGAACAGAGCGAGCAGGCCGGCACCAACGACAAGGCCTGCAAACAGCGCGCCGATCAGCGGATCGACATTTGTGATCCCCAGCGCGCGCGGAAGGACCTCGGACATGGCCGATGTCATGGCAACCGCGATGAAGGTCTTCACCGTGAAGGCAAGGCCCATGCGGCGGAAGGCCAGATAATAGAACGGCAGGTTCACCGCAAAGAAGCAGGCGCCGAAGCTGAAGCCGGTCGCGTAATGGACCAAAAAGGCGATGCCGGGCGTGCCGCCCGTCAAAAGCCCGGCGCTGGAGAACAGCGTGATGCCGAGAACGGCGAGCATGCTGCCGGAGATCACGCCCTGTGCGTCATCGACAACCGAATGCCGCTCGGCGCTCGAATTCATCAATGCCGCAAAGGCCGATTTTTCAGGTGTTGCCATCATCGTCACTGTTTCCCGTCGGCTGTATCCTGCCGTTCTATCCTCCGGTTTTGCGAACGCAAGCTTTGTGATGAATTTCTCCGCTTGACGGCTCAAATAATCGTGGATATAAATTATCCACGATAGAAAACGGAGGCAAGGCGATGAAGATGGGTGAGGGGGTCGAGCAGGCTATTCACAGCGTCGCCATGCTGTCCGGCCTTTCCGCAGGTGGAGTGCTTTCCGCCGCTGCGATCGCCGAGTTTCATGGCGTATCGACCAGCTATCTGCTCAAGCATCTGCAGTCGCTGTCGGGTGCCGGCATTCTCGATACGGTGCCCGGCCCGAAGGGCGGATACCGGCTGGCGCGGCAAGCGGAAAAGATCACGCTACTCGATATCGTGCTTGCCGTCGAAGGTCCGGCGCCTGCCTTCCGCTGCGGCGAAATCCGTCAGCGGGGTCCCAATCCTCTGCCCAGCCATTTCTTTTTAAAGCCCTGCGGTATCTCGGCCGTCATGTTGAAGGCCGAGCGTGTTTACCGGGCAGAGCTGGCCAAGACCACAATTGCCGACCTTGGCGTGCAGCTGGCCGAAATTGACGATGGATCGATCGTAGCAAGAGGCTGCGCCTTCCTTGAAATTCATGAACGCAAAGCGGCTCGCTGAGCCACCAACACAGGAGAAGACCCATGCAAACTCGTCTCGATATGCCGAAAGTGTCGCCGGAAGCCTTCAAGGCTGTGCTGGCGCTCGAAACTCACGTCCAGAAATCTGGACTTGAGCCCCGCTTCATTCACCTGATCAAGCTGCGCGCCTCCCAGATCAATGGCTGCGGCTACTGCGTCGATATGCACGTCAAGGAATCGCGCCATTCAGGATTGAGCGAGCAATGGATCAACCTGTTGTGTGTCTGGCGCGAATCGCCGGTCTATGATGCCCGCGAACGGGCGCTGCTCGGCTGGGTCGAGGCCGTCACCAATCTTGCCCAGACCGGTGCGCCGGATGATGCCTATGAGACACTGCAGGCACATTTCTCTGCCGAAGAGATCGTCAAGATCACGGTTGCCATCGGTACCATCAATGTCTGGAACCGGCTGATGGTCGCCTTCCGCGCGCAACATCCGATCGACAAGCCCGCCAAGGCCGCCTGATCACATAAAAATGGCGCCGCGCCCGGTGAGGGTGCGGCGCCAGAGTGCGGGATCGACACCCGCTCTCACCACCTGCAGACCATGAAAAGGTTGGGCGAGGGGCAGCCAGTGCTGCCCATGCTGCGGCCGGCAGGTTCGTTGCCAAACCTGCATGCCCCTCGCTACCTTGCCTTGCTCGATCAGTCTCCCCGCCTGAGAGACCGATGTCGTCACAAAGCGATATAGCGGTCGGCGCGGTGGTTGATCGTCAAGAACAGATTGAGCACGACGGCGCCGAGCACCGAATAGAACACGACCGGTGGTGTGGTGACGAAGAAGGCGGCGGCCAACACGCAAAGATCGATGGCAAGCTGCACCAGGCCGGCGCGGATGCCGAAACGCTCCTGCATGTAGATGCCGAGAATGCCGACGCCGCCAAGGCTGGCGCGGTGGCGATAGAGCGCCAGAACGCCGTAACCCAAAAGCAGACCGCCGAGCAGGGCCGCCCAGGCAGGATGAATGCTGGCGATCTGGAACACCTGACCCTGAACGTTGGTCAGAGCTGAGGTAATGGCGATGGCGATGAAGGTCTTCACGGTGAAGGCCATGCCGAGGCGCTTCCACGACAGATAGAAGAACGGCAGGTTGAGCACGAAGAAGGCAAGACCGAAATTGATGCCGAGCGCATAATGCAAGAGGAATGCGACACCGGCGGTGCTGCCGGTCAAAAGGCCTGCGCTGGCAAGAACATAGAGACCAAGGGCCGCGACGAGGCTGCCTGAAAAGATGCCCTGCACGTCCTCGACGGGTGTGTGACGCGTCGCGCTTGTGTTCAAGAAGCCAAGGGCATTGACGATGCTCATGTCGCGATCTCCGAAGACGGCCAGGCGGCGCCCGAGTAAACCCCGAACGGCCGTGAAAGGAATGAATGAAGGTGCATGTGCGCCGTCAGTCTTTCGACCGTGGCGCCTGTGTGCGGTGCAGCAATTATCGGGAATCCGCCTGTTGCAATCAAGCGAAATATGTAAGCAATGCTGACCTATTTCAACTTCGCAAGAAAACTGCGCTTAAGCCGATGTGCGCGTAAGGAACAGAATGCCGAAGACCGGTTTACCGCCATCATTGCGAATGGCGGTTTTGCTGACCGCGAGAATATCAAAGCCAAAGCGCTTGCAGAGGCCCTGTATATAGGTTTCCGAATGGGCGTAGCGCAGCGACGGCCGCAGAATAAAATCGCCCCCGGCGTCCGAATCCTCGACGGAAAAGGCAAACAGGCCCTTGCTGGTCACGAGCTGTGAAGCAATGACGAAGACGCTGTCGAGATTGCCGAGATACATCAGCACATCGGCGGCACTGACGAGATCGGCGCGGTGGTCTGGCATCTCGGAGAATAGCCCGGATGTTTCCGGCGGTAGCGAAAGATCCGCCTGTGCCAGATGGTCATAATGGCCCTTGACCTCTGCCTTAGCCAGCATGTTGCCGGACAGGTCGAAACCTTCCAGCCGATCTGCCTTATGCCGGATGCGCTCGCCGAACAGGCCGGTGCCGCAGCCAAGGTCGATGACATTGGCAAACCGCGCTTCGCCGGTGTGGCCGGTAATCAGCCCCGCCAGCTTTTCCGGAACGGTATAATCCAGCTTTTCGACCAGTGCCTTGTCGAAGCGGTCGGCATAGTCGTCGAACAGTTGCGCGACGTAGAGGCTCGATGGCTGATCGGGTGTTTCGGCGCCGCCGAGAAGGGCAAGTTTCAGGCCGGCGCCAAAGATATCGTCCGGGTTGAGGGTAAGAACTTTGCGCAAGGCCGCGATCGCCGCCTCTTTGCGGCCGGATTTCTCCTCATAGTCGGCAAGGCGGAACCAGCCGGCCGCCCAATCGGGCACAAGCTCCAGCGCCTGGGTCATCAGATCGGCTGCATCCGCATGATCGCCGCTATCGGCAAGCATATGGGCATATTCGGCGCGGCGGTCGGCGATGAGATCGCCGGAGGAAAGCTGGTTGAGCGACATGGTTCCGGGTCTCGATTGCGCGCCGCCGATCGGCGGTCTGGGCTTCACGCGCTTGTCGCGTGCGACTGTAGAAATGGCAAGCGGCGATTTGACGGCAATGTTGACGGCTTGCGGCAGGGGCCATGGCGGCCTATGTGAAGAAAAACAGGAGAATCATGGGCCATGGCCGATGGAGTGAACAGGTTTCTGGGCGATTCGCCCCTTCGGGTGCTCGTCAAGCTGTTGGTGGTCTCGGTCATCGTCGGCTTTGTCATGGCCGTTTTCGGCTGGACACCCTATGGCATCTTCTACACGGTTCGGGATTTCATCCTCGATCTCTGGCATTCCGGCTTCGCAGCCCTTGGCCGCGTCGGCGATTACCTGCTGCTCGGTGCGGCCGTGGTGATCCCGGTCTTCATCATCCTGCGCGTCCTGAGCTACCGGCGGTAACATGCACGATCAGAATTTCACGGCCTCCCGGCGGACGTTCCTGCGGGCCGGTGCCCTGCTTTCGATCGGTGTGCTCGCCAGCTGCGGCACGCCCAAGGTGAAACCGAGCGGCAATGGCAGCGACCAGACCGATGCCACGCTCGGCTATATCAACGCGCTTAGAAAACAAAAGGGCCTGAAGCCGCTGGCCCGCGATCCGGCGGCAGCGCAGGCAGCCCTGTCGCAGGCCTCCCGCATGGCCAAGGCCGGCAAGATGTCGCACCTGATCGGCATGGGCGACAGTTTCCTGTCGCGCATGAAGGGCGGCGGCGTGGCGCTGCCTGCAGCCGAAAACATCGCCATGGGCCAGGACAGCGCCGAAAAGGCTTATGCCGCCTGGTTCCATTCGCCCAAGCACCTGGAGAACATGCTGGGCCCGAACTATAGTGGCCTCGGCGTCGCCGTGATGCGCAACCCCGCTTCCGGAAACCGGCCCTATTGGGCCATGGTGCTCTCGACCGGCTGATCAGGATTTCGTCATTCCTGTGCCTGTCACAGGAATCCAGCCACGCGACGTCTGTCGCGTGAAAGGAGTCTTTTGCGTTCAAGGACTTGAACGCACTGGATTCCCGCCACAAGGGCTGACATGACGGAGGGGAGTAGGTGCCAGAGCTGAAGCTAAGTTGCAGGTCCCCGGATCGAAGTTACGCTTTGGACGCCCAATAATCCGTGCGGCTGCCGCGGATGTCGCTGATCGAGGTCAGCGCTTCGCGGTCGCAAAGCGCCGACAGGCCGCGGACGATCTTGCCCGGCAGTAGTGGCCCTTCATAGACCATGCAGGAATAGAGCTGGACGAGATTGGCACCGGCGCGGATTTTTTCCGCCGCGGTTTCGGCGGAGAAGACGCCGCCGACACCGATGATTGGCAGATCGGGGCCGACGCGCTTGCGCATCTTGGCGAGCACGATGGTGGATTTTTCAAACAGCGGCTTGCCGGAAAGGCCGCCGCTCTCCTTGGCCTGCCGCTGGTCGCGGAGCCCGTCGCGCGACAGTGTCGTGTTGGAGACGATCAGGCCGTCGAGATGATGCGCCAGCGCCACGGCGGCGATATCGTCCATGCCTTCTTCGGTCAGATCGGGCGCGATCTTCAGGAACACCGGCACGTGGATACCAGCTTTTTGGGCTTCGTTATCGCGGGCGGCGAGGACGGCGGAGAGCAGCGCCGAGAGGCTTTCGCGCGCCTGCAGGTCGCGCAGGCCCGGTGTGTTCGGCGAGGAGATGTTGGCGGTGAAATAGCGGGCGACACCGTAGAAGGTGCGGATGCCGGTGACGTAATCGGCTATGCGATCGATGCTGTCCTTGTTGGCGCCGATATTGACGCCGATCATCGCCTTGCGATCACAGGCCTTGAGGCGCTGGAGTGCGGCCTGATGACCCTCATTGTTGAAGCCGAGGCGATTGATGATGGCTTCGTCCTCGACCAGCCGGAAGATGCGCGGTTTGTCGTTGCCGGCCTGCGGCTTCGGCGTGACGGTGCCGATCTCGGTAAAGCCGAAGCCAAGTCTCAGCAGCGCTTCAGGCACGTCGGCATTCTTGTCGTAACCGGCGGCAAGGCCGATTGGGTTGGCAAAGGTGAGGCCGGCGACGGTCTGCGCCAGGCGGGGGTCTGCGGGGGCGGCGCAGGCCGGAACGAGACCGGTCTTCAGCCCCTTGATCGACAGGCCGTGGGCAGCCTCCGGATCAAGCAGGAAAAGGCCATGACGGGCCAGCGACTGGAAGACGTCGATCATTGGTCAAGCTCCGGAAAGACATGGTTGCCATCAGCGCCGCGCGGCAGCGGCTTTTCCCAGATGGCCGTATCGAGCGGCAAGGCGGCGTAGAGATGCGGAAACAAAGCGCCACCGCGCGATGTCTCGTACACCAGCGCTTGGCCCAGCTTTTCGCCATCGACGGCGACAAGCAGCAGGCCGTCCTGACCGGCGAAATACAGGGCGGCGGTCTGCTTTACCTGATCCGCGGTCGAAAAATGCATGAAACCATCGGTCAGATCGATCGGAGCGCCCTTGAATTCTCCGCTTTCGCGCGCATCCTGCCATAGAGTTGCCGGAACGATTTTATAGATAATGCTACGCATGCCGCCGTTTCCTGAAAGCGTGGATGATATCCTTTGCGGGATTGCCGCAATCTTCTGCGAATGTCCACCGGCAAGCGGGGCGGAAGCCTGATTTTTGGCGATCGACGGATTTTTGTTGAGCAAGGAGAATGCGATGAACAGGATGCTGATGCCGGTGGTAACCCTTGGCGGCGTGTTTGCGGCGTTTGCCGCCTTGGCGCAGGAGCCGGCGCCCGGGCGTTATGCCATGCAGAAGACCGACAGCGGCATAGCGCGGCTGGATACGCAGACCGGCGAGGTCTCGCTCTGCCAGGAAAAGAACGGCGACATCGTCTGCCGGATGGCGGCCGACGAGCGCACGGCCTTCGAGCTGGAACTCGATTTGCTGACCAAGCGGGTGGAAACTCTGGAAAAGGCAGCGTCGGAAGGCCCGTTAGGCATCAAACCAAGGCTTCCGACGAAGGAAGAGATTGACCAGACGATGGGCGTCATGGAAAGAATGATGCGCAGTTTCATGGGAATTGTAAAAGATCTGGAAAGCGAGGAAAAGCCGCCGTCTGACAAGACGGAGGACGTGCCTCAGAAGACCTGACCGGATCTGGACGGCACAGCGGACGAATTGGAGGATTTTTCCGCCGTGACGGGCCTTGCGGCCGTACTCTTGGGAGGGAGCGTCATGACGTCAGGATTGACCATCATCATTGCGGACGATCACCCGCTGTTTCGCGGCGCCATGCGCCAAGCCTTGAGCGGCATGCCCGGCAACCCGGCGATCATCGAGGCCGGCGATTTCACCTCGGCGCGGCAGGCGGCGATCGACAATGCGTCGGCAGACCTGATGCTGCTCGACCTGACGATGCCGGGTGTCAGCGGGCTTTCGGGATTGATTGCGCTTCGGGCCGAATTCCAGAGCCTGCCTGTCATGATCGTCTCGGCCCACGACGATCCGGCAACCATCCAGCGCGCGCTTGAACTCGGCGCTTCCGGCTTCCTGTCCAAATCCGCCGGCATCGACGAAATCCGCCAGGGAATCGATACCGTCATGGCCGGCGATATCTTCACGCCGCCGGGCTTCCAGCGCGGCATGGAGCACGAGCCGGAAGTGGCGGCACTGCTGCACCGGCTACAAACGCTCACCCCGCAACAGTCGCGCGTGCTCGGCATGCTTGCCGAAGGCCTGCTCAACAAGCAGATCGCCTACGAACTCGGCGTCTCCGAGGCGACCATCAAGGCGCATGTCTCGGCCATTCTCTTGAAGCTCAACGTCGATAGCCGCACGCAGGCGGTCATTCAACTGGGCAAGATTTCGGCTGTGGTGGCGTAGGAGCAGCCTAACGTCCCGCCGCCTGCTTTGCGGGGGCGATATTTGTGTTTATATCGCCTCGCTCTTGGCCCGATTGTTGGATGTCGATGACGATGTCCCTGCCGAGCAGGGACAGCGCGCGCATGAGCCTCCAAACAGAGTAGTCACCGACGTTGCCGTTGACGATTCTTGAGATATCCGGCTGCTTCAGGTTGGTCAGTTCCGCAGCGGCTTTCTGGCTCAGAACCTTGTCCTCGATAGCGAGAGCAATCTCATTTGAAAGCAGAAACTTGACCCGCATTTCTGCAGGGTCGCTATAGCCGCGGTCCTTGAGATAGTTCCCGCTTCCCAATTTGGTCGGTCCAGCTGCAGGGTCCGTCATTGTCTTTGCCTATTCCAATTCTCTTCGTTTTCGCCGCGCATTGTAACGTTCGCGTAGCAATGTCCGATTTTCGGCATAAAACTGGTCTGCCTGACGTTTTCTCTCCAAGAGACGAGCAACCTGTTCCGCCGGAATTTCACTGCCCTTTTTTAACTTCTTCATACCTGCATCGATCAGGATCACCACCTCGTCGTAATTCGCAAGATAGTATGTTCGGTAGGTGTTGCTGTCGTGGAATAAGCGAAGTTCTTCGATCCCCTTCGCATTCCCCGATAGCGCCTGATGATGCCTTGCGGGCAAGCGCGGAAGGTTCTGCACGGCGGTTATCCGGGCATCGAATGCTTCCACCACGTCGAGCGGTTGAGACAAGTAGTCTTCTTCAACACGCCGCGACAGGAAAACGACTTCTTTGATATCGACGGCATCATCAGACGTCATTTCACTACCCAATTATAGTGTTATTGCTATAAAAAGAAATCTCTAATTTCATCACTCCGCCGCCGCCTTCATCGAGACCGACAGCTGCGTCAGCCAAGCGCGCATCGAGGCCGGCCGGACGGGTTTGTTTTGCAGGGTGATACCGTCGCGTTCTGCGCTGGCACGCACTTCCGGAGAGCGGTCGGCCGTGACCAGCAGCGACGGGATGTCGGTGCCGAAATAGAGCCGGATGGCCTGGATCATGTCGATGCCGGTACCATCATCCAGGTGATAGTCGGCAATGATCGCGTCCGGGCGCAGGTCATGGTCTGTCAGGCTCTGCTGCCAGATGTCGAGAGAGGGAGTGATGGTCACATTGCAGCCCCAGCCCTCCAGCAGCAGCTTCATACCCTCCAGGATCAGCGGTTCATTGTCGATGCAGAGTACGCGCAGACCGTGCAGCGGCTCGGCGGTGCGAATGGGTTCGGATGCGGTGACCTTGACGCCGCCGGCGGCCGTGCGGTCGATCGGCATCCGGACGCGGAAGCGCGTGCCCTTGCCGGGTTTGGATTGAAGATCGACACTGTGGTTGAGGACACGCGAGATGCGGTCGACGATCGACAAGCCGAGCCCGAGGCCTGCAGCGGTCTTGGCGCCTTCGTCGAGGCGGGCGAACTCCTTGAAAACCGTGCGGAACTTGGATGCCGGGATGCCGATGCCGGAATCGAGCACCTGGATGACCGCATCGCCGCCCTCGCGGCGCACACCGACGAGGACCTTGCCGGTCAGCGTATATTTGATGGCGTTGGAGACGAGGTTCTGCACCAGGCGGCGCAAGAGGTTGGGGTCGGTGCGCACCGTCAACGAGGTCGGCATGACGGTAAGCTTGAGGTTTGCAGCGCGGGCGACGGGCGCAAAATCGGTCTCGATGCGGCGCAGCAGGTCGTTGAGCGGTACGGATTGCAGGCGCGGCTTCATTGCGCCGGTATCGAGCCGGGAGATGTCGAGAACGGCGCCGAGAATGGTTTCGACCGATTCCAGCGACGAATCGATGTTCTGCACCAGCATGCTGTTTTCCGATTCCCCCAGACGTTCGACCAGTGACGACGAGTAGAGGCGGGCGGCATTCAGCGGCTGCAGGATATCGTGGCCGGCGGCGGCGAAGAAGCGCGTCTTGCCGATATTGGCCTCTTCGGCAGCAGCACGCGCTTCGGCAACTTCCTTGTTGACGCGGGTGAGTTCGCCGGTGCGCTCGGCAACGCGCAGTTCCAGCGTCTCGTTCGCCTGTTTCAGCGCCATGTCGGCCGCAACGCGCTGGGTAATGTCGGTATAGGTGGTGACGATGCCCTTGTCGGGCATGGCATTGGTGCGCACCTCGATGATCCGCGCGCCGCCCGACAGTTCGAGCAGAAAGGGTTTGTCGAGCGTCAGGAAGTTGGCAATCAGCCGCTTGCCATCTCCCCTGCGGATATCGCCGCGCTGGGTCAGCATCGAGACGATATCCGCTAAGGGGAAGCCGACTTGGCCGGCCGTTTCCGGCAGGTCGAGCAGCTGGCGGAAACGGCGGTTCCAGATGATCAGGTTGTTGGAACTGTCGAAGACGGCGATGCCCTGATCCATCTGCGACAGCGCCGTCTGCAGCATATCCTGATTGTATTGCAGCGCCTCCGATGCCTGATCGAGCAGCCAGGCGGTATCCGACGAGGTGTCGTCCAGCCGTTGCAGCACCAGCGACAAGACAAGCCGGGCCGAGGAAGAGCCGATCGCGCTGCCGAGCAGCTGTTCGGAAAAATGGATCAGCCCCATATCGGCTGGCAGGTGATCCTCCAGCCAGCGGCCCGACTGACGCTCATAGGTCTGGAAGGAGCGTTGCATCCGTTCCTGACCGAGATAGCGGGCAATCGTGGTTTTGAGGTCAAGCACGGTAATCTTGGTCTTGCGGCCGCGAAACGCCTTTTCGGTGCGCGATTTGCGGCGGATGAACACGCCGGCCTGCAGCCTCTCCAGCGGTTTTGGCGCCCGGGTGAGGGAGCCGATGACATAAGCCATCACATTGACCAACAAGCTCAGCGCCGAGGCATTGACCAGTGGATCGGCCTCGGGACCGGAAAACACGGAGGTGAAGGGGAAAAGGAAACCGAGCACGGTTGTCGCGACATGCGAATTGTCCGGTCCGCCAAGGCTCGGCAGAAACAGCAAATAGGCCCAGACGATAAAGCCGAGCGTCATGCCGGCAATGGCACCCCGGGCATTGGCCTGCCGCCAGACAAGACCGCCGAACAAGGCCGGTGCCATCTGCGAGATGGCGGCGAAGGCGAGGAGGCCAAGCGAGGCCAGACCGGCACTCATGTCGGCGGAGCGATAATAGGCGTAACCGAGCAGCAGAACCACGAAGATCGCCGTGCGCCGGACGTTGAGCAAGGTGCCGGCCACATCCTGCGAGCCACCACGGCCCATCAGGTTGCGCCGCAGGAACACCGGCATGATGATGTCGTTGGAAATCATGATCGACAGCGCCACGGACGCGACGATGACCATGGCCGTCGCTGCGGAAAATCCGCCGATGAAGGTGATCATGGTCAGTACCGGCATGTCGGCGGCAAGCGGCAGCGTCAGAAGATAGAGGTCGGCATCGCCGCTGCCGGCAAAGGTCAGCACGCCGGCGATTGCCACAGGCAGCACGAACAGGTTGATGGCGACGAGGTAGATCGGAAACAGGATGCCTGCGGTGCGCAGGTCCTTTTCCGTTCGGTTCTCGACCACCGTCACATGGAACTGCCGGGGCAGCATGATGATGGCAAAGGCGGAGAGGACGATGAGCAGGATCCAGCGCGGCAGCGGTGTCTGATAGTGCAGCGCCGTCATCACCTGCTGGTTGGCAAGGGCCTTGGCCCACAGGTCGCTCGGGCCGTCGAACAGGAAGAACACGACATAGATCCCGGCGGTGACCAGAGCCAAAAGCTTGACCACTGATTCCATGGCGATCGCCAGGATCAACCCGTCCTGATGCTCGGTTGCATCGGTATGGCGCGTGCCGAAAACGATGGCGAAGCAGGCAAGGAACAGCGTCACCAAAAGCGGCAGGTCGATGAAATCCTGGCCGGAACCAATGCCATAGCCGCTGGTATCGACCATCGCCGATACCGAGCTTGAGACCGCCTTCAACTGCAATGCGATATACGGGATAGCGCCGATCAGCGAGATCAGCGCGACGATGGCGGCAACCATCGGGTTCTTGCCGTAGCGCGCGGCGATGAAATCGGCAACCGAGGTCAGTTTTTCAGCCTTGGCGAGCGCGATGATCCGGCGGATGACCGGCAGGCCGATGGTGAACATCAGGATCGGGCCAATATAAATGCCGGTGAATTCCAATCCGCGTTCGGCAGCAAGACCGACACCGCCGAAGTAAGTCCAGGAGGTGCAATAGATCGCCAGGCTCAAGGCATAGACCAGCGGCCTGCCTCTTCCGGCAGGATCGGTCTTGCGCGCCTTGCGATCGCCGTAGCTTGCCACTGCAAACAGCAGCAACAGGTAGCCGAAGGCCGCGGCGAAAATGATCGAGCCCGAGAGCATGGCCCCTCCTTGTCCTCCACCAGAGCATAGGACAAGACGGAGGCGAAGAAAATCGGGCCGCTCTAAGCCTTAAGTCAAAGAAACGGCAACTCTTTTTCAGGGAACCGCGATCGATATATGCAAGGCTAATTTTGATTGCGTGATTTACATGATTTTGATTTCGGTTAGCATCCAGCCTGTACCCGGTTGCGTAGGAACAGGCAGACGCAGCTGGTTTCGGTCTTAGACAAGGAGAGAGTAATGATAAATGAATTCAAGGCGTTTATTGCCCGGGGCAATGTCATGGACCTCGCGGTCGGTATTATCATTGGCGGCGCGTTCACGCTGATCGTCAATTCGCTGGTCGGCGACATCATCATGCCGGTCATCGGCGCCATCACGGGCGGCCTCGATTTCTCCAATTTCTTCTTCCCGCTCTCCAGCACAGTAACGGCGACCTCGCTTGCTGCGGCACGCGAGCAGGGCGCAGTCTTTGCCTATGGCAACTTTCTGACCGTGGTGATCAACTTCCTCATTCTCGCCTGGATCATTTTCCTGATGGTCAAGGCCGTCAACAAGATGCGCGTTTCGTTGGAAAAGCAGAAGAACGAAGAGCCGGCAGCACCGCCACCGGTGGATGTTCAACTTCTGACCGAAATCCGCGATCTCCTGAAAACACAGCGCGTATAAGACGCGTTTCGCGATCGTCAGGCCGGTGTCGATACATCACCAGAATCGATAAATCAGTCACCGAATATCGCGTGATCGTGATGTGAAAAACAGCTAGAAGCGGCGGGCAACTAGAGCGCCGCGCGCCCAATTGGGCGCGCAAAAGGTGCTCTAGTATTTTTTAGCTGCGCATAACCCCGAAAATCGGTTCCAATTTTCGGGGTTATGCGCGAGGAGCCCGCCGATGACCATACTTGCCAGCCTCAGCCCCCGATCGCTTTCTGCCCCTGAAAGCGGCATTGTCGAACTGGTGAATTATGCGCGCGGGCGCGACGGGCTCATTCCGCTCTGGGTGGGCGAGGGTGATCTGCCGACGCCGGATTTCATCTCGCAAGCGGCCCAGGATTCGCTGAAAGCCGGCGAGACCTTCTACACCTGGCAGCGCGGAATCCCGACATTACGCGAGGCGCTGTCGCGCTATTACCAGCGGCATTTCGCCAAAACGCTGTCGCCGGACAATTTCTATGTGACCGGTTCCGGCATGCAGGCCATCAAGCTTGCCATCGAGGCCGTGACCTCGCCGGGCGACGAGATGGTGTTCCTGACCCCGGCCTGGCCGAACTTTGCCGCCAGCGCCGAATTGTCCGGCGTGCGCGCCGTCGCCGTGCCGCTGAGCTTCGAGGACGGCAAATGGCAGCTCGACATCGGCAGGCTGGAAGCCGCGATAACGGAAAAGACGCGGGCTCTGTTCGTCAATACGCCCTCCAATCCAACCGGCTGGACGGCCACGCATGACGACCTGAAAGCCATTCTGGCACTGGCGCGCAAACACGGCCTGTGGATCATCGCCGACGAGATCTATGCGCTCTATTCCTACAATGGCGCCCGCGCCCCGTCCTTCCTCGACGTGATGGAAGAGGACGAGCGCATCCTGTTCGTCAATTCGTTTTCGAAGAACTGGTCGATGACCGGCTGGCGGGCCGGCTGGATCGTGGCGCCGCCGGCGATCGGCCAGGTGCTGGAAAACCTGATCCAGTATTCGACATCGGGCGTGGCTCAGTTCATCCAGGCGGGGGCCTTGGTGGCGCTTGACCAGGGCGATGCGTTCGTCGCGGAAAACGTTGCCAAGGCCACCCGTTCACGCGACCTGCTCTGCGACGCGCTGATCGCCACCAACCGGGTGCAGACGTTGAAGCCGGACGGCGCGATCTACGCCTTCCTGAAGATCGATGGCGTCACCGATGCCCGGCGCGCAGCGCTGGATATCGTCGACAAGACCGGTGTCGGTCTCGCACCCGGAACCGCCTTCGGCGAGGGCGGATCGCTGTTCATGCGTGCCTGTTTTCTGCGTGATCCCAGGCAGATCGCCATCGCGGCCGAACGGCTGGCGGGCTATATCGCCGCGCTCTGAAGCAGCTTCGGCTGCATTGCATCGCACATAAGTCTTGTGAATCGCGTCGCGAACGGGTTTTATCCCGCTCACTTGAACAGCGCAGGAGCAGGCAATGGCGGTATTGGTAACGGGCGGCGGCGGATATATCGGCAGCCACATGGTCTGGGCATTGCTCGATGCGGGCGAACAGGTCGTCGTCATCGACCGCCTGTCGACCGGCTTCCGCTGGGCAATCGCACCCGAAGCGCGTTTCTATGAAGGCGATATTGCCGACACGGCCCTGATGCAGCAAATCTTTGCCGACAACGACATCGATTCCATCATCCATTTCGCCGGCTCTATCGTTGTGCCGGAATCGGTCGCCGATCCGCTCGGTTACTACGAAAACAACACGGTCAAATCCCGCAGCCTGATCGCCAGCGCTGTCGAAGCGGGTATTCCCTATTTCGTGTTTTCCTCGACGGCTGCGGTCTATGGCACACCCGATGTGCTGGAACCGGTGACGGAGAGCGTCAATCTCAAGCCGGAATCGCCTTACGGTTCGTCGAAGCTGATGACCGAGATCATGCTGCGCGACACCGCCAATGCGCATGCTTTCACCTACACGGCTTTGCGCTATTTCAATGTCGCTGGTGCCGATCCGAAGGGACGCAGCGGCCAATCGACGGCAACGGCGACCCATCTGATAAAGGTTGCCTGCGCCACCGCACTCGGCAAACGTTCGTCGATGAGTGTGTTCGGCACCGACTATCCCACCCCGGACGGAACCTGCGTGCGCGACTATATCCATGTCTGGGACCTCGTTCAGGCCCATCTGAAAGCCCTGCAGCGCATGCGCGCCGGTGGCGGATCGCTAGCGGCCAACTGTGGCTATGGCCACGGATTTTCCGTGCTCGAAGTGCTCGATGCCGTTCGCAAGGTGCACGGTGAGGATTTCCCAGTGACGTTCTCCGAGCGGCGCGCAGGAGACCCTGCGATGATCGTCGCCAATCCGGCGCTGGCCAAGCAGGAGCTTGGATGGGTGCCGCAATATGACGATCTGAACGGCATCATCCGCAGCGCGCTGGATTGGGAATTGCATCTGATGCGGAAAAATTCGTTCTAAGAATACAGTCGGTTCCGTACTTTTCTGACGCTGACGTAGGGTCGCCAAGCGCAAGGCCGGGCGGCCTCTCCAGTTTGACGACAGTTTCACCCTCTAGGGTACCGGTCAGAATAGACTGACTGGACCCGGAGCATGATGGAGTTTTCGCGCCTCAAAAACCATATGACCGCAAGGGCTGAGCCCCTGCAGTCGAAGGCGCCGCACGGCACCAGTTCTGCTGGATCGCTGGGCAATTGCAATTCTGCTTCCTCTCACCAAGCCATCGCCGGTACCGCCTGCGATCGTCTTTGCGTTTAACGGGAGGGGCGGATGAAAGCTGTCATTCTTGCCGGTGGCCTGGGCTCACGCATTGCCGAAGAAACACATCTGCGGCCAAAGCCGATGATCGAGATCGGCGGGCGGCCGATCCTCTGGCATATCATGAAGCTCTACTACGCCCATGGCGTGCGCGACTTCATCATCTGCTGTGGCTTCAAAGGCTACATGATCAAGGAATATTTCGCCAATTACGGCCTGCACATGTCGGACATCACGTTTGACCTGTCGCAGAACTCGATCGAATTTCACCGTCAGAGCGCCGAGAACTGGCGCGTCACGCTGGTCGATACGGGTGAAAACTCGATGACCGGCGGCCGCCTCAAGCGGGTCGCGTCCTACCTCAAGGACGAGGAAGCGTTCTGCTTCACCTATGGCGACGGCGTCAGCAATGTCGATATTGGCAAGACCATTGCCTTCCACAAGAGCCACGGCAAGCAGGCGACCGTGACGGCCGTGCGGCCGCCGGCACGCTATGGCGCGCTGCAGCTGGAAGGCACCGAAGTCCAGGGTTTCATCGAAAAACCGGAAGGCGAAGGTGGCTTCATCAACGGCGGCTTCTTCGTGCTTTCGCCTCGCGTCATCGACCGGATCGACGCGGATCATTCAAGCTGGGAAGGCGATCCATTGATGGGACTGGCCAGAGAGGGCGAGTTGCAGGCCTATTTCCACGACGGCTTCTGGCAACCGATGGATACGCTGCGCGACAAGAACCACCTTGAAAGCCTGTGGCAGAGCGGCACCCCACCCTGGAAGAGCTGGTGATGACAATGACAAATGAATTCTGGCGCGGAAAACGGGTGCTCGTCACCGGGCATACCGGCTTCAAGGGCAGCTGGCTGACGCTATGGCTGCGCGAACTGGGAGCCGATGTCTCCGGCCTGTCGCTGGCGCCGCAGACCGACCCCTCGCTGCATCTGCTGCTCGGCGGCGGCATGGATGGCTCAGGCATCATCGATATCCGCGATCGTGATGCCGTTACCCATCATGTGTTGAAAACCAAGCCACAGATCGTCTTCCATCTGGCGGCGCAGGCTTTGGTGCGCGCCGGTTATCGTAATCCGGCCGAGACTTACGATATCAACGTCATCGGCACGGCTAATCTGCTGGACGCCCTGCGGATGTCGGAGGATGTGCGCTCGATCGTCGTCGTGACCACCGACAAGGTCTACCACAACGCCGAGACCGGCCTTGCCTTCATGGAGAGCGATCCGCTCGGCGGCCACGATCCCTACAGCGCCAGCAAAGCGGCCGCGGAGATCGTCGCCGCAAGCTACCGCGCCTCGTTCTTTGCAGCCCGCAAGATCGGCCTTGCCACGGCACGCGCCGGCAATGTCATCGGCGGCGGTGACTGGGCCGAAGACCGGCTGATCCCGGATGCCGTAAGAGCCTGGCAGGGTGGCGAGACGTTGCAGGTACGCCGTCCACGCGCCGTGCGTCCCTGGCAGCATGTGCTTGAGCCACTCGGCGGATATATGGGATTGGCGCAGCGTCTGTGGCTTATGCCTGACGGGATCGAGAGCTACAATTTTGGACCGGATCACGGCGAAGCGGCCTCCGTTGGGGCGGTCCTCAAAATGGCCGAACGCCACTTTGGTGGCGGCGCGATGGTGCTTGGTGATGGCACGGATGGTCCGCACGAAGCGGGCTACCTGGTGCTTGACAGTGCCAAGGCACGCGCCGATCTCGGCTACCAGCCGCGCTGGCGTCTGGCGGAAACCGTCAAGCGGACGATGGAATGGTATAGGGCGCAAGGGCAGGGACAAGCAGCACTTGACCTCTGCCTTGGCGATATCCGCGATTTTGCCGGACTTGCCACCAAGGACGAACCTTTGCGGGCGGCCGGATGAGCGCGCGGTTCACGGCCCGCGCGACGCCGCTTCAGGGGCTTTCGGTCATCAGCCGCAGAACCATGTCGGACGATCGCGGCTTTCTGTCTCGGCTGTTCTGCGAAGAAGATCTTGCGGCCTTCGGCTGGCAGGGGCGCATCGCACAACTGAACGAGACCGGTACGCTCCACAAGGGCACGGTTCGCGGCATGCACTTCCAGCGCCCGCCCCATGCCGAGATCAAGCTCGTCACGTGCACCCGCGGCCGGGTGCTCGACATTGCCGTCGATATCCGCGCGCAATCGCCGACGTTTCTGCAGCATTTCGCCGTCGAGCTGTCCGAAGACAATGCCTGCTCGCTGCTGATTCCCATGGGTTTCGCGCATGGCTTCCAGGCACTGACCGATGATGTGCGGATGATCTATGCCCATTCAGAGCCCTATGCGGCTTCTTCCGAGGGGGGGCTCAATCCGCAAGACCCCGCACTCGGCATCGACTGGCCGTTGCCGGTCGCCAACCTGTCGCCGCGTGATGCGGCGCATCCCTTGCTGTCGCCGGACTATCGTGGAGTAGCCGCATGAAATGCCGTCACTGCGGATCGACGCATATGGTGCCCTTCCTCGATCTCGGCACCGCGCCACCCTCCAATTCCTACGTCAATGCCGATGAGCGGCACTTGCCGGAGCTGTGGTATCCGCTGGTGATCCGCTGCTGCCAGGAATGCCGCCTCGTGCAGACCGAGGATTTTGCCGAACGCGAGACGTTCTTTTCCTCGAGCTATGCCTATTTCAGCTCGTTTTCGACCTCGTGGCTTAATCACGCCAAGCGTTATGTCGCCGACATGCAGGCCCGTTTCGGCCTGACCGAAGCTTCCCATATCGTCGAGGCCGCCGCCAATGACGGCTATCTGCTGCAATATGCCAGGGAGCGCGGCATCGGCTGCCTCGGTATCGAGCCGACCGCAAGCACGGCTGCGGCCGCGCGCGCCAAGGGCATCGAGATCGTCGAGGAATTCTTCGGTGCGGAACTTGGGGAAAGGCTCGCAGCAGAGGGCCGTTCCGCTGACCTGACGGCCGCCAACAATGTTCTGGCCCATGTGCCTGATATCAACGATTTCGTCGCCGGTTTCGCACGTCTGCTGAAGGAAAACGGCGTTGCTACCTTCGAGTTTCCGCACCTGCTGAATATGGTGCGCGAGGCGCAGTTCGATACCGCCTATCACGAGCACTATTCCTACCTGTCGCTGACAGCGGTGAGCCGCGTTTTCGAAGCCAACGGGCTGTCCGTCTTTGATGTCGAGACGACGCCCTGGCATGGCGGCAGCCTGCGGGTGTTCGGACAGCGTAGCGATACCGGAACGCACGAGGTGACGCCCGCCGTCGCTGCCGTGCTTGCTGAAGAGCGCGCGGCCGGCATGCTGAACGACAGCTTCTACACGGACTTCCAGGAGGCCGCGCAGTCTGTACGTGATGGATTCCTGACATTTCTGATCGAGTGCCGGCGCCAGGGTCTGAAGGTCGCAGCCTATGGCGCTGCGGCCAAGGGCAACACGCTGATCAACTTCTCCGGCGTCAAGCCTGATCTCCTGTCCTTCGTTGTCGACAAGAACCCGGCCAAGCAAGGCCTCCTGCTTCCCGGCAGCCGTATCCCCGTTGTCACGGAAGAATTTCTCAAAGCCGAAAAACCGGAAAGAGTTGTGATACTGCCATGGAACCTTCAAGCCGAAATCAGACATCAGCTTTCGTATATCAGCGATTGGGGTGGCAAGTTCGTCACAGCGGTGCCGACGCTGACGGTGCATCCTTAGCCGAAGGCGCTACCGGCGATCTGCCGGAAGTCGCCGTCGAGGCGCCGGTGAAGAAAACCGATACGCCTGGCATCAAGATCGGCTGAGCAAAAGTCGCCGCCTATTTCCCGCTATCGCCGAGGATGTCCAGTTCATGCTCGATCGAATGTTGGATCAGGCGCGCCCAGATATCCTCGTAGAAATCGGGTTCAAGCCCGGCCTTTTCTGCGTTGCGGCGTGCATTTTGCCGGACTTGATCCACGCGCGACGGAATGTCCGCCTTCAACCCGGCCGGTTTCTTGATCTCGGCCGCCCGCCCGATATAGCCCCAGCGTTCCTGAAAGAGCGCCATCAGGGCTTGATCGATGCGGTCGATCTCGACACGGATCTCTGCCATCGAGGCACAGTCTGCCGGGTTTTTCTGCATAAGGCTCTCCGGATGCTTCACCACGGCACTGCTGCATCGCAGGACCGCATGCGACGGTGCTTATCAACCCACGTACCGGCTGAGAAGCCGAAAAGCCGAACGGAAGTCAAAGGGTCGCGGGCAAGCCTCGCGAAAGGCGCTGCCGCTAATGTACGGCAAACGGAGAAATTTCATGTTCGCGCAGCCGAAACTGACGATTTGTGTACCCTCGCGTAACCGCCAGCCCTATTTCCAGGAAACGATCAGAAGTCTTCTGGCGAACATGCGCATGGATGTCGAATATATCTTCGCCGACAATTCCGATGATGCCTCCATCATGAACGATTTCATGAAGGACGTGCTTGCCGATCCGCGCGTGAAATATCTGCCTTCGGTGGGCAGGGTCTTGCCGATGGTCGAGAATTGGGATCGATGCGTCGAGGCTACCACCGGCGAGTTTGTCTGCATGATCGGCGATGATGATTACGTCGATGTCGATGTGGCCGACCTGATCCGCCGCTGCCAGGCAGAGCAGTCCACGCTAGACGTTCTCATTTGGAATCGCCTAACTTTCAATTGGCCCTGCAATCGTCCTCAGCATTGCAATATAGCGGCGCATCTCGACACCGGTGTTTACCGGATTTCACGGGCGTTGGCCTATCAGGAATTTTTTGGGTGGAGGGGAGGGAAGGCGAGCCCCAACATGGCTTTCGGTTTCTATCACGGCGCGGTGTCGATGCGCGTGATGAACAAGATTAAGGCGAAGTTTGGCGGAAAATACTGCGAATATCCGGTCGTCGATTTTGAGAATATTTGCAAGGTCCTCGTGACTGCGGAGCAAATGGTCTACTCGGGACGGTCCTTCTCTGTTCTTGGCTCTTGCGCAAAAAGCAATTCAGCGAAAATCAAGACGACTGATAAGCTCAAGGAGCAACTTGCGGCATTTATGATCGAGACCCAACGTAATATCGACGAAGATGCGCATATGAAGGATTTCCCCTTCCGTTCTACTCTCGGGCTTACTGCCGTTATAGCGCAGACTCAGCATTGGTTCCTGGCCCAGTACGGCTATAGCCCGATGACGGGCTGGGAAGCCAATTTCGCGGAAGCATGTGGTAACAGTTGCAGCATAATGTCGACCCAGGAGGATCGCGATAGAGCTGTCGAGGGTTTCCGCCAAGCCTTTGCGAACTGGAAGGGTGGAAAATATTTGAAACACTTCCAACCCGCCGATTTCCCTGATGCGGCAGGGGGCCATTTTTTTACCGGTGTTAGCGACAACCAACTCTACATCGATGAAGAGATTGGTGGTGTTCAGACACCCGCAGAACTCTATGATTTTGTCGACCAGATGCTCGCTCCACAGCAAGATTTGACACTGAACTTCAACGAGTATTTCAAGGTCGCTTGATTTGCGGTCGAGAGAATAGGCTGTTTGCGGTGGAACTTGGTATTGTCGTCTCATCTGGCGGAGCAGCGCTTGCAGAAATTCTCAGGATATCCGGAGATGCAGGCATTGGCTTTACTGTGATTTCCGATCGCGTTTGCGGGGCAGAGGCGGTTGCTGAGAAGGCTGGTGCCCGGCTGCTGCGTATTGAGGAAAAAAAACGACGGGATTTCTCGCGCGAGGTTGCCCAGGCTGCTCGCGCATGTCAGGTCGAACGGATTCTCCTGTTTTTCGATCGTCTTGTCACCAGCGAGCTATTTCACGCCATTCCAACTGCGAATGTGCATCCGGCTGCTTTGCCAGCATTCAAAGGATTGACTGGTGTTGAGGACGCCCACGCAGCGCGCGTGCGACTTCTTGGGTGCAGCTTGCATGTAGTCGATGAAACCATGGATGGCGGACCGCTTATCTGCCAGTTGGCACGCGGGGTTGAACCCGATTGGCCGTTAGCACGGTGGCAGAAAATGGCCTTCCTGATGAAGGTCTATTGTGGTCTTGTCTGGGTTTCGACCTCTGCTTCCCTGAAAGCCAGTCTACCGCCACTCAACGCGTCGCATGGACTGCCGGACGCATGGATGCATTCCTTCCGGGAACTTCAGAAGCGTGAAGGTGAGGCCGTGATCGCTTGATAAGATGGATGCAGCCCAGCGACAGACAACGCCGCCGGACTGTTGTAAGCGATTCCTGACGCCTAAGCGTCGATCCAGACAAGCTCCAGGCCTTCGCGGTGAAGTGCTGGCAAGGCGGCTATCGCTTCGC
Organism: Pararhizobium sp. PWRC1-1; assembly: GCF_049897905.1. NCBI lineage: Bacteria > Pseudomonadati > Pseudomonadota > Alphaproteobacteria > Hyphomicrobiales > Rhizobiaceae > Pararhizobium > Pararhizobium sp. PWRC1-1. The sequence continues at coordinate 272,477 of NZ_JAFCXE010000003.1, read as the reverse complement.
GGGCTTTCAACGGATTGAGCCCGATGAAAACGATTTCGATATCTATAGGCAGCTGCGCCGGTGCAATGACCGGCCGTCCAAAGTGCTCGGTGCCGTGCAGCTTCGGGTTTTGATCGAGGAAATTTCTCAGCTCAATATGCTTTTCCATGCGGCTGAAGATCCAACTGCCGTAGAAGCCTGCGCCGTAGATGGCGGCCGACCGGCCGGCAGCCTTTGAAACCGCATCATCAAGGTTCTGAGCTGCTTTTGTCCAGAAATCACATATCCCCCTGCTGCGGTCGGCAGCTTGTAATGCTGAAGCTTGATCCCTTTCAGCAATTACCGGCGCTTGTGGACGCGTGGCAACCACGAAGAATGCGCCAGGAAAGGACGTGCGATCCATGGTCTCTACAATGAGGCCGGATTTTGCGAAAGCATATCGGAGCGAAGCATCGCTGAAGTGATTGAGGTGGTCGACCACAGCCATGTCACCCGGATTGGCGGCGACGTCGGGAATGGACACCAGTAGTCGTCCATCGACTTTCAACATGTCATGCAAGCTGCTGAGGAAGGCGACGGGTTCAGCGACATGTTCGAGCACGAAATGGGTCATGATGGCGTCAAAGCGGCCTGCCCATTGAGACGGTGTGCTGTAGATCGCCTGATTTTCCGGTTCGATCCATCCCTGCCAGGCCGAAGCATAGTCCGAACTGACGTCGAAGACATGTGGCTGTAGGTCAGGCCGGGTAGCAAATATCTTCCTTAGTGTGGTCGCCTTTGCGGCGCCATAGTCGAGCAGCGAGGCACCTTCCGGCAGATCAAAAAGACGCAGCGCAAGAGCAGCCTGATGATCGGTGCGGAAGATCGGCGTTCCGTCCGTGGCAACGGCAAAGATCTGATCGTGATCTTCGCTGCCGAGCGAGATTTTGTAGCCGGTGTCATAGAAAGTCTGAATATCTGGAAGATCGGCGCATTGCGCATGCCCGCATGTATCGCAGACGAACACCTGCGTGGGCATGTCGAGTATCGTCATCACCGATGTCAGGGCCGGAGCCGAAGCTTCGTATGCTGTCGTGGCAATGTCGCTTGCGCAAACTCGGCAGTGATTCATATCTGCTTCTCCCTCGCGACGACGAGCTCCGGAAGAACCTGCGCGAAATCGACACCAGCGGCAAACGAGCCTTGCCAGCCGATCCGCACGCCGACGGGCTCCGCATAATTGAAATAGCGGAACTGGATGCTCCAGCGTGGAATAGAGGAAATGTTATGGCCGGATTGATGCATTGTCAGGAAGTCCATGAGGACCAGGTCGCCGGGCTTGCTGAGAGGAGCGACGTGCTTGTATCGGGAAAGGCGTTCTTCGGCGTTGTCCAGATGCAATGCGTAAGCGCCGAACTTGCCGACGCCGGCGTCGTCGCTATAGACGGGAATTAATCCTTCCGCGTGTGAACCTTCGGCGATCTGCACCGGGCCCATATCCGCGGTAACAGGAAGAAGTGGAGTCCAGAACACCACACCATCGAGGCTACGCAACTGCGACGGGAATTCCTGATGCCACTGTGCACGGAATTTCTCTTCGCCCGGATTGTCGATGCGCATGCCATACCCGCCGGCGGCGATGCCGGGGATACTGCCGGGCCGAAGCGCCCTGAACACATCGTCATTTGCACCGTAGCTCACCAGTCGCATGAACGACGGTATCTGCTTGATCGCGTCATAGATTTCGCCGCCCCATGAGCGGTTTTTGGCAATCAGCGCCCGATAGGCCGTTGTCATGGCCTCATAGGATGTTTCTGTTGATGCCTCGACGCCGTATTTCTTGCAAATCAGGGCGATAATGATGCGGATATCCTCAAGGATGGGGGCGATATCTCGATCAGCATCGTAGAAATTTGGTAGGATTGTATAGCCCTTCTGCGCGAATTCCTCGCGAGCGGCGGATGAGATTGTCGTCTGGTCTTCGGTCATGATGTCACCGTTTCCTGTTTGAGGAGCGCCTGCCACGGGGTTGTCGCCGGCACAAGACACTGCGCGGCGCGAGGACCCATATGAGCAATGAGATCGAGAATGGATACATAGGGTGTGAAGGTCTCGCCGTTCTGCGCCCATGGCGTGCGGCTGTAAGCCATATAATCTACCACAACGCCCGAAACCTCGAAGGCTTCGTGGTCAAGATAGTTCAAAGCGCCATGCCCGGTAACGTAGCGCGTGCCGCCGAAATGCGTGACCATGTCGAGCACCCGCTGCCAGGAACGTCCCTCGACGGCCATTTTGCTGGCGATCGCAGTTTGCCGTCTTGCTCCGATGCCAAGGTAGCGTGCCGGTTCCTCAATGCTGGCAATCAGCAGGTCACAGAGCGACGCGTGACTGTAGACCCGATCGAAGATCACCAGTGCATCGTTTAGATAAGGGGCCGCTTGCAGGGATTGACGCAGTAATGCGCGATGGCTGGCCTTCCAGCTGTCGTCGGAGGCGCGAAGATCAGCGATCTTTGTGAAGCTTCCCTTGCCAGCAAGAGGGATTGTCATCCAGCGGATATCATTGCCATATTTTAGCTGAATACGATTGGTGAAACTCCCCTTGGAAAACTGCGCGTCGTCGAGATAGATGTAGACATCCGCGAGCATCAATTGCTCGAAGAAACCTGGCCACGGAAAGAGCATCGGCTGCGAAATCACCACGGCTGTCATGATTTTTGATCCTTGCCGGCACGCCCGAACGTCAGTCGCGGATGCATCGCAGATATCCCCCCGGGGAGCTGGACAATACCAACTTGCCGTTGATCACGTCGTCCGCTTCGAAGCGATCGGTCTCGCCCATATAGATGTTAAGGGCGGCTAGCGGTTCGTCGCCCGGATACCAGATCTTGGAGCGTTTCGTCGGCGTCTGGGCTGCCTCGGTCCGTCCAAGCAGCGTGTCGGCAACGACGAGAAACTGCCCCTCGGTGACCAACGGTCCGTAATGCCGTAGTTCGTCGAGAACGTGATCACGGCTATGATCGCTGTCCAGCACCACCATGACGGAGGCGCCTGCGGGGATAGCGGCTTTGACCTTGGCAAGCGTTTCGGCCGAGGTCGATGGACCCTCGATCAGTTCGATCAGAGGAGACATCGGGTGAATTTCGATGGCTTCGCGATTGTGGGCGCGGATGTCGATATCGACGCCGACCACCTTGCCCTTGCCGATCAGCTTCAGTATCGCTGCCATCATGATCATCGAGCCGCCCCGCGCCACGCCGGTTTCGATGATGACGTCCGGCTTGGCTGCCCAGATGACTTCCTGTGTCGCCATGACGTCTGCCGGCATCTGGATAATCGGTACGCCGAGGAACGACCAGAGATAGGAATAATCGTATCTGTCGAGAGCCACGAGTGCATCGACGGACTGGCGAAAAGCGTCGTTGTCCTGGCCAAGCGCCAGGCACATGTCCTTCTTGTGCGCTTCGAATTCCTGGCGATCGTCTTTGATGGTCATGTGATGTGGCGCCTTGTCGTTCAAAATGGCTTGTTAAGCCTGTGGAGGGCGGCGAGCAATGCGCCGGTGTTTCAAGCGGATTTTGCCAGAGGTAGTTCGCCGGCTGCCCGGCTGTCGATCAGGCTGACGATGACGCCGGTCACGCGTTCGATCTCTTCCTCGGTCATGTCATGGTAGCTCGGCAGGTTGATGGCGCGTTCGGGGATATCCCAGGCATGCCGGTTTTCGCGCCGCTCGGAAAACATCGGCAGGCTGGTCAGCGGATGGAAGAACACGCGCGCGTCGATATTGGCTGAGCTGAACGCCTGCTGCAGCATTTCGCGGGTGATGCCGATATCGCGGTCGAACACGGCGGTCGGCATCCAGGCGCCGTTGACGGTACCGGCATTTTCTGGATTGAGGCTGATGCTCTGATAGGCTTTCAGTCTTTCGGCATAGCTTGAGAGAATTTCGCGCTTGCGGGCAATCAGGCTCCCGATGCGCTCAAGCTGGGCGCAGCCGAGCGCGGCCTGAATGTTCGACATCTTGTACTTGAAGCCGACATCATCCGGCCAGAACTGCTTTTTCTGGTTGCGGGCGCGGCCGTGATTGCTGAGCGTCAGCACTTTCTCGAACAGCGCGTCGTCGCTGGTGACGAACATGCCGCCTTCGCCGGTCGTCAGTGTCTTGGTGCCGTGGAAGGAGAAAGTGCCGAACGTGCCCATCGATCCGGCGCGCCGGCCGTGCCATTCGGAGCCGATCGCCTCGGCCGCATCCTCGATGACCGGAATGCCGTGGCGGCGGCCGATATCGAGAAGGCGGTCCATGTCGCATAGATTGCCATAGATATGCGTGGCGATGATCGCTTTGGTCTTCGGCGTGATATGGCGCTCGACCTCGGCCGGATCGATGCACCAGCTGTCGGGCAGGATATCGACGAAAACCGGGGTAGCACCGAGATGGACGATAGGTGCAGCCGTGGCGATCCAGTTGGTTTCGGCGAGGATGATTTCGTCGCCGTCACCGATGCCAAGCGCTGCAAGGCCCATATGCAAGGCGCCGGTGCAGCTCGATGTGGCAATCGCATGGGTAACGCCAAGATGCTGGCGGAAGCCGTTCTCGAACCGGACGATGTAGTCGTAGCAACGCTCGCCCCAGCCATTGGCGGCGGCATCGGTGGCATAGGCGACTTCCAGCTCGGTGATCGAGGGCTTGGTGTAGGAAATTCGCGGCGTCTTCTCACTCATATGGCTTTGCCGTCCTTGCCAAGCAGGGTGCCGCCGCAGATCAGCCCGACCGGCGTCAGGATCGGCTTGATCATCGTGTAAAACTCCGCGGCGTCGCGGGCCCCGCCGATGAAACGGTCGATCAGCAGCGCGCCGTCATGCAAGCCGCGCCGCGTATCCTTTGGCCGGATCTCATGGAATTCCGGGCGAAAGAACGGCGCAAGATGACCGCCTTCGAATCCCTTCAAAGCGGCGAAATAAGCGTTGCCCTTGTTTTTGTAGGTTTCCCGGCCGGTTTCCATCATGCAGTCGATCACGGTTGCGCGCACGAACGCCTCGCTGCCGCCGGACCAGGGCGTATCGAGTTCACGCAGTACGTGGAACTGCACTTCGGCGACCGCTCCGGTGAGGCCAAGGCCTGAGTGGAAGGGGAAATTCCAGGGATGAACCGGCGGAGCTGCCGCAAAAGGCGAGGTACTGACAGCCGACATCGGCCGGGCGCTGAAGGCGAGTTCGTTGGAAAACAGTAGGACCTTGGCTGCCCATTCATATTGTGGCACCGGTGTCGACCAGTCGCTTGGCTGCGGCAATTGCAGCAGCGCGTCTACCAGAGAACGGCGGATGGCAGCATGATGGAGGCCGTAAGGCATCTTCGGCACGTTGAGGCTGTTTTCCCAGTAGAAGAAGGCTTTCAGCATTCCGGTCTTGTCGAGTTTGTCGATGTGATAGCGGGCAGGGATGGCGACGGAGCTTGCCTTGCCGGGCTCGGCATGACGGTCGATCTGCAGGACATTCCACGCGAGTGCATCAACGTCTGGAGAGCTGGTTTCGAGATAGGCGACCATCGTCGCCAGTTCGCTTTCGATGACATCGCCGGGGTTGACCAGTGTCACCCAGTCGCCCTTGGCGGCTGAGACGGCGTGGCGCCACAGGAGTTGACGGGTGATTCCGGCGGGTGCGTCTGTTGTCATGACGCGTGTCTCGCTGGTGGCAAGGCCGGTGAGCGCGTCGGTGAGCGATACATCGGCAGGTTTTGCGATGACGATCTCAAAGTCCGCGCTTTGGTTCTCCAGAAGCATTGTCACAAGCGGCAGGGCGTTCTGCGCGGCAGTTTCCACGGGAATGCAGATCGAGAGTTTGGTCATGGCTTGCCTCGTGCGTGTCGCGGTCGCTGCCGGGCCGCCACCGCGAGCGGCGGTTCCGGAAGCTGGTCACATCAGCAGGCAAGTACCTTCTGCAACAGAGGAGGGTGCGGTCCTGTCTCTCAGCGGAAGCCATTGCCTGCTGATGTGTGCTTTAGAGGTAGCGCGGGAAACTTGAGCGAAGCTTTGCATGACGGCTGCCCGGCGCTTTAAGCGCCGAGCGAGAGTTTGATGGCGAAGCCGATGACGGTGACGGTCAGCACCCCCAGAAACCACAGGCCGACGAACCACAGGAGCTTTTTGGAAACGCTGTTCTCGTCTGGCATCAGTGATAGCCCTCCTCAGGGTCCATCTTGCCCCGGAACACCCAGTAGGCGTAGCCGGTGTAGATCAGGATGATCGGTACGAGGAATGCGGCACCCCACAGCAGGAAGGCCAGGCTCGAATCCGGCGCTGCTGCATCCCAGATGGTCACCGATGGCGGCACCATGTAGGGATAGAAGCTGATGCCGATGCCGGCAAAGCCGAGGACGAAAAGGCCGAGTGCCGCCAGAAACGGCTGGACATCACGCTTGCCGCGGATCCCCATGAGCAGCAGTGCGAAGCAGCCGAGTACAAGTACCGGTACAATGATGCTGAAGACTGCAGTTGGCCAGCTGAACCAGCGCTCCAGATATTGCGGTCTGAGGAACGGCGTCCACAGACTGACGATACCCATGGCAGCAATGGTGGCAAAGCACGTGCGCAGCGCGATCTTGCGGGCCCTTTCAGCCAGCTCTCCGGTCGTCTTCATCACCAGCCAGGTCGAGCCGAGAAGCGCATAGCCGATCAGGATGGCAAAGCCGGTGGCGATGGAAAACGGTGTCAGCCAATCCCACCAGGCGCCGGCATAGGCACGGTTGGCCACCGGGATGCCCTGGACGAGGGCGCCGAGTGCCACCCCTTGCGTGAACGCCGCGACCATCGAGCCACCGGCAAAGGCCCAGTTCCACAGGAACTCGCCGCGCCTGGTGCGCCAGCGATATTCAAAGGCGACGCCGCGGAAGACCAGTCCAAGCACCATGGCGATGATCGGAGCGTAGAGGGCCGACAGGATGACCGAGTAGGCCAGTGGAAAGACTGCGAGCAGACCGCCGCCGCCGAGCACCAGCCAGGTCTCGTTGCCGTCCCAGACCGGGGCGACGGAATTCATCATCACGTCGCGGTCGCGCTTTTCCGGAAAGAACGGGAAGAGGATGCCAATACCGAGATCGAAGCCGTCAAGGATGACATAGGCAAGCACCGCAAAGGCAATGATGGCAGCCCAGATGAAGGGAAGGTCAATGACCATGATGTGTGCTCCCATGGGTGTGTCCGGTCGCAGGCCCAGGCATGATGCCCGAGGTTCTGATCGGTCCGTCGTCGAGATCGGGCATCGGATCGCGCGGCAGGCGTTTCATCAGCCGCAGGATGTAGAAGGTGCCGGAGCCGAAGACGAAGAAGTAGACGACGATGAAGGCGATCAGCGAGGCGGCGACGGCGGGGGCGGCGATCGGCGAGATCGAGTCCGCCGTCAGTAGCTGGCCATAGATCGTATAGGGCTGGCGGCCGACCTCGGTGGTGATCCAGCCGGCAAGCACGGCGACGAAACCAGCAGGCCCCATCAGCACGGCCGCCCTATGCAGCCAGTCGGCGCTATCGAGCGTGCCCCTGAACCGACACCACAGGCTCCACAGGCCGATACCGAGCATGGCAAAGCCGATGCCAACCATGACGCGGAAGGACCAGAAGACGACTGCGACAGGCGGCTCGAGATTGTCTGGGATGGTGTCGAGGCCGGCAAGCGGCGCGTTCAGGTCATGCTTGAGGATCAGGCTGGAAAATTTCGGGATTTCGATCGCGTAGTCGATACGCTTTTCCGCCGTGTTCGGAATGCCGAACAGGATCAGCGGCGCGCCGTTCGGGTGGCTATCGAAGTGGCCTTCCATCGCCATGACCTTGACCGGCTGATGTTCCAGCGTGTTGAGGCCATGGAAGTCGCCGGCCATGATCTGGATCGGCGCGACGATCGTCGCCATCCACATGGCCATAGAGAACATGGTGCGCGAACGCCGGGGGGCGGTATTTTTCAGGAGATGCCATGCGCCGACGGCACCGACCACGAAGGCGGTGGTGAGATAGGCGGCAAGTACCATGTGTACGAGGCGGTAGGGGAAGGACGGATTGAAGACCACTTTCCACCAGTCGAGCGGAATGAACTGCCCGACTTCATTGATGCCGAAGCCGGCCGGCGTCTGCATCCAGGAGTTCACGGCGAGGATCCAGGTGGCCGAGATCAGCGTTCCGAAGGCGACCATGAACGTGGCGAGGAAATGCAGCTTCGGACCGACGCGGTGCAGACCGAACAGCATGACGCCGAGGAAGCCGGCCTCGAGGAAGAAGGCCGTCAGCACCTCGTAACCCATCAACGGCCCGATGATCGGCCCGGCCTTGTCGGAAAAGACGCTCCAGTTGGTGCCGAACTGGTAGGACATGACGATGCCCGAGACGACGCCCATGCCGAAGGCAACGGCAAAGATCGTCTTCCAGAAATTGAACAGGTCCATGTAGACCTGATCCTTCTTCCACAGCCACAGCGCCTCGAGCACGGCAAGAAAACTCGCAAGACCGATGGAGAAGGCTGGAAAGATGATGTGAAACGATACGGTGAAGGCAAACTGGATGCGGGCAAGCAACGTCGCGTCAAAACTCTCGAACACGGTACAATCCTTTCGAAGGTTTGGCAGCCGTCGGTGTGTCCGATTTCGCTCCGGCGGTCCCCTGCCTTTGCGGTGTGTCCGGCGCCTGAACCCGTGCGCTATAATCTGCGCTATTGGTGCAAAAGGTCAATGACATCGCTGCAACCATGATGTCACACTGCGACAATCGCCCACCTGCGGCAAAGTTGCATCCGGCCGCACGAGGTTCTGATTTGAGCGGCATCGTCCCGAAAGGCGACATCGGTAAAATTTTAATTATTGGCTTAAGCGGCCCGCAAACCCTACCGTCTATGGTCGGTTTTATCGAAGAACGAAACCCGTCGAGCGGTCGTGTTGCATGATGACAACCGCACCTTTGCCAGGCTTCGATCTTGATGGGCTGCACCGCCGGTCAAAGCTTTGCCGCGCGTGCAGGCCCGAACATTCGACTGATCGCACGTCGCGATCGACTTGCCTACACTGTCCCGACTTGCCGCAGGAATGTCCCTTCCTGCGGCTTTTTCTTTTCTGGAAGCCGTTATGGCCGGGCGAGATAAGCTTCCGCCAGCTCGGTCCAGAACGCGGCGCCGATCGGCAGCAGGTCGTCGTTGAAATTGTAGCCGGGGTGATGCAGCGATTTCTCATTTCCGGTGACGCTGGAGCCAAGGAAAAAGTAGGTGCCCGGCCGGTCCTTGATCATATAGGCGAAGTCCTCGCTGCCCATGAAGGCGCGTTCGAGATCGACGACCTTGTCGGCCCCGGCAAAGCGTATGGCGAGATCGCGGACGAAATCGGTTTCCGCCTTGTGGTTGATCGTCGCGTCATAGCTGCGGTGATAGTCGATAGTGGCCCGCATGCCGTAACTTACCGCCTGGTTTTCGGCGATCAGCCGGATGCGGCGTTCCAACTCGTCACGCACCTTCGGATCGAACGAACGGATGCCGACGACGATTTCGGCGCGTTCCGGAATGATGTTGCTGGCCGAGCCGCTGTGAAACGAACCGACGGTGATGACGGTCGGGTCCATCGGATGGATGTTGCGCGATACGATCGATTGCAGCGCCATGACGATCGAAGCGCCGCAGACGATCGGGTCGGCGGTTTCCTGCGGTTCGGCGCCGTGGCCGCCAAGGCCATGAACGGTGATCTTCGCCTCATCCACTGCAGCCATGATCGGGCCTTCGCGCAGCGCGAACTGGCCGAAGGGCAGGCCGGGTTCGTTGTGGAGCGCAAACACGGCGTCGCATGGGAATTTGTCGAACAGGCCTTCGTCCATCATGATCTTGGCTCCGCCGAAATTCTCTTCGGCCGGCTGGAAGATGAGATGCACGGTACCGTCGAAATTCTTGCGCTCGGCGATGGCGCGGGCAGCGCCCAAAAGCATGGTCGTGTGGCCGTCATGGCCGCAGGCGTGCATCAGGCCGGGGGTTTTCGAGGCGTAGTCGAGGCCGGTTTCCTCGAAGATCGGCAGCGCGTCCATATCGGCGCGGATGCCGATCGAGCGGTTGCTGGTGCCGTTCTTCAGCGTGGCGACGAGACCGGTTTTCGCCAGCCCGCGGGTGACGGTGTAGCCGAGGCCTTCAAGGCAGGTGGCAACGAAATTGGAGGTGCGGACCTCTTCGAGCCCCAGTTCCGGATGGGCATGCAGGTCACGGCGGATGGCCACCAATTCGGGCATGGAGTTGGTCAGGTTCACGTTCAAGGTCATGTCAGGCACCACGGGTTGGTATGCGATTTTCGAGATAGCGGAAAGCGAAGACAAGAATTGCTGTCAGGCACATATAGATCAGTGCGAGCAGCAGCAGCGGCTCGTAGGTGATGTAGGTATCCTGCCGCACCTTGGAGATGACGGCATAGACGTCGATCACGGTGATGGTAGCAACCAGCGGCGTCGCCTTCAGCTGCAGCACGGTTTCGCCGTTGAGTGTCGGCAGTGCCCGGTGAATGGCGCGCGGCAGCCAGATGCGGCGAAACAGCGTCCAGCGGCTCATGCCATAGGCACGCGCCGCCTCGATCTCGCCGGCTGGAACGCCGGCAAAGGCGCCGCGCATGACTTCGCCTTCATAGGCTGCAAAGGAGATCGTCAGCGCTGCGACACCATACGGCCAGGATTCACGCAGGTACGGCCAGAGGAAGGACTGGCGGATGGCCGGAAACTGCGGAAACAGCGAGCCGAGGCCATAATAGAGAAGCCAGAGCTGCAGCAGCAACGGCGTGCCGCGAACGACGGTGCAAAAACCTTTCGCCAGCGCCTTTAGCGGCCAGGGGCCAGTCACCTGGACGAGGCCGAGTGGCACGGCCAGAAGAAAGCCGAGGATCGCGGTGCTGAACAGCATGGCAAGCGTAACCAGAATGCCATAGCCGAGGCGCGGCAGATATTGCGGCAGCCAGTCCCAGCGCATGAACCAGACGATGCAGAAGACAAGCCCGGCGGCGATTGCCAAAAGAACGATGCGGTGCGGCTTGAAGAAACTTTCGGCCGTCGGCAGGTCTTGCGGCGTGATCGCCATGGCATGGGTGGTAACGTCGGTGGTGGGCGCCTCGCTCATGACTGCTCCACGAAGCCGCGCCGGGCCCGGCGCTCGATGATCCTGATGACGAAGTCTGAAACAAGCGTCAGCATCAGATAGAGAACGCCAGCCGCACAGAAGAACAAGAGATAGGCCTTGGTAGACCCTGCCGCCTGGCGGGTGACCAGCGTCAGTTCGGAGAAGCCGACGACGGCAAGCAGCGCGGTATCCTTGGTAGCGATCAGCCAGAGATTGGAAAGTCCGGGAATGGCATAGGGCAGCATGGCAGGCAGGGTTACCCGGGTCATCACCTTATAGGGCGACATGCCGTAGGCGCGCGCCGCCTCGATCTGCCCGGCCGGCACGGCCTTGATCGCGCCGCGCAGCACCTCGGTCGTATAGGCGCCCTGCACCACGCCGATGACGAAGATGCCGGCAACCAGCCCGCTGATATCGACCTGGCCGATGCCGACAAGTCCAAGCACGTAATTCAGTGCGTCGGTGCCGGCATAATAGAGAAGCAGGATCAGAACCAGTTCAGGTACGGCGCGCACGATCGTCGTGTAGCATTCCATCAGGTCGCGGGTGATCGGGCCGCCATAGAGCTTGCCGCATGCGCCGCCGATGCCGAGCATCAAGCCGAAGGCATAGCCGCCGATGGCGATCTCTATGGAATTCATCAGGCCGCGCAACAGCACGCCGCCCCAGCCGGGCGGCTCAAGAGCCAGAAGGCTCCAGTTTATGAAGGATACAGGATCGGCCATGAACCTCGATCTTTATCTTTGCGTTGGCCCCTCACCTTAAGCCCTCTCCCCGCAGGCGGGGCGAGGGGATGACGGAGATTGCCGCTTGTTCCTTCTCCCCGTCGAGACGGGGAGAAGGTGCCCGATAGGGCGGATGAGGGGCCAACGCCGGCCACCTCATCGGACCGGATCACTCGCCGTAGATGTTGAAGTCGAAATACTTCTTCGAGAACGTGTCGTAGGTGCCGTTGGCGCGGATCGCCTTGATGGCAGCGTTCAGCTTGCCCTTCAGCTCGTCCTCACCCTTGCGGATGCCGATGCCGACGCCGGCGCCAAGGATGGCCGGATCGTCCTTGACCATGCCCTTCAGGTCGCAGCATTCCTTGCCCTGGTCGCTCTTCAGGAAAGCGCCGAGCGCGATGGAATCGGCCTGCACCGCATCGAGACGGCCAGCGGCGAGGTCGTTGTTGGCCTCGTCCTGCGTCTGGTATTCCTTCACGGTCGCGCCATTTTCACCGAAATACTTCGAGGCATAGACCTGGTGGATGGTCGAAACCTGAACGCCGATCGTCTTGCCCTTCAGGCCTTCCGGCGTGGCTTCGAAGGTTTCGCTCTTCGGGCCGATGACACCGGTCGGGGTGTTGTAATACTTGTCGGAGAAATCGATGGTCTTCAGGCGTTCCTCGGTGATCGACATCGAGCCGATGATCATGTCGATCTTCTTGGAGGTCAGCGCCGGAATGATGCCGTCCCAGGCGACAGGGGTGATGACGCATTCGAGCTTGGCTTCGGCGCATATGGCCTTCTCGAACTCCACTTCCCAGCCTTCCCAGTTGCCCGAGGCGTCCGGCGAGGTGAAGGGCGGATAGGGCTCGGCCGCAAAGCCGACCTTGAGGGGTTCGGCCGCAACGGCACCGGCGGCGGCAATGCCCAGAGCGAGCGAAAAGGCGATGGTTTTGAGCGTCTTTTTCATGCTGTTCCCTTTTTTGGTTTTCGTGGTTTTTGGTTTTAGTGGATGGAGCTGATGAATTTCTTCAGGCGTTCGGACCTCGGATTGCCGAAAATCTCGTCCGGTGTTCCCTGTTCGTCGATGACGCCATCGGCCAGAAAGACGATGTGGTTGGCGACGTTGCGGGCAAATTTCATCTCGTGGGTGACGAGGATCATCGTGCGCTTTTCCTTGGCAAGGTCGCCGATGACGGTCAGCACCTCGCCGACCAGCTGTGGATCGAGCGCCGAGGTCGGTTCGTCGAACAGCATGACCAGCGGCTGGATCGCGAGCGCCCGGGCAATCGCGGCCCGCTGCTGCTGGCCGCCTGAGAGAAAGGCCGGATAGGCGTCGCGTTTCTCGAACAGGCCGACGCGGCGCAAGAGCGCTTCGCCGGTGGCCGTGGCCTCGTCCTTGGTTTTGCCGAGCACATGGACCGGAACTTCGATGACGTTCTGGAGAATGGTCATGTGCTGCCAGAGATTAAAACTCTGGAACACCATGCCGAGCTGGGTGCGCAGGCGCTGCACCTGTTTGCGGTCCGAAGGCATCAGGCCGCCGTGACCATCTTTCTTCATGGCGATCGTCTCGCCATGCACCGTGACCGAGCCGGAGGTCGGCAGTTCCAGCATGTTGATACAGCGCAGGAAGGTCGATTTGCCCGAACCGCTGCCGCCGATGATGGCGATCACGTCGCCTTCATTCGCGGTCAGTGAAACGCCCTTGAGCACTTCGAGCGGCCCGAAACGTTTGTGGAGGTTTGTGACCGCAATCGCCTGGGCTGGTTTCGTCATGAAAAGTCAGTCCTGTCGAGACAGGTCGCCAAATCTGAACGCATGAAAACAGTTCCCCTGTTTGTCTGTCGTGCGGCATTTTTGCCTGTCACGCTGTTCCATGAAACGCATCGTGGCACTTGTGTAGAAATTATTCAACCGTATAATAATTTCGACGCTGCTTTTTTTGGCAGCCCCGCCAAATGAACAATTTTCCAACAGGAGTAGACGATGACGGCTTATGGTTCGCAAGAGATGTCGGCCAATCTGACACGCGTGCTGATGCGCCGGCCGGGCGCCAGCCTTGCTACCGCCGACCCTGCGAAATGGCATTATGGGCCAACCTTCGACGGTGAAAAGGCCGTGCACCAATATAAGGAATTCGCGCGCCTGGTGGAGAAGTCCGGTGCCGAAATCCTCTGGCTGGAAGACAAGGGCGACGGACTTGCAGACGCCATGTTCACCCATGATCCGTCGCTGATGTCCGACCACGGCGCCATCCTCCTGCGCATGGGCAAGCCGCTGCGCGAAAAGGAAACGGCGCTGCATGAGGCGGCCTACAAGGCGGCCGGTATCCCGATTCTCGGCCGCATCGTCGCGCCGGGAACGGTCGAAGGCGGCGACTGTATCTGGCTCGACGCCGAAACGCTGGTCGTCGGCCGCGGCGTGCGCACCAACGAGGAGGGCATTTCCCAGCTCACCGAGATGCTCGATCCGCACGGTATCACCGTGCTAGGCTATGACCTGCCGCTCTGGCATGGCGAGGAAGCCTGCCTGCATCTGATGTCGGTGATGAGCCCGCTGTCGCGCGATCTGGCGCTGGTGTTTGCGCCGCTGCTTCCGGCATCCTTCTACCAGTTGCTGAAAGAATGGGGCATTACCCTGATCGAGGCGCCGGCCGACGAGTTCCATGCCAGCAATGGTCTGAGCCTCAACGTCCTGCCGGTCCGGCCGAACGAAGTCATCATGGTTGCGGGCTTCCCCAAGACCAAGGCGGCGATGGAAGCGGCGGGCTGCAAGGTCGAGACCTTCGAAGCCGACGCGCTATGCATCGCCTGCGAGGGTGGCCCGACCTGCCTGACCCGGCCGGTCCTGCGGCGGGCCGCATGAACCGCCGGACGTTCCACCGCGCGCCGGAGGGGGAGCGGCGGCAGGAACTGATCGAGGCGACCCTCGATACGATTGCCGAGCTTGGCCTGCGCGGTGCGACCGTCCGCCAGATTGCCATCCGGGCCGGCGTCACCGCCGGTCTCGTGCGGCATTACTTCGCGTCCAAGGATCAGATGGTGGAGGAGGCCTATCGCTCGGTTCTCGCCACCTTCGCTGCCAAGGCATCCGATGTCACCGGCGATCCGGGGACACGGCTGAAGCGCTTCATCACGCTCAACCTGACGGCACCCGTCGCCAATGATCGCAGTCTGTCGCTCTGGGCGTCGTTCATCAGCCAGGTCCGGCTGGATCCGGAGCTTGCCGCCATCCACCGTGAAGGTTATCTCGGTTTCCGTAATGATTTGCAGGGCTTGATCGGCGATTTTCTGAAGGCAGAAGGCAGGCCTTCGGGAGAAGCGGATTGCCGCCGCCATGCGATTGCCATCAATGGCATGATAGACGGGCTGTGGCTGGAGGCCTGCCTTGCAGGCGAGCTTTTCGAAGAGGCCGAGCTGGTGGCAATCGCATTGTCATCGAGCGAGGCCTTGTTGGGATTGCCGTTCGGTAGGGACAAACACGCGGCCGCCTCGTAGCGGCTACAGCGCCGTGCGTCATTCATGACGCGCAAAGGTGGCTGTACATTTTACATTTGCTGCATAATTTTTCCCTAGATCGATTCCGATTTAAGGAATTATGCAGCGAGCGCGGCAAGGATGCCGCAACATTCTGACTGAGGGTAGGAGACCCCTATGCGCTATTCATCGATCACCGACCGTCTGGCCGATCTCGGATCGGAAAAATGGGCGCTGCACATCCGCGCGCGCCAGATGCAGGCGAGCGGAACGGAGGTCATCCAACTGACCATCGGTGAACCGGACATGCCGGCCGATCCCTCGCTGATCGCCGAGGCGCAGCGGGCGATGAATGCCGGGCGCTACCGCTATTCCAACGGTCGCGGCGAGCCTTCGGTGGTCAACGCGCTGACCGCCCGCTACGCCAAACGCCGCGCGGATGTGACCGCCGAGAACGTTCTCTGCTTCCCCGGCACGCAGACGGCGCTGTTTTCGGTCATGCTGGGGCTGGTCGAGGCCGGTGACGGCGTTTTGGTCGGCGATCCGCTCTATGCCACTTATGACGGGGTGATCCAGTCGACCGGTGCGCATCGCGTTACCGTGCCGTTGAAGCCGGAGCATGGGTTTCACATGCAGGCCGCCGATCTCGAAAAGGCGATCACGCCGAAATGCCGGGTTCTGTTGCTCAACACGCCGCACAATCCGACCGGCGCCGTGCTGACGGCAGACGAGATCAAGGCCATCGGCGACATCTGCCGCAAACACGATCTCTGGATCGTCTGCGACGAGGTCTATGAAGAGCTGATCTTCAATGGCCCCTTCGCCTCGCCCTTTGACGATCCGGAACTGGCCGAGCGCACGATCGTGGTATCGTCGATCTCCAAGTCGCACGCCGCCCCCGGCTTCCGCAGCGGATGGGCTGTCGGTCCTGTCGAGTTCGCCAGCCGCCTGCTGCCGGTGTCCGAGACCATGCTGTTCGGCGTCCAGCCCTTCATCGCCGATATGACGGCCTATGCGCTGACCCATGATATCGGCACATCCGCCGCCATGCGCACAGCCTACAAGACCCGCGCCGGCCTGATCGTTGAGGGGCTTTCGAATGTGCCGGGCATCGTGCCGCTGCCGCCGGAAGCCGGCATGTTCACGCTGATCGACGTAGCGGGTACTGGCCTGACCGGCGAAGCCTTTGCCTGGATGCTGCTGGAGCAGGAGCATGTTGCGGTGATGCCGGGTGCATCGTTCGGCAACGAAGCCACTTCCTTCGTGCGCGTCAGCCTGACGGTACCGGACACGGTCATTCAGGAAGCCTGCGCCCGGATCACCAAGCTGGCGATCCGCCTTCTGACGCCGAAGGAGCGCCGCGCATGAGCGAAGCCCTGAAAACCGTCGGCGAGGTGCTGGTCGATCTGCTCGAGGCCAATGGCGTCGAGGTCGTGTTCGGCATTCCCGGCGTGCATACGGTCGAGCTCTATCGCGGCCTTGCCGCCTCGAAGATCCGCCACGTGACGCCACGCCATGAGCAGGGTGCTGGCTTCATGGCTGACGGTTATGCCCGCGTCAGCGGCAAGCCGGGCGTAGCCTTGGTGATCACCGGGCCGGGGCTCACCAATACGATCACGGCAATGGCGCAGGCGCGGCAGGATTCGATCCCGATGCTGGTCATTTCCGGCGTCAACCGGCGCGATTCGCTCGGTCACGGCCGTGGACTGCTGCACGAGCTGCCGGACCAGCACGGCATGATCAAGACGCTGGCGCTCTATTCGCAGACGCTGCTCAACCCGGCCGACCTCGGACCCGTGGTGGAGCGGGCCTTTGCCATCCTCACCTCCGGCAGGCCGGGCCCGGTGCATATCGAGATCCCAACCGATGTGATGACGGCCCGTATCGCGGCACCCCCGCTGCGAAAAGCCACGGCAACACGGCCAAGGGCTGATGCCGAGACACTTCAGAAGGCCGCCATCCTTTGCGGTGACGCACAGCGCCCGGTGATCCTCTGCGGCGGCGGTGCGATCACGGCAGAAGCGGAAATCCAGGAGTTGGCCGAACGTATCGGCGCGCCTGTTGTCATGACCGTCAATGCGCGCGGCATGGTGGCCGGTCATCAGCTCCGGGTGCCTGCCAGCCCCAGCCTCAAGGCTGTGCGTTCGCTGATTTCGGATGCCGATCTGGTCATCGCGCTCGGCACGGAAATGGGCCAGACCGACTATGACATGTATGCCGATGGCGGCTTTCCGATCCTCGGCAATTTGATCCGTACCGATATCGACGCAGCCCAGCTGGCGCGCGGGCCGCATGCAGCTCTTTCCATCCTGTCGGGTGCCAAAGCGGCGATATCCGGCATCCTTGTGTTCCTCACCGCAAAACCGGCGGCACGGGGTGCCGAGCGTGCGGCAGCAACGCGCAAGTCGGCCATGGCCGAGCTGACGGCAAAGATGCGGGCCGAAATCGCCGTGATCGATGCGATCTACCAGGCGCTGCCCGACTGCGTGATCGTCGGTGACAGCACCCAGGCCGTCTATGCCGGCAACCTCTATTGCGATGCGCCGCGGGCAAAGAGCTGGTTCAACTCGGCGACCGGTTTTGGCGCGCTCGGGTATGCGCCACCGGCGGCCGTAGGCGCTGCCGTGGCCGATCCGGACAAGCCGGTCATCTGCCTTGTCGGCGATGGCGGCATCCAGTTTTCGCTGGCCGAACTGGGATCGGCAGCCGATATCAACGCCAATGTCATCTTCGTCGTCTGGAACAATGACGGTTACCAGGAAATCGAGAGCTTCATGGTCGAATCCGGGATCACACCGGAAGGCGTCAAGCCATCGGCCCCGGATTTCCTGCTCGCCGCCAGTGCGTACGGCGTGCCTGCGGTGCGGCTGTCGAAGGCCGGCGACCTGGGGACGGCGCTGGCGGAAGCGCGCAAACGCGGCGGTCCGTCGTTGATCGAGATCCACCAAACGCGGACGGCAGGCGTGACGGCATAAACGCTGCGGCGTCAAGGATGTTCAACGGCGCCATGTGATGGTAAGATTTGACTTTGGTAGCGCGCGATGGTTTTTAGGCGCGCTTGTACGCTGAATCGGCGTGCAGTTCGGCGATTTGCTATGAAATGGCGCGCCAAGGGAAGGACGATGTCCTCTATGGGCATGAACGGCAACAGCATCGACCGGAACCAGGCAGGCAAGCTTTTTGCCGTGCTGTGGATTCTGGCGGCGGCTCTTGCCATGCAGTTCGTCGCGTCGGCGCAAGGGCTTTCATCGCGGTTTTTGACGGAGGCAAGCGCCGGGAACGTCGCCGTTCCGGAAGGCGGAACCTCCGACACGACACTCGCGCGTCATGTCGTTCGTGCTTTTCCGGTTGCTGATCTGCGTTTTCTGGCTGATCGAACCGACGGCAAGTCTTCGCCGGGCGGGCCGGGGCCATTTGTGCTGCCTGCTCCGGTTTTCGTCGCATCCATCTCTTACGGCAGCATGCCATCTACCGGTCCTTTGCATGCTGCGATAACGGGAGTGAAGGGTTACACGACCCGCGCTCGCGGACCTCCGGCGTTTTACGCCTGAGACTGCCCAGGGCGGTCTTTTGCGCATCGGCGCAACTTTCCTTGACGCATCACACCCGCCGTCCCAGGCTCTGCCGGATGGGCGCGGGCTATAATGGAACCTCAACATGCGCACTTCGAAATGGGCCGTTCTGGCCTATGTCGCGATTACCCTCTTTGGGATACTCGCGGCGCTGCCCAACATCCTGCCGGCGTCCGTCCAGCAGCAATACGCCTCCTTCCTGCCGGTCAAGCCGGTCACGCTCGGCCTTGACCTGAAGGGCGGTTCCCATCTGGTTCTGGAGGTCGATGCCGCCGGCCTGCGTCAGGCGCGTCTCAACACGCTGCTCGATGATATTCGTGGTGCGCTTCGCACCGAGCGGATCCCGACATCCTCTGCCCGCATCGCCGGCGATTCCATCGCCGTCAAGATCGCCGATCAGGCGGATCGCGACAAGGTGATGCCGAAAATCCGGGAGCTGGCGACACCGACCGGCACCCTCGGTTTCGGTACGGCGAGCTCAGATATCGAAGTCGCGGCGGCAGACGACACGATCACGATCAAGCTCACGGAAGCCGGTCTCAGCGAACGCATGACGGCGGCCGTCGACCAGAGCCTTGAAATCATCCGCCGCCGCGTCGACCAGGTCGGCGTTGCCGAACCGCTGATCCAGCGCGTTGGTTCCGACCGTATTCTCGTTCAGTTGCCGGGCTTGCAGGACCCGACGCGCCTGCGTCAGTTGCTCGGCTCCACCGCGCAGATGAGCTTCCACATGGTCGATAGCTCGGTTGATCCGAACACGACCACGCCGCCGCGCGGCGTTGACATCCTGCCAGGAACCAATGACGGCGCCAAATATGCGGTCGAAAGCCGCGTGGCGATTTCCGGTGAACGTCTCGCCGACGCCAAGGCCGGCTTCAACCAGCAGACCAACGAACCGATCGTTTCCTTCACCTTCGACAGCCAAGGTGCGCGTCAGTTCGCTGAAATCACCCGCGACAATGTCGGCCTGCCTTTCGCCATCGTGCTCGACGGCAAGGTCCTGACGGCGCCGCGCATCAACGAACCGATCCCCGGCGGCCAGGGCCAGATCAGCGGTAATTTTACCGCGCAGGAAGCAACCGTTCTTTCGGCACTGCTGCGTTCCGGCGCCCTGCCGGCACCGCTGACCATCATCGAAGAACGTTCGGTCGGTCCAAACCTCGGCTCCGACTCTATCCGCATGGGCATCTATACCGGTCTTGCCGGCTTTGCCCTCGTCGTCGTGCTCATGGTCGTGCTCTACGGCGCCTGGGGTATGATCGCCAATCTCGGCCTGTTGCTGCACACGATCCTTACCATCGGTGTGCTCGGCATGCTCGGCTCGACACTGACGCTGCCGGGTATCGCCGGTATCATTCTCGGTATCGGCATGGCGGTGGATGCCAACATCCTGATCAACGCCCGTATCCGAGAGGAAACGGAAGGTGGGGCAGGGGCGATGAAGGCGCTCGATATCGGCTTCAACAAGGCCTATGCGACCATCATCGACAGTAACGTCACGACGCTCTCCGGCACCATCCTACTGTTCATGTTCGGCACGGGTCCGGTCCGCGGTTTCGCGATCACCATGATGCTCGGCATCGTCATCTCGATGTTCACCTCGATCACCGTCGTCCGCCTGGCGATGCGCGAAGTCGTCCTACGCCGCAAGATGAAGAAGCTGGAAATCCCGTCGCTGTTCGGCGGCGTGCCGCATATACCGAAGATCTCCTTCATGAAGGGCCGCTTCATCGCCATCGGCATGTCGGCCTTCCTGTCGGTCAGCTCCGTGGTTCTGTTCTTCCATCCGGGCCTCAACTACGGCATCGATTTTGTCGGTGGTATCCAGGTGGAAGCGACCTCGAAATCCGTGCTCGACCTGCCCAAGCTGCGCGAAAAGCTGGAAGGGCTGAGCCTCGGCGAGGTGGCACTGCAGGAATTCGGTCAGAACCAGTCGGTGCTGATTCGCGTCCAGCGTCAGCCGGGCAGTGAACAGGAGCAGACCGTTGCCTTGAACAAGATCAAGGAAGGCGTGGTCCAGGTCATTCCGGATGTAAGCTTCGAACGGACCGAAGTCGTCGGCCCGACGATCTCGGCCGAACTGGCCCGTTCCGGCTTCCTCGCCGTCGTTCTCGCGATGCTGGCGATCCTGTTCTACATCTGGTGGCGGTTCGAATGGCACTTTGCCGTCGGCGCCATTGCGGTACTTCTGCTCGACATCACCAAGACGATCGGCTTCTTCGCGCTGACCGGCATCGACTTCAATCTGACGGCCATCGCGGCACTGTTGACGATGATCGGCTATTCGGTGAACGACAAGGTGGTGGTCTACGACCGCATGCGAGAAAACCTGCGCAAGTACAAGTCGATGCCATTCTCCGACCTGATCGACATGTCGATCAACCAGGTTCTGGCACGATGCATCTTCACCTCGATGGCCACAGCGTTTTCGCTGGTGCCAATGGCGATCTGGGGTGGCGATGCGGTGAAGAGCTTCGCCTGGCCGATGATCTTCGGCGTCATCGTCGCAACGACCTCGTCGATCTATATCGGTGGTCCGATCCTGCTGTTCCTCAGCCGCTGGTGGAAGGACCGCGAGGCAACCCGCGCGCCGGGGACCGAGCTCGCCAAGAGCTGATCGGTTTCTCAATGGAGAAAAATCGAAAGGGCAGCTTCGGCTGCCCTTTTTTCGTCTCATGAAGCGCCTACATAATGCCCGTGAACACGATTCGGTTTGTTCCTGAAAAGTAGATTTTCATTCCAAGACATCTCGTTTCGTGAACAAGCCTTGCTGCATTCGACTGAAATGACGAATGAAGTAGTTTTTGCGCAGATAGACAAATTTAATTGACTAAATTTATGGTCTATCTTATCTTGTGACTGTTCGCTGATGCCAAGAGCCGCAGCGGAGACCTGTAACGCGCCCGGAGAGCATCCAGCCGGGCCTTGCCGAAGGAGAGAGCCATGTCTGACACTGCCCGCATCGCCACTTTCCGAGGCGCGCATTCCCATTGTCGCACAACGAAAGACCTTTGCATTCTCACCTCCTGGCGAATGTGAATTCCACGCAGTCTTTTCTTTGAATGTTGCACGATTTGAATGATCCGCGCCAAGGCGCGGTAGGAGCACTATCCCATGAGCAAGCAGGTTATAGAATTCGCTGGAGAAGCTGTCGGTGTCGTCGTCCCGGATGCAGGCCGGCTGAAGTTTGTCGCGGTGAAGTATCATGTCTGGGATCTCGACTCACGGCACTTTCGTTCAGCCGACGAGGCGAGGGCGGCTGTACGTCAGTTGATGGTTTCGCAGCGCTCTCCGCTGTCGATACCGGCATCTCCGGTCACACCTGCGACCTACGCAGCGGCGTGAAGCATAAATATTCCGTAGAAACCGCAGTTTGGCCATCTTTTCACTAAATCGGTATATTGGCACGGCTTCCCATGTGATATGCCGGGTTATGTGATGGCAATCAGCAGATAGGCGCCGTTTTCTTTGCCTGTTTGTGAAAAGAGCGAACTGCGATGCTGACCAAAAAGGGAAAATACGGATTGAAGGCGCTGGTCGATCTGGCTCGGCTTGATCCGGGTGAGACCGCTTTCATTACCGAGATCGCCAGCCGGAACAATATCCCGAAGAAGTTTCTCGATACTATTCTGCTGGAACTCCGAAATGCCGGCATCCTGCGCTCGAAAAAAGGGCCAGGCGGCGGCTATTCGCTGTCGCGGCCCGCATCCGAAATCCGCATCGGTCAGGTCGTGCGTACGCTGGACGGCCCTCTGGCGCCGATCCGCTGTGCCAGCCGGACGGCTTACGAAGTCTGTGACGATTGCAACGATCCGGATACCTGTGAAGTTCGCCGGTCTATGACGACAGTCCGCGATGCCATCGCAGACATTCTCGATACGATGACGCTGGAAGCTTTCGTGAGCAACCCCGGCCAGCGGATCCTTGCGGACGACGAAATTGTTGCAAAACGCGCGAGCTGAGATCAAAAAACCTATTTTCCTATGATTTCCCCTGGTGATTTTGGCGCAGTTGCCGAAAAAGCGTAGGTTTTGGCCCTTTTAGTTTGATCTGCGTCCACTCCGGCTATACCGGATACTGACCTACACGGTCTTGGAGTGGCGATAATGGGTCTCAGGCAAATCGATATGAACACCCCGGAAGAAAAAGCTGTGATCGAATCGATCGGGCGGTCCATCGCGACCGCCGTTGATGGCATCAATGCACTCGCCACCTGTTTCGCCGCCGATAAGGCGCTTGCCCGCAGCCTTGTCGATGCCGTTGAACTGATCGCTCGCGGCCGTGGCCGCGTGGTTGTGTCCGGCGTGGGTAAGAGCGGCCATATCGGCCGAAAGATCGCCGCAACCTTGGCCTCGACGGGGACATCAGCCTATTTCGTGCATCCGACGGAAGCCAGCCACGGCGATCTCGGCATGATCACCTCGGAAGACCTGCTCATTCTCTTGTCGTGGTCGGGAGAGACCGTCGAGCTCGGAAACATGCTGGCTTATGCCAAGCGCTTCAATGTTCCGGTTGTTTCCGTCACCTCCAATAGTGACAGCCTGCTCGCCCGCAATTCCACTGTCGCCATCACCTTGCCCAAAGTTCAGGAAGCCTGTCCGCACGGTTTGGCGCCAACGACTTCGGCAATGTTGCAGCTGGCCGTCGGCGATGCACTCGCTATTGCGCTTTTGGAGCGGCGGGGATTTTCCGCGCAGGACTTCAAGACATTCCACCCTGGAGGCAAACTCGGCTCACAGCTTCTGCTCGCCCATGAGCTGGCCCATCATGGCGAGGCCATTCCCTTGCTGCCGCTGGGCAGCCCGATGGGCGACGCGGTTATCCAGATGTCGTCCAAGGGCTTTGGTGTCGTCGGCATTACCAACGGGGAATATAAGCTCGCAGGCGTGATCACCGACGGCGACTTGCGCCGGCATATGTCACATGACCTGCTGCTTGAAACCGTCGATACCGTCATGTCGCACAACCCGCGGGTAATCAAGGGTAGCGTGCTGGCAAGTGCGGCATTGGAAACCATGCAGGCGCAGAAGGTTACTGTGCTGTTTCTGGTCGATGATGCTGGGCATCCCAGCGGTATCCTGCATATTCACGACCTGTTGCGCGCCGGCGTGGCGTGAGCTGACTGGAACGATAAAGCGCGAACCGTGCGGGTGCTCGTCAGAGCTAGGACGACGATAACACAGGTCAGAAACGACCTGCTGTGTGTTTCTTGGGCCTCCGTCTCGGCGGCGGATCGATAAAAGCGCCGGGCTTGTTGACGGAGCGGTCGTGTAGCCTCTGCGCAATCGCTTCGGCACCGCCATCCGTCCCGGCGGCCGAATAGAAATTTCCCCTGACCTGGATTGCCGCTGCGAGCAGGCGGAAAAAGGCACTGCGGATCGCGTCCTCCGGCGGCGTGGGCGCGCTCCAGAACTGATTAAGTTCCGCCTGATCGCTGAGCTTGGCAATGTCAAAGACGGCCGCGCCTAAAACCTTGACAGGTTTGCCCATTTGCAGGGCATGAAGCCCCACCGTTGAATTGACAGTGACGGTGCCTGCCCCTTGACCCAAGAGTGCCGCCAGATCACCGCCGTCCAGGAACTGCACGCGCCGATTGATCCCCAGCCTGGTTGCCAATTCCTCCACATAGGCCTTCCAGCCGATAAGCCCGTTGTCGAGAGGGTGGACCTTCACGACGAGAAGCGCCTCGCGTGGTGCATGGTTCGCGAAAGATGTGAGGACCTCGGTAATTGCCTCGCGCTGATCATTATAGGGAGAGTGCGCGCGCAGCTGAAAGTCGGTTTGCAGTTGCAACGGGAAAACAAAAAAAGGGGCCTTGGCGACCAGAAGGTCGTCGATGAGAGCGGCTGCCGTCAGCTTTCTGTTCTTGCCCCCTGCCAGACGCACCACCCATCCGGCATATTCAGCCAGAGGATGGGACAGCGCGTGGCGGCGATAGTGGGGAAACAGGAACCACAGGAAGACATTCGGTAGATTGTAGAGAAGATCGTATCCTGCTTCGGCCGCAAAGCTCTGAGTATACCGTCTGGTCCAATCAGGCTCGGCAAGCGCCCGGGCGGCTTCGATGATCTCTTCCGGGCTGGCGGGAAAGTGCGAATTCGAACTCATTCCGCCCCGTTCGAGGGTCAGCCAATCCGGCCGTAGATACCCCATCTCGACAACCGAAATCTCGACGGCGTGCTCTCTGGCAACGCCAATCGCTATCTGATGGTAAGGGCGCTCTTCGCCTAACAGAACGATATCGGTGACGCCGTGCCGGTCGATGAAGCTGCCAATGTAAGTGCGCCACTCATCGCCACCGCGGCCGCGATAATTGTAGCCACCCTTGCGCCGCCAGAAAATCTGATCGCCTGGATTGAGATTGATCCTGAAGCAGTCGTGACCCTTCTCTGACAGCCGGTCTGCGATCTTCGCAAAGATCGGTGAGGATGGTCCCTGCAGGAAAAGGAAGACGCGCCGCTCCGTCATAGGCTTCAAATCCATTACCACAGGCTCTCAACGAACACGGCCTGCATTATTGCAGATCGTCTTTGCGCAGGTTTGCATGTTTGAGCATGGTTTCCAGCAGCTTCCAGGGTTCCTCGTTGCGCGGAAATGACGGTGCGTTCTGCGGTGTACGCGCGCCTGCGAGCGGCACGATGAAATAGTCAGTGCGCGGATCGGGGAACGGGTCGGCGAAAGATTTCAGCAATGGCGCGTGGTCACCGTAGAAAACCAGCCAGACAGGCCGGTCGAGTTTGCTCAAGTGATCGATCAGTTCGCCAAGAGCTTTGTCGGACTGCTGCAGGATGTCGAGATAGATATCAAGAGGGTCGGTCAGCTCCGGCACACGGTTGGGCTCCCACGGCCCATGATTGGCCATCGAGGCGACAAACAGAAAGCTGCCCTTGGCGTCTGTCTGCTTGTCGATGTCGGCAATGACCTTGCGGGTCAATGCAGCATCGGAGACATATAGACCGTCCCGCGCCGGATCATGGTCGAAATCGTTGAGCATGGTCATCTTCTCAAAGCCGAGCTGTGGCATGGCTTTGTGCCGGAGAAAGAATGTCCGGTCATATGGATGCATGAAATGCGTGCTCCAGCCAGCGTTCTTCAGCTTCGTTGGCCACACCACGTCTGTATAGTGGCTCGCGCGCAGATAGGGATAGGTCGCGTCGATATGCAGATCGTCCGGAACCAGGCCACTTAACACGGCAAACTCCGTTCGCAGCGTATAGCCGCCCTCGAAAACCGTGGCGAGGCGTCCCCATTGGATAGCGAGCTTCTGTAGCCGGTCGATGTTTGGCAGCTTGACGCTGTCGACACCGCAATGGCGCATGTCAATGAACGATTCTGACTGCCAGACGATAACCAGAGGCGCCTTGTTGTCGGCATCGTGGCCAATCAGGTCCTGTACCGCAGCGAAAAAACGTTCGGACAGTTCGGCAATGATCTTCTCACGCCGGCGGCCAAGCCAGAGGATGAAATGGAAGATCACGGAACCAAAGGTGCCGAAGCGGATCGTACTCACCTTTACGTTCGGCACCCCGACGAGATGCTGCACGAAATCCGCCACTGGCCGGTTGACCGGGCCGTAGAACAACAGAACCCAGGGCAGGTCGGCGACCAGGATCGCAGCGATGATCCAGCCAAACTTATGGCTTTGCGGCAGGATATGCGGTTCGAAATACATGTAGAGGCCGGAGACGCCAAAAACATACAGGAAGGCGACCGTCCAGAAGGCAATGTTGAGAGAATTTGCGTAGAAGATCGACTTGTATTTGAAGACATCGGCGACGAGAGCGATATCGGAAAAGACCAGCGGTTCGCGAATGAACTTATACTTCGCGCGCGATATGCCGGTGAAGATGACAAAAAAGCTCATGGTCCCAGCACCGGCATAGAGCGGACGCCAGGAAATCGAAAAGAAGCCGGCAAAGACCAGGGCGATGATCGGAAGCCGCGCGAGAATATCCACGGCCGCCCGTCTGCGGCTGAATACAGGCCGGTGCTTCCGGCGTTCCCGTTTGGGCAAAGCGAATTTGTCCGTGAACAGGATGACCGCGCAGGCCAGAGCGTAACAGAAAACAGTCAGCGTTACGGGATGGTAGTGCATGTGGAGTGACGTCAGCGCCAAATGATTACCTTCGCGATCTTTCATCCGCCGCCAGCCTGTCATGCATTGCTGCGGGAAAGCGACACTTAAATCCTATTGTCAGCAGATACAAGCAGACTGTCCCGGTTCAGGGCCGTCCATTAATCCGCTGAATGGCACGATCGAACCACCAGTTGAGAAAGGGTTTTACCGTTGAGCCAAAGCGGCCGAGTGCCCACAGGGTCCACCCGAAAAACACCTCGAATTCACCTCTATCGACGGCGCGGACAATCCGGCCTGCAACCGCCTCCACGGGCCACGGCGCGACGCGTCCCATAATCACTGCGGCCTCGAGCGGTCGATCCGCCAGTTCGCGGGAAAACTGCGGTGTTTCGGTATCCGGCGGGAAGCAGACGGAAACCCGGACACTGTAAGGCTTCGCTTCGGAGCGCAAGGCTTCCGCAAAACCGTGCAGGGCAAATTTCGAGGTGGAATAGGCCGCGTAGCCGTGAATGCCGATCAGCCCGGCACCGGAAGAGACAAGCATGATCCTGCCGGATCGCCGCGCCTTCATGCCGGAATAGACCGCGCGCACCGCGTGGATGCTGCCGAAAAGGTTTGTCTGGATTTGGCGGTTGAAGGCGTTAGGCGGCAACGTCTCAAACAATCCGGGCTCGACGATGCCGGCTGATGTGATCAGAATATCGCAAGGGCCATAGTCTTCCTCGCATCGGGCAATTGCCGCAACCGTCTGCTCTTCGTCATTTACATCCGCACGTTCGATCCTGATCGTGCCGTGGCCGTGAATGTTCGACAGCTCGTCTCGCGCCATCTCAAGGGCGGAAACCGTGCGCGCAAGCAGCGAAATACGAGCGCCGCGCGCGGCATAAATCCGCGCAAGCGCCAGACCAATCCCGCTCGAACCACCCGTAATGATCACATGAGTCATGCAGTAAGACCGGTTCGGTTCATCAGAGTGCGCCCGGCTGTCCAGGAGCGGCCAATCTTATCTGGAGGCAAGCATCTTCATCATCTGCTGGACGTCGATCGATGCGAGACCGAAATTGCGCTCGGTGAGATCCTTGAGCTTTTCCGCGGTCATCGTCACGGTCCGGCGGATCTGCTCCTCCGTGTGTTCGCTGGTGATAAAGAACCGCAGACGCGCCATGCCTTCGGGCACCGCCGGGTGAATGATCGGCAGGGCATTGATACCGGCTGCGAGAAGATCGTTCGACAGCTGTACCGCACGAAGCGAATCGCCAACCAGAACGGGAACCACGGAGAAACCGGCGCTCAAACCAATGTCGAGACCTGCCTCCTGGGCGAGCTTGAGGAACAGTGAGCCATTCCGCCTCAAGGCCGCGACCCGTTCGGGCTCGCTTTCCAGGATATCGAGGCTTGCGATGGCCGATGCGGTGAGAACCGGCGCAAGGCCGACGCTGTAGACGAAACCGCCCGCCGTCGCCTTCAGCACGGCTGCCAGCGCAGCGCTGCCGGCGATATAGCCGCCGCAGCTTGATGTCGTCTTGGAAAGCGTTCCCATCCAGATGTCAACCTGGCGGGGATCGATGCCGAAATGTTCGAACGTGCCTTTACCGCGCTTGCCGAGAATGCCCAGCGAGTGGGCTTCGTCCACCATCAGCCAGAAGCCATATTCGGCTTTGAGCTTCATGATGGCGGGCAGGTTGGCGATGTCGCCGTCCATCGAATAGACGCCTTCGACAATCACCAGGATACGGCGATAATCGCCTGCGACAGTGCGCAGCACGTGTTCCAAGTCGTTCGCATCATTGTGCTTGAACAAACGGCGTGTGGCGCCCGAGAGCTTGATACCGGCCAGCGCGCTGTTGTGAATGAACTCGTCATGCACGACCAGGTCTTTAGGCCCCATCAGGCAGCTGATCGCCGCGACATTGGTGAGGTAGCCGCTGACGAAGCAGACGGAAGCCTCGACGCCGTAGAAGGCGGCGATGCGCTCTTCCAGTTCGGCATGCGCCGGGCGCTCGCCTGCGACCAGCCGGCTGGCGGATGCGGAAATACCGAAGGTGTTGATGGTGTCGCGGGCCTGGGCCAGGACATGCGGGTGGCGATTGAGGCCGAGATAGTCATAAGACGCGAAGTTGATCAGCTTGCGGCCGTCGATGATGGTCGTCGCCCCCGCGGCCGTCTGGTGCGCCCGGTAGAAGGGGTTGTCGATGCCCAGCTGCGCGCTGGCAATCTTCTGGGTCTGTACCTGCTTGTATTCCGGCAAGTCTTCAAACTTTGTGTGCTTGCGTCTGACCGGCGGCGGAACGTCCCGCTCGGAGCGGGCCATGCGGTTACGCTCCGAAGATTGATGCGCGTTGCGCATCTTGTCCAGCAGGTTTTCCTTCACGCTGCTGTTCATCTTCGAAACGTTTTTGCGTTCCTCGTCCTTGCTCATTGGCTCGCTGCCTTTTCTGTACCCGTGCCGGTATGGCGCTGGGTGAGCTCGTTGACGATCTTGTTGTCCGCCGGCTCGCTGTCCTCGTCGCTGCCGTGATCCCGCTTGCTGACCTTGTCATAAAGCTTGCGCGCCACGTCGCCGACAGTCGTGTTGTCGGCAACGCCGCTCAACGGCATATCAAAGCCGGTATTCTGCTGGAAGCTGATACCAAGTTCCACGGCCATCAAACTGTCGAGGCCGATTTCCTTCAGGATCTTGTTACGTGAGATCGTGTCCTTCGACACGCGCAGGATAGCGGCAATCTCGTTGGCGACCAGATCATAGAGAATATCTTCGGCCTCCTGCGGCGATTTTCCTTCGATCATCGCCACGAGATCCATGGTCTTGCCGTCACTCCCGGACGTGTGCTGGTCGGCTGTCCGCAGGATAACCTCGAACAGCGCGTTGCGAACCACCGGAAGATTGCGCGCAGCCGCCCAATCGAGTTCCGAGATCATCGCCACCGCCGCATCGACCGTGCCCGGATCGGATCGGATATAGCTCTCGACCTGATCGAGGGCAGACTGTGCCTTCAGCGCGGTCTTACCGATGCGCTTGGAGAGCAGATCGTTAACGTCGGTGTTCTGCGCCAAGTAGCCCTTGTCAGCGATCGCGCCGAAGCCGATCGCCAGACCCGGCAGGCCTTCAAGCCGCCGTGCGCGTGCAAGGCCCTCGAGGTAACCGTTCGCCGCCACATAGTTGGCTTGGCCGGGATTGCCGACCAGCGTTGTCGCTGATGAGAACATGATGAAATGGTCGAGCGCATCGGACCGCGTCAGCCGGTCGAGAACGGCAGCGCCCTGTACCTTCACGTCGATGACCGGACGGTTGCGCTCGCGGCTGAGATTGTTGATCAACGCATCGTCAAGGACCATGGCTGCATGAACAACGGTCTTCAAAGGCCCAATCTGGCGCAGCGTCGTCAACAATGTATCCGCTGCAGCCTCATCGGTGACGTCGCAGGCGTGAACGCTTGCAGAAACGCCCTTGCTTTCCCACCGCTTGATCATTTCGAGGGTTTCGGCGTCGGCGATGCCGCGGCGTGTAGCAAGCGCAATGTTGCGTGCACCCTTGTCGACCAGCCAGTTGGCTGCAGCAAGGCCGAACCCACCGATGCCGCCAACGACCAGATGGACGCCCTGGCTATCGACCACCATGCGGCGGGCCGGTCGCTTGGCGACTTCATCCTGCCCAGCGACAGGTGGCAGCACGACGATCTTGCCGATATGGCCGGCATTCTGCATCAAGCGGAAAGCATTGCCGATTTCGTCGAAACCGAAGGCGCGGTAGGGCAGGGGCACAAGCTTGCCCTCTTCGAACAGCGCACCGATCTCGGTAAAAATCCGTTTTGTCAGATCCGGTGCGTTGACCAAGAGCTGGTCGGCATCGATGCCGAAATAGCTGATGTTGCGGCGGAACGGCCGCAGGCCGATCTTGCTGTCGGCGTAATAGTCGCGCTTGCCCAGTTCCAGGAAACGGCCGAATGGCTTTACCAGCGACAAGCTCTGCTCCATGGCCTCGGCAAACAGCGAGTTCAGAACGAGATCGACCCCTTCGCCGCCGGTGACACCGAGAATGTCGTTGACGAAGGCTAGCGAGCGCGAGTCAAAGACGTGGTCGGCGCCGAGCATCTTCAGGAAGCGGCGCTTCTCGCGCGTACCTGCCGTGGCGATCACCTTGGCACCGGCAAGCTTGGCAACCTGCAGGGCTGCGAGGCCAACACCGCCAGCGGCACCGTGGATCAGGATCGTTTCGCCGGCGCGGATGCGGCCAAGCTCGATCATTGCGTAATAGGCTGTGAGGAACGCAACCGGCACGGTGGCGGCCGCCACGGGGCTGACGGTTTCCGGCAGTCTGGCGACACCCGACCGGGAAACAACGACATGGGTGGAAAAGGCTGCGGGCGCGATCGCCATCACGGCATCGCCGACTGAAAGATCCCTGACGCTGCTGCCAATGGCGACAACATGGCCGGACAGTTCCATGCCAATCGTCGCGCCGGCAAAGCCGTCTTCCAGCGCTTCTTCCGGCAGAAGTCCCATCGCCCACATGACGTCACGGAAGTTGAGGCCGGTGGCCGCAACGGCAACGACAACATCGTCCGGGCCCGCCTGCGGGATTTCTGATTGTTCCCAGGCAATGCTGCCGACCTGCGAGCTGACCCGCTGGCGGATAGTCGCGGCCATGAAATCGGTCGTCTTGCGCAGGCCTTGATCGACCGGGCCGGGAACAGCACGGATTTCCGAAAGGATGCCGCTTGCTGCATCGAGCAGCCATTCGCGGTTTGCGCCGGTCTCACTGAGTATCGAGAGGGCGGCGGCAAGCTGATTGCCGGTCCCGGTCTTGGGGCCGGTGAAATCGAGCGAATGAATATCGAGGAAATCATATTCGTTTTGAAGCACGCGGGCGAATGCCCACAGGCCACTGTTAACGCTTGAACCCGGCGCATCCTGATTGCGCGCAGCCAGCGTGACGGGCGCTCCGCCGGGAGCTGCGATCACGAGGTGAGGGCGCTGATCGGCCGATGGTTCAGCATGCGCATAATGCTGGCGCAACGCTTCGGCAAAAGCGCTGAGCGAGAGCACGCGATTTTGCAGAGCGGCCGAGTCCTGGCTGCGGTCTGACGCGGTTGCCGACGAGAGATAGACTGCCCGTACAGGCTTTTCGTTCAGCCCTGCGAGGGCTTCAGTGATTTTGTCTTTGTCTGCATTGAAATCACCCGTCAGCTGAACCTGCACGAGGGGAGCCTGAATGGCTTCCTTGCCGGAAGGCAGCGTATTGTGCAGGCTCGAAACACTGCCGTCGTGCAGGACAAGTACCGGATTGACGACATCCGCAGACTGCGCATCAGCAGGCTGCACCGTATCCGTAAACAGGCCGCCTTGCGCTTCAACGGTGATGATGTTGCCGTAAGGCAATTCGCGGTCTTCAACAGTGATATTGCGCAGTCCCAGATCTGTCAGGTCCTTCTGCCATTGCGTCACCGTGGCCAGCTTGCCGATCGGGAACTCGACGGCCTGGGTCCGGGCAAACCAGCTCTCGGTCAACCCGAAAGCGAAGTCGCTGAACACCGTCGGCGCGTTGGTCGCCGCGATTAGGGCGCCATTTTCCCGCAGGCAGACCCGCAAGGCGTTGCGGATCGCACCGTCTTCGTCGATCAGCGTGAAAATCGTATCCGAAGCGCTGACAACGAGATCGAAGGCCGGAAGCGTTGCGAACGCATCCTTTTTCAAGACGCGAACATGAGCGTCCTCCTCGAAGGCGATTTCCAGATTGCGCTGGGAATTTTCACGTGGCTCGACCACGATCAGGCTGGCATCGTGTCTTGCAGCCAGTGTCGCGAGCTTGCGGGTGAAGCCGGCCGAAACGGTGCCGGCTTCGACGATCCGCAAGCCGGTCTTGCCGTTTTCGCAGGTAAGCACCTTTTCGACCGCCGCCAGAACCAGATTCATGCGCTGGCGAGTGGATTCGGAATGGACGGTCTGGTGGTCGAGGGTCGCATCGCTGATGAAGCCTTGCGGCTTGCCTGCTGCGTCAATCTCGGTGCCCGATATCTCGGAGGCAAAAAGACTGTCGATCCGGTCGAGCGTTTCAGCGTAGGAATTGTTGATCAGCACAGCCTCGACGGCGCGCTCGGAGCGTTCGCCATAGAGTTCCTTGAGAATATCGCCCACCGGAGGCAGCGAGTATTCCGCGGCGATTTTCCAGCTGCCACCCTTGTGTTCGCACAGGCCAGCATCTTCGAGAACATAGAGACAGTTGGCCAGGAAGCAGCGGAACGCGAAATCGCCGGGCAGCGACCGCGTATCGATCTTGGCGGTTCCCTTGCTAAGCTTGAGCGCGATTTCATGGCAGGCGCGATAGATCGCCGCGTTGAACAGAAGCGTCGCGTTATCGATACCGCTGTCGTCCGTCGCTGCAATTAATGGCATGGGCAGCAGATGTGTGCGCTCTAGCCCCACGTGCGGGGCAGCGCGATCGGAGGGCACGGCTTCGTAGTGGAACGACAGCATGTCCAGCGTCTTGTGCTGGCGCAGGTAAGTTCGGCGGAACCGGCAATCGTCGAAGGCTGCAATAATCTCGCCGCCCTTGCCGAAGAAACGGAATTTCGCCTTGATCGAATTGGCGCTGATACGCTCGATCTCGACCACAGCCCGCTTGACGGTCATCCCCGAGTTGGTCAACCGCACCGTGCCAAACCGCACCGGAATGTAAGGTGCGCCGCCTGCTTCGCCTGTGAAGCGATCAAACAGGGCAACGAGCCCGTGGAACGTGGCGTCCACGGAAATCGGATTAAGGCTGTACGTGACGAACGGGTTTCCTGCCTGCTCAGGTTCCTTCAGTTCCACATCGATGAAGCGGTCGCCATAGGAAACGGCCTTGGCCATCAGCTGGAAACGCGGACCGTAGTCGAGGCCGAACTGCCGCGCAGTTTCGTAAGCCTTCGCAGGCGTTACCGTTGCTGTCTTTTCCAGATTGGCGAAATGGTTTGCGGAGACCACCGCATCCGATGGGATCGGTTTGCGGCTTCTCGCCACCGCATGAACAGCCCAATCGTCTTCGGAAAGGCGCTCACGCGAGCGGATTTCGATATCTCCTGTTTCCGGCGACAGGATGGTCGAGAGCTCCATCATCCGGGTGTCGGCAAGCTCCAGCGGCCGCACGATCTCCAGATTGGTAATATCGACCTCTGACGTGCCGTAATATTGCTGCGCTGCCGAGATGGCGATCTCGATGAAGCCGCTGCCCGGCAGGATAGCCTTGCCGTCGACAATGTGTTCCGCGAGATCGGGGAACAGATGCGCATCGACATGGTTCTTCCAACTACCGCTGTTGAGATCGGCGCGCCAGCCTGCAAGCGTATACGGTGTCTTGGAGCCGCGGCCGAACAGATCGGCTGCATCGCTTGTCGATGGTGGGCGCAATTCCGCTGGCTCGAACGGCAGGTTCGGCAGACGGACGAAGGCGTTGCGCTTGCCGAACAGGCGCGTCTCATCGAAGGCAGCGCCATGGGCAATTGCCCGCGCCATCGCCCGCGAAATAGGGTCTTGACCCTTTTCGCCGACATCGCGCAACAGTGTCGGAACGACGGTCCCGGGAATGGAAGCCTGCTTAACCGTTTCCTTCAGATAGGACGAAAGGATCGGGCGTGGCGAAATTTCGATGAACAGACTGCAGCCGAGTGCGATGGCTGCTTCGGTCGCTGCCTGGAAGCGGACCGGCTCACGAACGTTCTTCCACCAGTAATCCGGATCAAGCTGCGTACCGTCCATGCGCGCGCCGGTGACGGTAGACAGATAGGCAAGCTCCGATTTGCGTGGCGCGATGTCCGGAATATCGGCGAGGAAGGCTTTCTTGGCCCGATCGATGATCGGGTGGTGGAACGGATAGTTGATATCGAGAATCTGGACGGGAATCTTCGCCTTGCGGGCGGCGTCGCGGAAGGCGGAAACCTCGTGTGCAGGGCCGGAAATCGTCACCGAATTGTGGGCGTTGATGGCCGCAACACAGATGTGCTCAAGTCCGCGTGACTTGGCAAAGGCTTTGGCTGCGTCTTCGCCCAGCATTGCTGCCGCCATCGTGCCCTGACCAGCCAGGGGATCCTGGTGCAGCGAACGCTTGGCAACGATCGCGACAGCATCGACGAGGGAAAGCGCGCCGGCCGCATAGGCGGCAGCGATTTCACCGACCGAATGACCGAACACGGCCGTGGGCTTGATGCCCATGGCAACAAGCGAATCCGACAGTGCCGCCTGGACCGCAAATAAGAGCGGCTGGGCGTACTTGGTGTCGGACAGCTTCTTGTCCAGATCCGGATCTGTCAGCAGATCGGTCAGCACGATGTCGGAATGGAACTTAAACAGCGCACTCACCGAGGTGAAACACTGGCGGAAATGCAGGTTTTCGCGGAAGGCCTCGACACCCATGCCGGCCCATTGCGAGCCGTTGCCGGAGAAGACGAAGGCTACCTTCGCGTCCTTCGTCACTGCTTCGCCGGTTTCGCCGATATCGGATGCCGGCTTTTCAAGGTGGCTGGCAATGGCGCGAATAATGTCTTCGGGATGGTCGCTGCGCGCTGCAAAGCGGTGGCGCATCTGCGTACGGTTGGCACCGGACGCGGCGATAACGGCCCGCGCTTCGTCCCTGGAGGTTTTGGCAAACGTCGATTTGTACGACTTCAGCAATTCCTCAAGGCTGCCGACCGTATGGGCGCTTGCCATGAAAACATGGCCGGTGGCGTTGTTGCGGCTACGTTCGTCCTGAACGGGATCCGGATCGCTGATGACGACGTGGGCATTGGCGCCGCCAAAGCCGAAGGAGTTGATGCCGGCCAAGCGCGCTCGCTTGCCCCGCAGCAGTTCGATCGGATTTGCTGTAACGCGGACGTTCAACCCGTCGAAATCGATATTTTCGTTCGGGGTTTCGAAATGCAGCGATGCTGGAAGGTAGTTGTTTTCAAGCGCCATGACGGCCTTGAGCATGCCGAACAGGCCGGATGCCGGCTCCGTATGACCGATATTCGATTTGATCGAGCCGATCGGTACCGGCGCACGCCGGTTGGCGCCGATCACCGTGCCGATCGACCAGACTTCGGACGGGTCGCCGACCTTGGTACCCGTTCCATGACCTTCGACGAAGGCAACCTGGTTGGAATCGATATTGTTGCCTTCATAGATAGCGCGCAGCAGGTTGGCCTGAGCTTCGCGCGACGGCAGGGAAATGCCGTTGGTTCGACCGGCCGAATTGACGCCTGTAGCGACGATCTTGGCGTAGCTGCGGTCCTTTTCCTGCCGTGCCCTGTCGGAACGGCGCAGAACGAACACGACGCCGCCCTCGGCGCGTACATAGCCCGCACCGTCATTGTCATAGGCGCGGCAAAGCCCTTCCGGCGACAGCATGCGCGCCTGCGCAAATCCGACGAACGGCAGCGGGTGGGCAAGGATGTTGATGCCGCCAACGATAGCCGTATCGATTTCGCCCGCGTTCAACGCGCGCATCGCCTGATCGAGCGCAACCAGCGACGAAGAACACGCGGTATCGACCGTCATGCTCGGGCCGCTCAGACCGAAAATGTGGGAAATACGATTGGAAACGATCGAAAGCGTGTTTCCGGTCATGAAATACGGGCCGGCGGCAGCTGGATCCTCGACGGTCAGGTTGGCATGATCGAGGCTTGATGCACCGATATAGACGCCGACATTTTCACCATGCAGCGACGGCACGGAAATATTGGCATCCTCAAGCGCCCGCCAGGCCAACTGCAAAAGCACCCGCTGCTGCGGGTCCATATACATGGCTTCGCGCTGCGACATGCCGAAGGCAGCCGGATCGAAATCATAGATACTGTCGAGCACGCCGGCGGCGAAGGAATAGGTCTTGCCCGGATTGCCAATGACGGGATGCCAGAAGCGAGCAAGATCCCAACGATCCGACGGTATGCGCGTGACGGTGCATTTGCCTTGGCGCAAAACACGAAACAACGCCTGTGGTGAATTTGCCCCCGGGGCGAGACAAGCGCGCCCTATGATTTCAACTGTCATATTTTATCGAACGCTCTAAACTGCTGTGAGTTGTTTCGCTGATTGCACGTGATACGCGAAAAAGCAATTGGAACTTCTTCCCCGATCAGTCGGATCGTCTCGTCATGACTTCAATGCCAGCTATATTGCGGCCCTTTTACCCCATGTTCACCGGCTTTCAACCCCCATATGCGACCATACACAGGGTAGTCCGCACTCCAATACAATTATAGAAACACACGATAACCATTGTGAGCAAACTATTAGCGGAAGGCAGCTGCGAATATTCAAGGCTGATACGAGTGTTGACCGTCTATTATTGAGGCGTGATAGCGCTTTATGCGGACCTGAAAATCCGACTGTTTGGAATGCTACGGTAGCAAAGTATTTCAAATATCATCCACATGGTCAATTTAAGAGTGTTTTTTTGGAGAAAGTTCTAAATTGTACCGTAGCAGGCCGGTGCGATGGCCAAGCTGTCGCTGTCGAAAGCCAAAATTCTTGCGGATCAAAAAGGGGAGCCGATCCTTTTGGGGCAAAGAGCTCATCCGGGATGACGCCGAGATCATTTATCGGATAAAGGAAATCTCAAGAGCGATGAGGCATTGATTCCGAACGTTTTCAACCATCGATCACGGCTATCATCATTGTCAAATCTGAACGCCGGCCGTTGCAGACCTGGTCTCAGGTGATGGATATCGGCGGAAGTGTTGCCGATTAGCATTAGTGAATTCCTTAAACTCTTTGACATAATTCTGATCCAGAAAGGAACGGGGATGCGCTCTTGATCGGCAGCCCTTGCTAAGCTAGTCATGCTGGCGAAATCCCGTGAGACACCTTGATGATCAAGGCTGAAAGTTGAATTGAATGCGACCTTCTATCCGATTTTTACTCCTGTCCGGCGCAGCATCATCGCTTTTGGTGTTATCCTCTTGCACCGGTCTGCCCAGTTCTGGGCCAAGTGCGGGGACCATTCAATCGGGCTCTAAGGCCGCTGAAACCCCATATGTCCTGATTCCGGTAACGCAGGCCGTCGCAGATTCGCTTGCGCGCGTGCAGGAGCGGCCGCTATCGGCGGCATTCGGTGGTGCGCGCAAGCAGAGTTCCTCGCGTATCGGCGTCGGCGATGCGGTGACCGTGTCGATATGGGAAGCCTCTGAAAATGGGTTGTTTTCGGCTGGGACGAGTCAGCAAGGCGGCGCGCAAATTCCTGTGCAGCTTGTATCGGAGAGGGGAACGATCTCGGTTCCGTATGCAGGCACCATCAAGGTTGCTGGCCAAAGCCCGGAAGATGTAAAGGTAACGATCGAGAAGGCGTTGAGCAGGATGGCCGTCGAGCCCCAGGTGCTCGTCAATGTCGTCAAGAACAACTCGAACACGGTGACCGTAACCGGCGAGGTTGCGGCAAGCGGCCGTATTCCGCTGACGCCTGGTGGCGAGCGTCTGCTCGATATCATTGCGACCGCAGGCGGTCCGCGGATGGAATTGCATCAGCTGGCCGTGCAGATCACGCGCGGCATGAAAACTGAAACCATCCCGATGGAACAGCTGATTTCGGACCCGCGTGAGAACATCTACGTTCAATCCAACGACGTTGTCACGCTGATCCGGCAGCCGCGGAGTTTCACAGTTTTTGGTGCGTCAATGGCCAATGCCTCCCTGCAGTTCGATGAGTCGCAGCTGTATCTCAATCAGGGGTTGGCTAAGGTGGGCGGCCTCAATGACGAGAGAGCAAACGCCAAGGGCGTTTTCGTCTATCGTCAGGAGCCAGTCGAGCTCGTTCGCCCTTTCGCGCCGAATGCGCGTTCCATGCATGCCGACGGTACGGTCAATGTCATCTATCAGGTGGATTTGAAGGACCCGAGCGGATTCTTCATCCTGAAGAACTTCAGAATCAAGAACCGCGACCTGATCTACATCGCCAACTCGTCCCTCGCCGAAATCAGGAAATTCTCGACACTCGTGAGCACGACCGTGGCTCCGGTCGCACAGGGTGCATCGTTCGCTGCGAATATTAACGATTTGGGTAATTAGGCTCAGTAGTCGTGAAGCGGCTTATCAACTCGTTTGGTGCGCGTATCCCCCGACGGGAGCGGCAAACGGCAAATCTTGGAAACCGTCTGCCGGTTTAAGCCGAAGCCCCGACACGCCTCCCAAAGGCTCTGACCCTCGACAAAAACAAGTCGGCGAACGGTGGCGCAAATCTCGACGACAAACATCCCAGCCCGTTTTCAAAAGGAAAGCAGCCTGCCTGCTGGGTGGATTTTCCTCCGCCCAACCAGGCAAATGACGAAGGTCACTGGTAGACTTTGTCATTGCCCGGACCAACTAAACCGGCAGAATCTCACCTCTAAAAGTGATAATAGCGCTTCTATTCCGCCGGGATCGGCAGCCGATCTTTAAGTGAACTCAATCTTCCGCCAGCCTCAGCAGATATTTGCCATAAGCCGTTTTAGAATACAGCTTGCCATACTCGATCAACTTGTCGCGTGAAATCCAGTCGTTGAGATAAGCGATCTCTTCGATGCAGGCCACGCTGGTGCCCTGGCGGTGCTGGATTGTGCGAACGAACTCCGCTGCCTCAAGCAGGCTGTCGTGTGTTCCGGTATCGAGCCAGGCGTAGCCGCGAGACATGCGTTCGACGAAGAGACTTCCCGATTCCATGTAGATGCGATTGATATCGGTGATTTCATATTCGCCACGTGCGGATGGCTTCAGATTGCGGGCATATTCTACGACTTTGTTGTCATAGAAGTAGAGACCAGTGACGGCCATGCTGGATTTCGGCTTTACCGGTTTTTCCTCAAGCGACAGCGCTTTGCCAGTCGCATCGAGCTCCACAACACCATAGCGCTCCGGGTCCGTTACCTCATAGGCAAACACCGTTGCGCCGGTCTTGCGCTCGCGCGCATTGGCCAGAAGCTCGCTGATCCCGGCGCCAAAGAAAATGTTATCACCGAGAACCAGCGCGACATGGTCACTGCCGATGAATTCTGCTCCGATTGTAAAGGCTTGCGCCAGGCCATCGGGGCTTGGCTGTTCGGCGTAGGAGATGTTCAGCCCCCAGCGTGAGCCGTCCTCAAAAAGGCGCCGGTAGCTTTCAATGTACTCCGGAGAGGAGATGATCAGGATATCGCGGATATTCGCCAGCATCAGAACCGACAGCGGGTAGTATATCATCGGCTTGTCGTAGATCGGGATCAGCTGCTTGTTGACGGCCAGCGTTGCCGGATGAAGTCGAGTTCCGGAACCGCCGGCAAGGATAATACCCTTCATAGAATTGTCTCCGCAGAATTGTTTTCTCTCTGGTCAATCTCGGCCAGTGTTTCCGCAAGTGCGGTTGTCCAAGGGCGGGGGCGGATGGCGTAGTCTTCCACGAGTTTCTTAGTACTCAATACGGAATTGGCAGGGCGCTTGGCCGGGGTGGGGTAATCCGCTGTGGTGATGCCTTCGACATTCGGCGCAGTAAGACCGGCCGATGAGCGCTGACGGAAGATTTCGCGTGCGAAACCGCACCATGTCACCGGTCCCTCATTTGAAAAATGATAGGTCCCTGTAGGCGCGTTCGGGTCCCCGATCATGCGCAGCGCGATCGTCGCCAGCGTGGCGGCGATATCGCCAGCTGCAGTAGGGCAACCATACTGGTCGTCAACGACGCGTAGCAGCGGCCGGTCCGCTGCCAGCCGTAACATCGTCTTGACAAAATTGTTGCCGTGCGAGGAGAAGACCCAGGATGTCCGCAGGATGACATGACGCGGGTTTCCAGTGCGAACGGCCAGCTCACCTGCGGCTTTTGAAGCGCCATAGGCACCGGCCGGATGGATTGGATCGTCCTCGTGATACGCGCCGGCCTTCGAACCGTCGAACACATAATCCGTGGAAACATGCAGCATGGGAATGCCTGCCTTCCGGGTCGCGGCGGCGATGGCAGCGGGGCCAAGCACATTGACCGTCCAGGCTGCCAGCCAATCGCTCTCGGCCTTGTCGACAGCGGTATAGGCTGCAGGATTGATGACAGCATCAAACCCGCCATCAACAATGAAAGCCTCGACCGCAGCCGGATCGGTAAGATCCAGCATGTGCCGCGAGGGGCACACAATCTCAACGCCGGCGGGCCAGGGGAACAAAGAAAGCGCCCTTCCGACCTGTCCAGTCCCGCCCGTCACCAGAATCCG
Source organism: Pararhizobium sp. PWRC1-1 (assembly GCF_049897905.1). Lineage (NCBI taxonomy): Bacteria > Pseudomonadati > Pseudomonadota > Alphaproteobacteria > Hyphomicrobiales > Rhizobiaceae > Pararhizobium > Pararhizobium sp. PWRC1-1. Next base: position 231,420 of record NZ_JAFCXE010000003.1, on the reverse strand, counting down.
CATACTGCGAGCTCCCTCTCTCATATTTCGTGCAGCTGGAGCGGCTCGCCATCATAGGCGAACGGACTGTCGAACGCGGAGAGCAGAGGCTGGTTTTCGTCCTTGGGGCTGAGGAGCGGCTCGACGCCATCCGCAAGAGGCCAATCGATATTGACCTGCTGGTCGTTCCAAGCAATCCCGCCGTCGTTGGCCGGCGCGTAGAAATCCGTCACCTTGTAGGTCACTTCCGTCGATGGCTCCAGCGTCAGAAACCCGTGCGCAAAACCAACCGGAATATAGAGTTGCCGGCCGTTTTCCGCCGACAGTTCGGCTCCGACCCATTTCCCATAGCTTGGCGATCCGCGTCGTAGATCAACGGCTACATCGAATATCTTTCCGCGGATACAGCGGACAAGCTTTGCCTGACCATAGGGAGGTGTCTGGAAGTGTAACCCTCTCAAGGTCCCCACGGGAACGGAAAGCGAGTGATTGTCCTGTACGAATTCATCAGCAATGCCGATATCCGAAAATTTCTTCGTGCTGTAAACCTCGGTAAACCATCCACGATCATCGCCGAATCGCTTCGGATTGATCAGCGTAACTTTCGATGACATATGCAAACCCTGTTTAAAATGCTTTCGCTGGATTAGGTTGCGAACCCGTCGATGCTTGATTGCGGCGCGCATCTGCCTGTGCCAGACATGCACCTACCCGAGCCCGCACTTCATCGTGACCGGCAGCCTCGTACCGGGAAGCGTATATATTGAAATGACCGGCAACGGAAGGTTGGAATATGGCGGCATGACACAGGAAGCGAACGGCCATTTTGTTGTTCTTGATGGCGATGATGCTGGCCATGTTGCTGGCTACCCGATCATAATGGATGTAGCCGACCCGGGTAGAGTTCTGGGGCTCACCGCTACTGTTTGCCTGCATAGACGAGATCGGTTTCCGGCCCTTCTTACGCGTCCCATGCTCCTGGATGACAGGGGACGAGGGCGCTTTTATGGGTGGATGCCGGTCAGCTTACACAAACTTTCGGTTCAGCCAAATCGGCCTGCCCTGACAACGGGAGCGCTGCCGGTTATTCGCGTCCGCCGGATATCCTACGCCAGGCTGGCAGCAATTATTGCAATCAACGCACCGCTTGCTGCGTTTCGTGCGCTACGGCTGCTTCTCGTCGGAAATGTCAAGGGCTTCGAATACCGCTTCGCCCGTTTTTACGATGCCCTCAACGCGCCATCCTATCCGGCGTGGATCAAGGCTATGTCAGAGACGGCGCCATCCGGTCCAGCGTTTCCCCCGGCGCGCGACGTGGGGCCGCGCGTCTTGGTCACGATTGTCGGGGCCGATCCTTCGCAAGTCGCTTCAACGCGCCGGTCTGTCACGCAGCAAACCTATCCACATGTTCAGGAGGTTCCGGCCGAAGAAGCGTATGCGTCCGGCGTGAAAACGAAGGAGGCCGCCTACTGGATGCGGCTCCCGGCCGGGATGCTGCTTGATAAAGCTGCGATCGCGCATCTGATGCAGCCTCTCATCGCCGATCCGATGCTTGCAGCCGCTTATTGCGACGAAGACCGAATTGATACACGCGGCTGGCATTTCCAGCCTTTCTTCAAGCCGGCATGGAACCCACCACTTGCAGAAACCGGTTGGCTGGCGCCGGACGGGGCGCTCATTCGATTGGACGCTTTGAAAGATCTCACCGATCTTGCTGGAACCGCATCGGGCCTGCTCTTGATTGAAGCTTCGCGGCATGGCCAAATCGCGCATGTGCCGCGCGTGCTCCTGCACCGCTCCGTTGCAAGGCTGCCCGCCCAACCTTCCCGGCCGAAAACTCCTCGGCTGGAGACCAAGGTCAGCGTCATTATTCCGACTCGTGACCGCGCTGACCTGCTTTCGGTCTGCCTCCATGGGCTTTTCAACGAAACGCGCGCCGACGATCTCGACGTAATCGTGATTGACAATGAGAGCCGGGAACCCGAAACCGAGGCTCTTTTTGAGCGATACGCCGCCGATCGCCGCTTGCGGCGAATTCCCATGCCCGGTCCCTTCAACTTCTCCAAGGCCTGCAATCTGGGTGTCGCTCAGGCCCGTTATGAGTTGACCCTGCTGTTGAACAATGATGTCAACCCGATCGAGCCGGGATGGCTGGATCAGATGGTGGCGGAACTCAACGATCCGCGCGCGGGAGCGGCGGGAGCCTTTCTGCTTTTCCCGGACGGCTATGCCCAGCACGCGGGCGTCACGCTCGGCTCCGGGTCGGTCGCGCGCCACAGTTTTCATTTCCGTCATCCCCGCGCTGGAGAAGATTGCGGCCTGATGGCCCAGCGGCAGGAAATGAGCGCGGTCACGGGCGCCTGCCTGCTCACACGCCAAAGCCTATGGCAGCGGGTGGGGGGGATGAACGAAGAGCAACTCGCCGTCGCTTTCAACGATGTTGATTACTGTCTGAGACTGCGGGAAATCGGCAAAGCCATCCTGTGGACCCCGCATGCCCGGCTGATCCATCGCGAATCCGTGTCGCGCGGTGGCGATAACACGCCGGAAAAACTCGCCCGTTTCGCAAACGAGGAGCGGTACATGCACGAACGGTGGGGCGATGCCCTGCGCAACGACCCGTTCTACAATCCCAATCTGTCGCTGACCGCAGCTGATTGGACGCTCAGTGCTGTGCCATCCAATCTCTCTGCGAGACTACCAAGCCTGCAGTCATCGTTCCCGAACAACGCAGCGGGCTGACGCAGATATCAGGGGCGGCGAACACCATTCGCCGACCCATCGAAGAAAACAATGACTACAAGTCGGAGCGCGGTCTATCCTGATTTACTGGACTTTAGCAGCCCGAGGCGGCTGCCATCGTAGCCCTTGCGCAAGGGGGCCCACCACCATTCGTTTTCGAGATACCATTTCACCGTCTTTTCGATGCCCGTATCGAAATTTTCCTGCGCTTTCCAGCCGAGTTCGGTTTCAAGTTTCGTCGCATCGATGGCATAGCGCGCATCATGTCCCGGACGGTCCTGCACATAGGTAATCAGGCTCTCATGCGGACGGCCTGAAGGATGCAGTTCGTTCATCAGCGCGCAAATGCGATTGACCACGTCGATATTGCGGCGCTCGTTGCGTCCGCCGACATTGTAAGTCTCGCCGATCCGGCCGCGCTCGGTAACGATATCCAGCGCGCGCGCATGGTCTTCGACGAACAGCCAATCGCGGACATTGGCGCCAGTGCCGTAAACCGGCAGCGGTTTGCCTTCGAGTGCGCTGATGATGACCAGCGGAATGAGTTTTTCGGGAAAGTGGAACGGCCCGTAATTGTTCGAGCAGTTCGAGACCACGATCGGCATGCCATAGGTGCGTGTCCAGGCCTTGGCCAGATGATCGGACGCAGCCTTGGAGGCGGAATAAGGCGAGCTCGGGTCGTAAGGCGTGGTTTCTTCGAAAAGTCCGTCATCTCCGAGCGAACCGTAAACCTCGTCCGTCGAGACGTGCAGAAAGCGAAAGGCCTCCTTCTCGGCCGCCGCAAGCGACTGCCAATAGGCACGGGCGCATTCCAGCATGGTGAATGTACCCAGCACGTTGGTCTCGACGAAATCACGGGCACCGGTAATCGAGCGGTCCACGTGACTTTCCGCGGCGAGATGCATGATGCGGTCCGGCTTAAAGCTGGCAAGCGCCTGCGAAATTGCCTGCCCATCGCAAATGTCGGCCTTCAGGAACCGGTAAAGCGGATTTCCTTCCACGGCCTGCAGCGATGTCAGCGTTCCTGCGTAGGTCAGCTTGTCGACGTTGAGGACCTCATATCCCTTTTCGAGAATGAGGTAACGCACCACAGCAGACCCGATGAAGCCGGCACCACCAGTCACCAATACGCGCATCGGTAATCCTCCACTTGCGTCCGTCAATAACGGACACTGATTCGATATGATGGACAGTAATATTCGTCAGGTCCCCATCCGGCAACATTGCTGTAGCCCGGAGGTTGAGCTTCCTGCAACTGTGAGGGGGAATGTTTTGGCCACAGCCGCTCAGTTCGGACGTCGTCAGCTTTGACACAGGTACGGGTGCATCCTATTGCAAGGACCATGCGAGCGTACGGCCGATATCAGCCGTGCGGCAATGAGCGAAAGCAAGGGCCTGCAAGAATGCGTGACGGCTGGTTGAGACGGATATTCGCGCAGGCCTTGCCGACGCCGCAGCTTCGCGCAGGTGCGACCGGCGGCCCCCGCACGGCTGTTCGTCGCATCATCCTTATCGGACGTCATCCCAACCCGACATCCGACTACTATTTTGCCGCTCGCCTTGCAGCCCCCGGCATGCCTCCACACCAAATGGTGGATATCAAGAGCAATGATTTCAGCAGTCTTGATGCAGAGGGAGCCTTCGTCATTCTCTGCCGGTATGCTTCAGCCACTGCGTTGAAATGGATCGAGCAGGAGCGTTCAAAGCTTGCCGGAGTCGGTTTGTTTCTGGATGACGATATCCCCGGTATCGTAACCGGCCGGGAAGCAGCTATCGGTTATCGATTGTCGCTTCTGTTGCTGGGACTTATGCCGTTGCGGCGTCTCAACCGGCATCTCGATATCGTATGGGCCTCGACGCCGAAGCTCGCTGACCGCTTGAAGAGCGCGAATGCGCGCGTTCTGCCGCCTGCTCCCCCCGCAAGCCTGTGGAATGGTCCTCACCCGAACGCCTCCGGCCACGAGGATCAGTTGCTGATCGCCTATCACGCCACGGCCATTCACGTGGATGAACACCGTTTCCTCCAACCGATTATCAAGGACGTACTAGCGGCCCGGCCGCACGCTCGCTTCGAGGTCTTCGCCGGTAAGGCTTCCGCATATCTCTGGCAGGGAATGGACCGTGTCGTATTCCGCCAGCAGGTCTCCTGGTCTGACTACCTTGCCGAAGCATTGACGCGGCGGATTGACATCATGCTGGTGCCACTCGGCTCCTCACGCGTTAATGACTGCCGTTCTGCAACCAAAAGAATAGATGTGGCGCGGGCGGGCGCAGCGGGGATATTTTCGATATCCGAAGCCTACGGATCCGCAGACGATAGCGGCGAAATCAGGCTTCCGCTCGATGCAACGGTGTGGCGGAATACACTTATCACCCTGATCGATGAACCAGCAAAGAGACGGGCGGCAGCGCAGGCAACACGCGATATCGTGGCGCGTATGTCACTGCAAGCCCAAGCGGGGCTCGGGCTCAATCCATCGTAAGCGACAGCGTTGTCCAAGCGGCTCGTCTATTTCCGGGATGTCATTTCCTCGACAAGCAGATCGATCGCCTGCAGCACGTGGATCGGTTGCCAGGTCGCCGGATTCCTGTAGGAGGGATAGACCGAGAAGACCACTTCAACAAGCTCGTCGATCGTCGGCCGCGCGGTACGCCTTTGGGAAGTAGCCGCCTTTGCTGCTTGGCTTACAGTGTCCTGCGTCAGCCCCCACCCGGCATAAAACGGTGCCGCATAGCAGCGCACTGGCAGACCGCGCAGCAATGCGTCCAGGCCGAACTGGCTGGAAACCGTCCAGACCTCGTCCACCACGTCAAGGATCGAGGCGACCGAGACCTGGTCGCCGACGAAGACGACGCCCGGCGTTCTGGCGGCGAGTTCCGTGAGGTAGCCCTTGCGATAGCCGGCCATGACGTCGGGGTGGGTCCGCACCAGGCATTGACCGCCGCTTGCAACCGCATCGCGCAACATCTGCTCGAACGACGCAGCATTCCCAAGCGCCCGTCCAACCGAGACATCGCCGACCACCTGATCGACAAGCAGAAGCCGACGGCGCGTGCTGGCGGCTATGTTCGGGGCCTTGTGCGGCAAGTGATTGTATTTCGTGAGTTTATGCTCGACCAAACGCTTACGGATTGTCTTGCCGCAGGCCGCATCACGCGGACGGGTGGGGTCGCCGATCAGGAGTTCCAGACGGGAGGCAATGCCGGCATCGACCGGCAAGCCAAGATCGTCGGCAATGATCGACAAGGGGATGGATCCGCTTTTGCCCAGTCCAACGGAGCGCAAAAAGCCGTCTTCCAGGTTCCAGTGCGGCAGGCCGCGTAAACGGGCAATCCCTATTGCCGTCTTGGCAGGCAGGCGTCCGCCCCAGGATACTATGCCCTTGATTCCCGGCGAGAGCGTTGTGCCCATTTCAGCCAGATCGAAATAATGGTGCAACCAGGGAAATGCCTGGCGAACGAAAAACGTCGCGCCGAGCGGCATCTGGGCGGGAGGAAACCATGGTTTTCCCGGAATTGGAGGAAGCTCCACTCTGGCACCGCCTTCTCGCTGGCTGTTTTCCCGATGCATGAAGGGATCAAGACGGCCATCTACAGGAACTGTGTTGCCGAAGTCCAGATCAATCAGGGGCAGAGACAGCCTAAGATGATGCAGCCATGGGGGCAGCGCGGCTTGTGGCGAGCCCCGCTCAAAAAGACAGGTCCAGAACGCGGTCTTCGAACAGGCGGTTGCGGGAGCCTTCGAGGTGGAGGCGCATGGCTTTCTGGGCGTCTTCGGCGCGGCCGTCGGCGATAGCCTGATAGATGGCGTTGTGTTCTTCGAACACCTTTTCCAGACCAAGCCGCGGTCCCATCAATGACAGGCCGTGCAAATGCATGCCAACGGCGATGTGTGGCTTCAGCGCTTCGATGGAGGCAGTGTAGTAATGATTGTTGGCCGCCTCGGTGACGCTGCGATGGAAAACGAAGTCGGCATCGGTGCGATGCAACTGATGGCTGGTTGCTTCGCGCAGGTCGGCAAGGGCGGAGGCAATCTTCTGGATGGCGGCTTCGTCGCGCCGCTGGGCGGCAAAGAAGGCAGCGACCGGCTCGATCGTCAGGCGGAACTCATAGCAGCGCTGAATGTCGGCAATGGTCTTGACCGGAGAATAAGCAAGGTGGGTGGCGGGCGATGCCTGGGCGCTGACGAAGGTGCCAGCCCCCTGGCGCGAATAGACCATGCCCTCTTCACGCAGCCGGCCGAGCGCATCACGCACGATCGGGCGGGAAACCCCCATGATCGATGCCAGCTCGTGTTCGCCCGGCAATCGGGAGTCCGGCGGATAATTGCCGGAGCGGATGCGCTCGCGCAGTTGATCGAAGACACGATCGACCAGCCGCACGGATTTGACGCGCTCCGGTTTGGCGTTTGGGCCGGGTTCTTCGATTGCGGGGGCATCCTGCGCCATTTTTTTCACCACGCCTGTTTTTCGATCCTTGTCCTGTGGGACGGTTTTTGACTTAACAGATTCTCGGGAACGAGTTTTAGCAAAGAATCGATAGTACCGAAGCCCCCGGATTTGACCGCACAGCAGATTGTCCGCCCGTCCGGGCTTTCGATTTGAAACCACGGAATGCCCGCTTCGATCTCGCCATTGGGAGACAGCACGCTGGCGCCAAGCGCTTTCAGAATCGCAAGTGCGGTATCGCCGCCGCCCATCATCAGCATGTCGGGCCGGGTTTGCTCGACCACCTGCCGGATGCCGTCGGCAAAGCGGGCAACGACGTGTTCGGGGTTGGATGTCTGCTCGCCGGAGCATCGGGCTACGGCTGGAAGTCCGTGGACGTCCACTGCCGACAATTCGCCGGCGAGAGCATCCGCGATCGCCACAAGCTGTCTGTGTTTAGCGAGATGTTCGATCTGGGCTGATGTAATGGGATCGCGCGATCCGAAGGCAAACAAGGTGTCGGTCGATTGCGGGAATGGCGGGCGAAGGGCAGTCGGCCTCGCCAGGAAACGGGCAAAGGCGCTGCCCAGACCACGCGCGCCAACGGCGACCGTGGTGGACCAGTCGGTCCTCCCAACCAGATCGTCCAGATCGGCATCGGTGCTGGCGTCGTAAACATCGATCGCCAACGGGTCGGCGGGAAAAAGGGTGCGGATTGGCAGCGGTGTCTCGACCCCCCGGCCGGTGACAGCGCCATCGATGGTGAAACGCTGCTGATCCGGAATGGCCGGCGCCACGACGATCCGGTTGCGGCCGGTCATCCCGGCAAGCGCTATACTCTCCGCAGTGACATTGCCCTTGAGCCGCGAATCGATTTTTTTGAAGAGAATAAGCGGCTTAGTCGAACCCAACGCGGTAAGAGCCGCCTGCATCTCCTGCGAGGCTGCACCGGCGGAAAGCGCCCGCGATGCCGTATTGATCACGATGACGTCCGGCTTGCGCGCCAACGCTTGAGCAATCGCATCCACCTCGATTGCCACCGCCACCTTCAGGCCGGCGTCGACAAAGGGCGTGCCGGTATCGAGCGCGCCCGTCAGGTCGTCGGCAATGATGGCGACTTGCAGTGTCATCCGGGCAAGCCCTCGGTGACGGCATGACAGGCGACCATATGGCCCGGCCGGACTTCACGCCATTCCGGCACGACCTTGCCGCAGACCTCCATGGCGATCGGGCAACGCGTGTGGAACCGGCAACCGGCGGGCGGCGACAGCGGGCTTGGCACATCGCCCTGCAGGATCTGCCGCTTGCGGCTGCGCTCATGGGCAGGGTCTGCCTCCGGCACTGCCGAGAGCAGCGCCTTGGTGTAGGGATGCAGCGGATGCTCGAACAGTTCTTCGCGGGTCGCAAGCTCGGCGAGGCGGCCGAGATACATGACGCCGACGCGGTCGCTGATATGGCGGACGACAGCGAGATCATGGGCGATGAACAGATAGGTCAGTCCGTATTTCTGCTGCAGGTCGAGCAACAGGTTGATGATCTGCGCCTGCACGGAAACGTCGAGCGCCGAGATCGCCTCGTCGCAGACGATGAATTTCGGCTGGCAGGCGAGCGCTCGGGCAATCGCCACGCGCTGGCGCTGGCCGCCGGACAGTTCATGCGGATAGCGCGAGGCAAAGCGCGGCGGCAGGCCGACATCGGCCAGCAGCGTGGCGATCCGGTCTTTCAGCTCGGCCTTGGTGGCAAGCTTGTGAAACAGGATCGGCTCCCCGACGGCTTCGCCTATCGTCATGCGCGGGTTGAGCGTCGAATAGGGATCCTGAAAGACGATCTGCAACTGGCGGCGGTAGGGCCGCATCGCCTTTTCATCGAGCTCGACGATATTCTTGCCCTGATAGATCACCTTGCCTTCGGTCGCCCGGTGCAGGTTGAGCAGGGTGAAGCCGGTGGTGGACTTGCCGCAGCCGGATTCGCCAACGAGGCTGAGCGTCTCGCCTTCGAATATATCGAAATTGACATCGTCCAGCGCATGCACGGTTGCGGCGCGCTCGCCAAAGGCACCGAGCCGGACGTGAAAATGCTTTACCAGATGTTCGATACGCATCAAGGGTTGGGCAGCCATCATGCGGCCTCCAGTTTTCTTTGGGCGACGAAGCAGGCAACGCGGTGGGCACCGCCGTGGCTGAGGCCTTCCAGTGCCGGGACACGCTCACGACAGATTGCTTCCGCGAGCGGACAGCGCGGCGCAAATGGACAGCCCTTCGGACGGCGGCCGGGTTCGGGTGGGGTGCCGCCGATCGAGCTGAGGCGCGTCGAACGTTCGTCGGACAGTTTCGGGATCGAGGCGAGCAATCCTTGCGTATAGGGATGGCTCGGATTGGCAAACAGCGCATCGACCGGCGCATCCTCGACCACGGTGCCGGCATAGAGCACGTTGATACGGTCGACGAGACCGGCGATCAGCGCCAGGTCATGGGTGATCCAGACGACGGACATGCCGAGCTTGTCGCGCAGATCTTTCACCAGATCGACGATTTGCGCCTGGATCGTCACATCGAGCGCCGTGGTCGGCTCGTCGGCGATCAAAAGCTGCGGATTGCAGGCAAGGCCGATGGCGATCATCACGCGCTGGCGCATGCCGCCGGAGAGTTCATGTGGATAGGCGTCGAGACGATCCTCTGCGCCGGGAATGCCGACCAGCTTCAAGAGTTCGCCAGCCCGCTTGCGCGCCTCTGCCTTCGACATGCCGCGATGATAAATGAGCGGTTCGGCCAGCTGCTGGCCAATGCGCATCACTGGATTGAGCGAGGTCATCGGGTCCTGGAAGATGAAGCCGACCTCGCCGCCGCGCACCTTGCGCAGTTCGGAATTCGACATTGTCTGCAGGTCGCGGCCGGCAAAATTGGCTTGCCCCTTGGTGACCCGAATCTTGTTGGGCAAAAGCCGCATCATGCTCAGCATCGTCAGGCTCTTGCCGCAACCGGATTCGCCGACGATGCCCAGCGTCTCGCCCTTGTCGACATGCAGATCGATGCCATCGACGATGGTTGCCGGACCGTTGCGGGTCTCGATCTCGATGGTCAGCCCCTTGACGTCGAGCAGGCGCTTGCTGGTCTTGGCCGATGGTTCTGGGCGGATATCGTTGGCCATCATCATCACTTCGCTCCGCGCGGATTGAGGGCATCGTTGAGGCCGTCGCCGAGGAAGGAGAAGGCGACGGAGGCAAGACCGAGAACGGCGGCAGGGGCGGCCAGCAGATGCGGATAATGCTGCCAGACGCGCAGGCCGTCCGAGATCATGTTGCCCCAGCTTGGGGTCGGCGGGTTGACGCCGACGCCGAGGAACGAAAAGGCGCTTTCCAGAACCATGGCGGTGCCGAGGCCGGCGCTGACTGCCACGATCAGTGGGCCAAGGGCATTCGGCACGACATAGCGCATCAGGATGATGCGGTTGGTCAGCCCCAGCGCCTGAGCGGCGGTGATGTAGGGGCGCGACCGGATCGACAGGACCTGGGCGCGCACAAGGCGGGCATAGGGCGGCCAGGAGATCAGCGCCATCGAGCCGAAGACCAGCAGGAAATCGACCCAGATGGTTTCGCGGTAGACCGGGTTGAGCGTCGCCAGATAGCGGGCTTCCATCCAGCCGGTGATCGGCGATTTCAGCGAGGCATTGATGACGACGACGAGCAGAAGGTTGGGGATCGACATGGTCATGTCGGTCAGCCACATGACGATCCGGTCCAGCCAGCCGCCGAAGAAACCGGCGAGCGCGCCGAGCGTCACGCCGATCAGAACGGCACTGAAGGTGACAACGATCGCCACCAGAAAGGCGGTGCGCGTGCCGTAGACGACGCGGCTGAAGACATCGCGGCCGAGATCGTCCGTGCCGAACAGATGCGACAAAGACGGGGCCATGTTGCGCGAATTCAGATCCTGGCTGAGAAAGTCGTAAGGCGTCAGATACGGACCGAACACTGCCGCAAAGGCAAGGATGACGACGATGACGAGACCGAAGACGGCGAGCCTGTTGCGGCGCAGCCGGTGCCAGGCGTCACGCCAGAGGCTGACGGGCGGTTCGATCTCGATGGGGGTGGTTGTCATGGGAACGACGGACATGGTCAGCGGCTCCTTCTTGTGTCGTTGGCGCGGGGATCGAGCAGCGGATAGAGCACATCGACCAAAAGGTTGGAGATCATCACCAGGAACGAGCCGATCAGCGTGATGGCGAGAATGACCGGGTAATCGGTATTGGTCAGCGCCTGAACGGTGAGGCGGCCAAGACCCGGCAGGCCGAAAACCAGCTCGACGAAGATCGCGCCGTTGACGATGGTGATCATGATCAGGCCAAGCTGGGTGACAACGGGGGTCAGTACCGGGCGCAGGATATGGCGCAGCGCGACGATCACTTCCGGAACGCCCTTGGCACGGGCGGTGCGGACGAAATCCTCGGAAAGAACTTCGATCACGGCAGCGCGTGTCTGGCGGACGATCAGCGCGATCGGCTGAAAGGAGAGAACGAGCAGCGGCAGTATGATGCGCACGTCGAAGATACCACCCCAGCCATAGGGCACGGCGGAACCGGGCAGGATCATGATCAGCATCACCATCAGCATCGGCCCGGCGACATAAGCGGGGATCGCCCAGAGAAACAGCGCCGAGCCAAGAATGGCATAGTCGGTGCGGGTATTCTGGTTGAGTGCGGCGATCAGCCCGAGCGGAATGGCAACGACCGCGGTCAGGATGACGGAACAGAGCGCCAGCTTGAAGGAAACCGGGGCGGCAGCCGAGATCATTGCCCAGACGGACCGTCCGGAGCTCAAGGAGTTGCCGAAATTGCCATGCAGCAGGTTCCAGATATAGCTGCCGAACTGAACAAGAAACGGCCGGTTGAGCCCTGCACTTTCGCGGATCGCCTCGATGCGCTCGGGATTATAGGCGACGTCGCCGGGCGCGCGCAGGAAGATCAGCTTGATCGGGTCGCCGGCGCCGAAATAGGCCAGCGCATAGACGCCCAGCATGACGAGAAGGACGGAGGGGACCCAGACGACGAAACGGGTCGCGATGTAACGCAGCATGGCAGTCTCCCACCCTTGGTTTCAGAAGATGATGCGTGAAGCCTTGCCCTGCGGCAAAGGTCCGCAATCATATTCCAGCAATGGCAATCTGTGCGGAAGCGGCTTCCGCCTCCGCACAGCAGATATCGAGTATGGCAATTGCCTCAAGCGACCGAGATGTCCCAGGGGGCCACGACCTGCCAGTCGAGATTCTTGTCCATCCCGGACACCTTGTCGGTGGCCCAGCGCGACATCGCCTGCGCATACCAGGGGATGAAGCTCCAGTCCTCGCGGAAGGCCTTCTGCGCTTCGAGCGCCAGTGCCACACGCTGCGGATCGTCCACCGACTTGGTGGCGGCTTCTGCGAGCAGGCTGTCGACCTTGTCGTTCTTGTAACCGCCCAGCTTGTTCTGCGCATTCGACGAGGTCGAGGCGATGGAACCGGCGAGATAGGACACGGCATCGGGAACACGGGTGCCGACGTCATCGCGGAAGATCTGCACCGCGTTCTGGTCGGGGCCTGCATAGGCATCCTGCTGCGGCTTCATGTCGACGGCGGTAATGCCGAGGTTCTGGCGCCACTGTTCGGCGATGAACTGGGCGGCAGCCTCGATCGCCGGGCCGGAAATGCCGACGAACAGCAGTTTTGGCAGGCGTTCCGGGCCACCATAGGTCGATTCAGCCAGAAGTTTCTTGGCGCCTTCCGGATCGTAAGGGTAGGGCTCGAAGCCGGAATTATCGGCGCCCGGTACGGAGTTGATGACCTGGTCGGTCTTCTTGTGCGGACCATCCGGGAACGACGCCTTCATCAGGCCGTCGCGATCGACAGCCATGATCAACGCCTGGCGAACCTTCGGATCGTCCATCGGTGCACGCGCCGAATTGAACCAGAAATGCTGGCTGGTCGGGATCAGCGGGCCCTCGGCGAAGCTGGCGCCAAGGTCCTGCACGATGGTCGAGGTCACAAGCTCCGTATGGGCATTGTATTCGCCGGACTTCAACAGCGATGTCGCGGTGACGTTGTCTTCGATCGAGTCGATTTCGATGCGCGCCAGTTTCGGCTTCGGGCCGAAGAAGTTTTCATTGGGCTCGAACACAAGCTTGCCGGCATCGAGATCGATGCTGGTCAGCTTGAACGGGCCGGAATAGACGGCATCGCTGGTCGGCATGTACCAGTCGGCGATTTCCTCGCCGTCTTCGCCGCGCGACTGCGAAGCCTTGGTGATCGGCGCGATATGGTTGCCCAGCCGCATGAAGAAGATCGGATCGGCTTCCGACAGGGTGACGACGACCGTGCCTTCGTCCGGCGTGGCGATACCGGAAATTTCCTTGGCCTTGCCGGCGCCGACATCGGCATAGCCTGCGACCTTGCTCAGCACCTGGTCGGCGCGCTGGTTCTTGGTGTTCGGCATGGCCGAGACGTTCCAGGAACCCTTGACGTCCTCGGCAGTGATCTTGCTGCCATCGGAGAATACGGCCTTCGGGTCGATCTTGAAGGTCCAGGTCTTGTTGTCGGCGGCGGGTTCCCAGCTTGTAAAGACGTAAGGGTGCAATTCGCCCTTGCTGTCGAAATACATCGGCGATGCCCACCAGGCGGAATTCCAGCGATATGGTACGCCGCCGCCGCGCAACGGCGACCAGTCCTGGTTGAAGGCAGGGTTCGCGACTTTGAGCACCTGACCTTCCTGGGCCATGACGATGCGGGCGTTCAGGCCGAACAGGCCAAGCGCCACGCTGGTGCCAAGGCCGAGTTTCAGGGCGTTGCGGCGCGTCATCTGCGGCTGCGACGAGGCGGGTATGGTGTTCTGATTAGACATCTGATCCTCCAATAGATGCTGTCATCGCGCCCTCCTTCTGCCGGTTCCGGACAGCTTGCCGCGCCATGATGAAGCCGGACACTGGATCGTTATTGTAAATATGTCAACATTATTTCTTTGTTTATTCGTTGCTCGCCTTTGTCTTAAGTAAAAATGTATATTTATCAATATGATGGATTTTTGATGAATTTTCTTATGCTGATTTTTTCTTGACAACTTGTCATGATTGCGGAAAAAGCAGGAGAATGACGGCACCCAGATGGCCGGATGCTCGCGGAGGAGTTTGCAAAAATGACGATTCACAGGATCACCGGCGTCTATAGCGCTGCCACGACGCCGCTCAATGCCGACGATACGCCCGATCTTGGCCTGTTCACCGCCCATTGCCAGCGCCTTCTCAGCGAAGGCTGTCACGGCGTGGCATTGCTTGGCACGACGGGCGAGGCCAATTCGTTTTCGTCTGCCGAACGCCGCACTATTCTCGAGGCGGCGCTGAAGGCGGATATATCCGGCGATCAGCTGATGCCCGGGACCGGCGTTGCCGCCATTCCGGAGACGATCGAGCTGACGCGCCATGCCCTGTCTGTTGGTGTTAGCAGCGTCGTGATGCTGCCACCCTTCTATTACAAGGGCGTATCGGATGATGGCCTGTTCGCCGCCTATGCGCGGATCATCGAAACGATCGCCGACGACCGGCTGCAAGTCGTGCTCTATCACATTCCCCAGGTGTCCGGCATTCCGCTGACCCTGCCGCTGATCCGCCGGTTGATCGAGGCGTTTCCGGATACAGTGGTCGGTATCAAGGATTCGGCTGGCGATTTCGCCAATATGGAAGCGCTTCTTGCCGCGTTTCCGGGTTTTTCCGTGCTTGCTGGGGCTGATCCTCTACTCTTACCGCTGATCAGGGCTGGCGGGGCGGGCTGCATTACCGCGACATCCAATCTGGTCGCAAACTCGCTGCGCACGGTCTACGACCATGCCAATGATCCGGCCCGCGCGGCCGAGGTCGAGGCAGCGCAGGCGCGTATCAACGCCTATCGCTCGTTGTCCAATTCCTACGTCCAGATTCCGACGATCAAGGCGATGGTCGGCCTCAAGAACGGCAATTCCGCCTGGGCGCGCCCGCGACCGCCGCTGATGGCGCTGAGCGCTGCCGACCAGGCGGATCTCGCCGTCAAGTTTGCGCAGCTGCCGTAAGGGGATAGTGCCATGACATCCGGTTCCGGCCTGAAACCTGAGCAAATTCCGCCGCTTATGAACGGCGCTATCCTGCCGCACGTGGCAGAAAAATATCGTTTCGACGCCTTCCTGCCATCGCCTTGTGTGCAGAACCACGCGGCCAATCTGGCCTTCCTTCCGGACGGCACGCTGACCTGCGTCTGGTTTGGCGGCACGATGGAAGGCATGGGGGATATCTCCATCTACATGTCGCGACTGCCGGCCGGTTCCAGCCAATGGTCGGATGCGGAAAAAATGTCGGACGATCCGCAGAAGTCCGAACAGAACCCGCTGATCTTCACGGCGCCGGATGGCGATGTCTGGCTGATCTTCACGTCGCAAACCTCGGGAAACCAGGACGGCGCCGTCGTCAAGCGGCGGATTTCCGCTGATGGCGGGCGCACTTTCGGTCCCGTCGAAATCCTCTGCGACCGTCCGGGAACGTTCGTGCGTCAGCCGATCGTCGTCAACTCCAAGGGTGACTGGCTTCTGCCGGTGTTCCGCTGCATTGGCGCGCCCGGCCAGCGCTGGACGGGCGACGCCGATACGGCCGCCGTTCTGATCTCGCGCAATGCCGGATCCAGCTGGGATATGATCGATCTGCCCGGCAGCGTCGGTGCCGTCCATATGAACATCGTCCCGCGTGGCGACGGGCGATTGGTGGCCTTCTTCCGCAATCGCTTTGCTACGCAGATCCTGCGCAGCCATTCCGATGATGACGGTATGACTTGGAGTGCGCCGGCGCCAACCGGGCTGCCCAACAACAATTCATCGATCCAGGCGGTCGCGCTCAAGGATGGCCGGGTCGCGATTATCTACAATCATTCCAGTGCTTTGACATCCAGCGACCGGCGCCATTCTCTCTACGATGAGATCGAGCCGGCGGAGGCGGCGTCTGCTGCCGATGGCAGGCCGAAAGCGATCTGGGGTGTTTCCCGCGCGCCGATGAGTCTTGTCTCTTCCGGTGATGGCGGAGAGACCTTTGGCGATCCCGTTCATCTGGAAACCGGCGATGGCTATTGCCTCACCAACAATTCCAAGGATGCACTCAACCGCGAATATTCCTACCCGTCGATTGTCGAGGGGCCGGACGGGGCGCTGCATGTCGCCTACACCTATTATCGCCGGGCGATCAAATATGTGCGGCTGGAGCCCGGATACGGCTTTTAAGGTCTTGTTGCTGCGCGCAAATCCACGCTTTTCCACCGTTTGAGTGGAAAATACATGTGTTGCAGCTGCGAAAAATCGAGCGCTGCCCGAGCGGGATTTGACAAATATGGTTGTGGGTCCGGAACTCACGCCAAATGGCGCGGGTTTCATGCGTCTGTTTACAAGGTATTCACTCCATTTCGGTGCGCCTGTTGCTTGTCTCCCAATTTCGGTGAAGGAGAGATGCACTTCGCAGTTTTCTTAGAAATACCATTTAAAACAATTGCTTACTGGAAAATTGGCATGTTCTGACTTCGCCAAATGGGCCTGAAAAGGATAAAACAGCGCTTGCGTGCACCTTGGCTATTGCCAAGAAAGACAGTTTTATATAACAAATTTACATGTTTGTCGCGATCCTCGATGGATGATGCGGCGAAAACAACGAGGACATGTCCATGACCAGTTTGAACGCGCCCATCACGATCGTCCGCCCGGATATCATCGAGTTCGGCGTCGGCGTGGCTGGAAAACTGGGAAAATGGGCAAAAGACCAGGGTTTTGCGCGCGTTCTCGTCGTCTCGGATGCGTTCAACGCATCGCGCGTCGGCATTCTGGAATTGCCGGGAGACGTCACTGTTTTTTCGGAGGTGAAGCCGGAGCCGGATACGGACAATCTCGACCTGGTGCTGGCTGCCGCCGATAAGGCGCAGGCCGATCTGATCGTCGGTTTTGGCGGCGGCAGTGCCATGGATCTGGCCAAGCTTGCCTCGGTCCTTTCCGGCTCCGGTCAAACGTTGCGCGATGTCGTCGGGGCGGGCAAAGTGGCTCAGCGCCGCCGGGCCGGACTGGCGCAGGTGCCGACCACGTCCGGGACCGGCAGCGAGGCCGGCATCCGCGCCCTGGTCACCGATCCGGCAACGCAGGCGAAACTGGCTGTCGAAAGCATCCACATGCTCGCCGATATCGCCGTCATCGATCCCGGCCTGACCTTTACCGTGCCTGCAGCAACCACCGCCGCCACCGGCGTCGATGCCATGGCCCATTGTGTCGAGGCCTTTACCAACCGCAAGGCGCATCCGATGATCGACCTCTACGCAATCGAGGGCGTGCGTCTGGTCGGACGTTATCTTGCCCGCGCCGTTGCCGATGGCTCGGATGCCGAGGCGCGGGCGGGTCTGTCGCTCGCCTCGCTTTACGGCGGCTTTTGCCTCGGCCCGGTCAATACCGCCGGCGGCCATGCACTGGCCTATCCCCTCGGCACGCGCTGGCATGTGGCGCATGGCGCCGCCAATGCGCTGATCTTTCCGCATGTGCTGGCGTTCAATACACCATCAGCTGCGGAAAAGACGGCGATGGTGATCGCAGCGCTCGATCTCAAGGCCGGTGCCGACCAGGCCTCGGTCTTTGATGCCGCGTTTGGTTTCTGCGCTGGGCTGGGCATCGAGATGCGGCTCTCGGCACTCGGCGTGCCGGAGACGGATCTGGGCGTCATGGCCGATGACGCCTTTGCCATTCGCCGCCTGCTCGACAACAATCCGCGCGATCTCGCGCGCGACGACATTCTTTCGATCTATCAAGCCGCCTATTGACGGAACATGCCTGCGGCTCCGGATCGCAGCCACGGCCACAGCGCCGCATGGAGGACTGAACATGAGAACATCGCGCGTAGCCGTCACGCTGGGAGATCCGGCCGGCGTCGGTCCTGAGGTTATCGTCAAGGCTCTGGCGTCGCTGCCGGAAACCGACAGAGCGAACTTCGTCGTCGTCGGCAATGTCGAGGCGCTGGAGCGGGCCAACCGGGTGACGGGAACGGAACTGCATTTTTCAGCGTCCCCCGCTGCAGGTACGATCGCCGTCGATGAGGTTGCGATCGATGGAGACCTGCCGGAGATCGGCAAGGTCAGCCCGGTCGCCGGCGATGCGTCGGTGCGATACATCAAGCGCGCGGTCGAGCTGGCGCTGTCCGGCGAAGTCGATTGCATTGTCACCGCGCCGATCAACAAGGAAGCGATGAACCTCGCTGGCCATCATTTCGATGGTCATACCGGTCTTCTCGCTCACCTGACCGGCTCCAAAAGCTCCTTCATGCTTCTGGCATCCGAACGATTGAACACGATCCATGTCTCCACCCACGTGTCGCTGCGTACCGCCATCGAGCGGGCGACTATCGAGCGAGTGCTAGCAACGATCGAGGCGGGACACCGGCATTTCCTGCGTCTTGGCCGCAAGGCCCGTATCGCGGTCGCCGGCATCAATCCGCATTGCGGCGAGGGCGGTCTGTTCGGCGATGAAGACACCAAGTTTCTGGCGCCGGCGGTCGAACTGGCGCAGGCCAGGGGCATCGATGTGGTCGGCCCGATTTCCGCCGATACCGTCTATGCCCGCGCCTATGGCGGGGCATTCGATCTGGTCGTGGCGCAATACCACGACCAGGGGCATATCCCGATCAAGCTGGTGGCCTTCGATACCGCCGTCAACGTCTCCCTCGGCCTGCCGATCGACCGGGTGTCGGTCGATCACGGTACCGCTTTCGATATCGCCGGCACCGGCAAGGCCAACCACGTCAACATGCTGTCCGCGATCGACTATGCGCGGCTGGTGGCCCGGTCACCAAGGACCGTCGCCGCCTCTTGAGGCGGTGGCAAACCTTAGTTCTGGTCGAAAAAGTCGCTGCGAATCTCGCGCCGGATCAGCTTCAGCGAGCGGTCCGGCTGGATGACATAGGTCTCATAGGCAACGCCTGTCACGGTGCGGAATGAATTGTGCACGAGACTGCCGATCGGCGATTTCGTCAGCTTCGTGCGTGGTTGGCCGCCATAGGTGATGCTGCCCGGGATCGGCTCGACATCCGGCGTGGTGCACGAGGCGAGCATCAGTGCAACCGCGCTCAGGAAAACGACAGATTTCATCGGGGCTTACTCCGCAAGGACGCTCATTGCGACAATGTAGTGGGATCAGTGATGCATTCAAGAAGTCTGGCCCTGTCGCTTGCAGGCGCCGCGCTTTCACTGAAGGGTTGAATGTGATCCTTGCACAAGCCACTTTTGTTGCGTCTGGTTTACGGTGGTGACATCTCCGGCCATCACTAAAAGATTTTCATGGGAGCTGAGGACCCCCATTCTCTCGCAGACATAACATTATCCCCTCAATGCTTTGCAGTGTCGGAGTTTGAGGCTGGAAATACGAAATGAAGCTGTCCTGACTTGATCGAGGCGCGCTCGATCAGAGCCCTGTGCTCTTCCCGCATGGCCTGCGATCGTTCCCTGAATGCGCGCGACCGCGCCAGAACTGCCTGCGTCCGCGCCGTAATTTCATCAACATGGCTCATGTCTTACCTCAAAGGTTAGGTGGCCCAGCGATGGTGCCGATGAAGATACAACGGTCGCCCCGCCTGCAACGTTCCATTTGTTCACTATATGTTCTAATTTCGACAAAAGTCAAGAGCCTGCAAGCGGCAAGCGTGCGCGCTCGTCGCGGTCGAGCGGTTGCTGCGGGCCATGGCCTCTCTTTTTCTTTGATTGTGTTCTGGTTGGGTCCGTCGCGATGAGAACATCGGTGAACGAACTGCACGGAACATTCGGGAAGTTCATGAATTGAACTGCATATTTGTGTCGTTTCGCGCTCGGCGGAGCGCAAGAAAAACAACGGTAACCCATTTGAAAGAAAGCGGAAAAAGTGGTGCTGCTAGAGAGATTTGAACTCTCGGCCTCTCCCTTACCAAGGGAGTGCTCTACCCCTGAGCTATAGCAGCATCGTGCGGTCGGATCAGTGTTTGTCCGGCGCGAGCGAGGGCCTATTGCCATAGCTTGTTGCGGAGCGCAAGCCGCAAATCGAAGTTTTCACTGGATGGCGCGTTCGAAAAGCAGGCCGCTCTTCCGGAGTGCTTGGTTTTGCGGTATCTGAGCGGTCATGCAAGATAACAACGATCAGACACGCAAAGATGCTGCAACGCCTGCTGCGGCAAGCAAGCTCGAAGCGGGCAAACTCGAACCGGGGCACGAGGCCGAGCGGCAGGCGGAGGCACGCCGCGAGCGGGCGGCGAAGACGCTGCGCGACAATCTTTTACGGCGCAAGCAGCAGGGACGGGCACGGCGCGCCGGTGCAGCCGACGAAACATCCGGCCTGCCTGCCGCAAAAACGGACGAATCGGCTGAATAATCCGCCGCCAGCACCATTGATCGGATCCGGGGGCGGATCGCCGGTGGTTGGCGAAGTGATTGTTACGTCCGTGGCCACGTCGATGCCGATGGGGCCTGCGGGTTAGATCATTCAGACTGTATGGTGTTGTATCTGCATCGCTCCGAATGCGGCTGCGTCGTCCTTGTTCAATTTGCTTCTCATTTCACGGTGCATCCTTTATGGAGGCGCCAATCTCTTAAAGTCCGGACTATCAGGAAAGGCGGGCAGCGCCCGTAAGGTACCCTATGGATCGCATCAGAATTATCGGCGGCACCGAGCTGCGCGGCATCATCCCGATTTCCGGCGCCAAGAACGCCGCACTGCCGCTCATGATCGCGTCGCTTTTGACCGATGACACGCTGACGCTCGAAAACGTGCCGCATCTGGCCGATGTCGAGCAGCTGATCCGCATCCTGGGCAATCATGGCGCCGACATTTCCGTCAATGGCCGCCGCGAGCGCCAGGGCGAAGGATATTCGCGTACCATTCATTTCACCTCGCGCAACATCGTCGATACGACCGCGCCTTACGAGCTGGTCTCGAAGATGCGCGCCAGTTTCTGGGTCATCGCTCCGCTTCTCGCCCGCGAAGGCAAGGCCCGCGTCTCGCTGCCAGGCGGCTGCGCCATCGGCACGCGGCCGGTCGATCTTTTCATCGAGGGCCTGACGGCGCTCGGCGCCAATATCGAGATCGACAGCGGATATATCAATGCGACGGCGCCGAAGGGCGGCCTGGTCGGCGCGCGTTATGTCTTTCCGAAGGTTTCGGTTGGCGCCACCCATGTGATGATGATGGCGGCGACGCTCGCCAACGGCACGACGGTGATCGGCAATGCCGCGCGCGAACCGGAAGTGGTCGATCTCGCCAACTGCCTCAATGCCATGGGCGCCAAGGTTAGCGGTGCCGGCACCTCGACGATCACCATCGAAGGCGTCACGTCCCTTTCAGGCGCACGCCACCGCGTCCTGCCCGACCGGATCGAGACCGGCACCTATGCCATGGCCGTTGCCATGACCGGCGGCGACGTCGTGCTCGAAGGCACCAATGCCAAGCTGCTTGATACGGCGATCGAAGCCATCCGCCGCGCCGGCGCCGAAATCACCGAAACCGAAAGCGGCCTTCGCGTCGTGCGCAACGGCGGCGGCATCAAGCCGGTGGATGTGGTGACGGATCCTTTCCCAGGCTTCCCGACCGACCTGCAGGCACAGTTCATGGGCCTGATGACCAAGGCGTCCGGCACGTCGCACATCACCGAGACGATTTTTGAAAACCGCTTTATGCACGTGCAGGAATTGGCCCGCCTCGGCGCCAAGATCACGCTGTCGGGCCAGACGGCGAAGATCGAGGGTGTCGAGCGCCTGAAGGGTGCACCGGTCATGGCAACCGACCTGCGCGCCTCCGTATCGCTTGTTATCGCCGGTCTGGTGGCGGAAGGCGAGACGATGGTGTCGCGCGTCTATCACCTCGATCGCGGTTTTGAGCGCCTGGAAGAAAAGCTCAACAATTGCGGCGCCCAGGTGGAGCGCGTCAGCGACTGATCCAGCGCGTCGCATCCGGCCTGCAGTTGCGGATTCGATGCCGGCGTCCTATGTCCTGTGTGATGATGAGGGCAGCCGCTGGCTGCGCAGGCAAGGGATGAATGGCATGGATGCTTTGAAGCTGATGGGGCTGGACCCTGAAGATCTGGAGATCGTGTCCGCCCATGTGCAGGACGCGGTCTTCAAGGTTTCCAGACTGGATTACGCGCCACGCTCCAAACAGCTGTCGCTGGTGATCAACCGCTTCGTCTGGGAAACCGCCGAAGGCCGCGGCAAGTCGTTCGAGCGCCGCCGCAGCCTGCTCGCCTTCAAGCGGGTGACCGCCGTCCGCTCCATCGGCTTCGACCGCAAGGACGATGACAAAGTGCTGTCGCTACTGGCGATCCAGTTCGAACCGAACGGTGAAGGGCCGGATGGAACCGTCGAGTTCATCCTGTCCGGCGAAGCCTCGATCATGCTCGATGTGGAATGTATCGAGGTTCAGCTTGCAGATGCCGGCGGCGCATGGGAAACCGGTTTCAAGCCGCGCCATCCAGCCGGCGCCTGATATCCTGACCGCTGGCCTCAGAGGGCCGCACATCTCTGCCGACCACCCATAAGGACGTTTTCATTGGCTATCCGTCTCGACTATCTGACCCCCGGCTTTGAAGCCGAGTTCGCAGCCTTTCTGACGACCAAGCGGGAAGTGTCTGAAGACGTCAACGCCGTGGTCAAGACGATCATCGACGATGTCCGCCTGCGCGGTGACGCGGCGCTTGCCGAATATACCAAGAAATTCGACGGCCTCGATTTCGCAGTGACCGGCATGGCGGTGACGGCTGACGAGATTGACACGGCGATCAATGCTGTGCCGTCCGAAGTGCTGGGCGCGCTCAAGGTCGCCGCCGTGCGCATCGAGGCGCATCATGCCCGCCAGCGGCCGAAGGACGATATCTACGAGGATTCGATGGGCGTCGGCCTCGGCTCGCGCTGGACGGCGATCGATGCCGTCGGTCTCTATGTGCCGGGCGGCACGGCAAGCTATCCAAGCTCGGTGCTGATGAACGCGCTGCCGGCCAGGGTTGCGGGCGTCGAGCGCATCGTCATGGTCGTTCCGGCCAATGGCGGCGTGATCAGTCCGGCGGTTCTGGCAGCCGCGCGCATGGCCGGTGTGGAGGAAATCTACCGTATCGGCGGCGCCCAGGCGATTGCGGCCCTTGCCTATGGCACGGCGTCGATCGCACCGGTCGCCAAGATCATGGGCCCGGGCAATGCCTATGTCGCCGCCGCCAAGCGCCAGGTCTTCGGCACCGTCGGCATCGACATGATCGCGGGGCCTTCGGAAGTCTTGGTCATCGCCGATCGCGACAACGATCCGGACTGGATCGCCGCCGATCTCCTCGCCCAGGCCGAGCACGATGTCGGCGCGCAGTCGATCCTGATTACCGACGACGCGGCCTTTGCCGCTGCGGTCGAGGCCGCAGTCGAGCGCCAGCTGCGCACCTTGCCACGGGCGGAAACGGCCAGCGCCAGCTGGCGCGACTTTGGCGCGGTCATCCTTGTGCCGGATTTCGACGTGGCGGTGCCGCTCGCCAACCGGATCGCTGCCGAACATCTCGAGCTCGCCCTTGCCGATGCCGATGCGATGATCCCGAAGATCCGCAATGCCGGCGCCATCTTCGTCGGCCGTCATACGCCGGAAGTGATCGGCGATTATGTCGGCGGCTCCAACCATGTGCTGCCGACGGCGCGCTCGGCCCGGTTTTCCTCCGGTCTCGGCGTGCTCGATTATATGAAGCGCACCTCGATCCTGCGCCTCGGTGCCGACCAGCTGCGCGATCTCGGACCGGCAGCGATAGCACTTGCCCGGTCCGAAGGTCTTGAAGCCCATGCGCGCTCGGTTGCCATCCGTCTCAATCTCGGGGGCGAGGGATGACATCCAGCCACCGTCTCTGCGATGTCGTGCTGGATGAGACCATCGGCCGCTCGACACCCGATGTCGAGCACGAACGGGCGGTGGCGATCTTCGATCTGATCGAGGAGAATTTTTTCGAGCCCGCCGGCCATGCCGGCGGCCCCTACCGGCTCAAGCTGTCGCTGGTCGATTCCAAGCTTGTCTTTGCGATCACCACCGAGACCGATGCCGGGGTTGCCACCCATATCCTGTCGCTGACGCCGTTCCGGCGGATCGTGAAGGATTATTTCCTGATCTGCGAAAGCTATTACGAGGCCATCCGCTCCTCGACCCCGAGCCAGATCGAGGCGATCGACATGGGGCGGCGCGGCATTCACAATGAGGGCTCGCAGACCCTGATGGACAGGCTGTCGGGCAAGATCAAACTCGATTTCGATACGGCGCGGCGTCTGTTCACGCTGGTGTGCGTGCTCTACTGGCGGGGATGACGGTGACGGTCGCTGCTTCCCCCAACGACCCGCAGCGGAGCGCAAAATCGCCGGGTTCGGTGCTGTTCATGTGTGGCATGAACGCGATCCGTTCGCCGATGGCGGAAGTGCTGGCCAAGGCGATGCTGCCGGCCGGCACCTATGTTGCTTCGGCCGGTGTCCGGCCAGGCGAGCGCGATCCCTTCGTCGATGTGGTGCTGGAAGAGATCGGCCTGACCGCCGGGCGGCATCAGCCGCATACGCTGGATGAACTGGAAGACGATTATTTCGACCTGATCGTCACGCTGGCGCCAGAGGCGCATCATGCGGCGCTGGAACTGACGCGGTCGATGGCGATTGATGTGGTCTACTGGCCGACGCCTGACCCGACGGTCGCGACCGGCACGCGCGAACAGATCGTTTCGGCCTATCGCGAGGTCAGAAATCACATTGCCAGCCTGCTCAAGCATCGTTTGCTTGGACAAATGCCGGACAAGATGGCATAGGGCACATGCAAAACCGGAAAATGAGCTCGCTGCTGTTCACAAAACAGCGGCGATTGTGTAGTTTCCGCCAAATTTTTAAAAGGTGCGATACGCGCCTCTATCGAAGCACAGAAAGAAATACCCTACATGGCGAAAGAAGAAGTCCTCGAATTCCCGGGCGTCGTTACCGAATTGCTTCCCAATGCAACGTTCCGCGTCCAGCTTGAAAACCAGCATGAAATCATTGCCCATACGGCTGGCCGCATGCGCAAGAACCGCATTCGCGTTCTCGCCGGCGACAAGGTGCTTGTCGAGATGACGCCGTACGACCTGACCAAGGGCCGTATCACCTATCGCTTCAAGTAAGCGCGGCGGCGTGCGCGCCGCAAACTCGAGATCGATGGCCCTGTTTCGATGGCATTGACACATAAGCTGATCCTGGCCTCCGGTTCGCCGCGGCGCGTCGAACTGCTCGCACAGGCGGGTATCGAGCCTGCGCGCCTGATGCCGATGGATCTCGACGAGACGCCGAAGCGCACCGAGCATCCGCGCTCGCTTGCCTGGCGGCTGTCTGCCGAAAAGGCGAGAGCGGCACTGGCTGCAATCAAGGGCGAACACGGCTGGGAGGGAAGCTATATCCTTGCCGCCGATACTGTCGTCTCCGTCGGCCGCCGCATCCTCGGCAAGCCAGAACTGGTCAGCGAAGCCTCAAGCGCGCTGCATCTTCTGTCTGGCCGCAGCCACCGCGTCTATACCGGTGTCTGCCTGATCACGCCGGACAAGACCGTGCGCCAGAAGGTCATCGATACCAAGGTCCGCTTCAAGCGTCTCTCCAGTCACGATATCGACAGCTACCTGGCGTCGGGCCAGTGGCGGGGCAAGGCGGGCGCCTACGGCATCCAGGGCATCGCAGGCAGCTTTGTCGTCAAACTGGTGGGCTCCTACACCAACGTCGTCGGCTTGCCGCTCTATGAGACCGTAAGCCTGCTTGCAGGCGAGGGTTATGACGTGCATGACAGCTGGATGAAAGGCTAAGGCCATGAGCTCAGACGACACCAAGGGCGCCTCCAACGTGGCGCCGCTGCGCAAGGCCGTGACGTGCCCCGAGTGCAAACGCCCGTCACACCGCGAATATTATCCCTTCTGTTCGGACCGGTGCCGCAATGTCGACCTCAACAGATGGCTGACCGGTTCCTACGCCATTCCGGTGGCTGATGATGAATCGAAAGCCGACGGCGAGGATTGAGAACAGCCGGATTTGCGGGATATCCGTTGTTTTTCAGGTATTTGCACCAAATGACATTTTCCTGTCGAAAAAATGTCATTTGGTGCTGGACACCGCCGAACAAGATGTTATAACCCCGCTCGCTTCCGGGGCGCAACCAACGCCCCACGGTTCTTGAAGCGGAACCATTGCCCGCAAGGCAGGATGCCCGGATAGCTCAGTTGGTAGAGCAGCGGATTGAAAATCCGCGTGTCGGTGGTTCAAATCCGCCTCCGGGCACCATTTATTTGGTTTCCAAAACAACTTAATTTGATGCCTCACGCAGCAGGACGAGCGACGTTTCGCATGGCGCGGATCGATCCGTGTTTAATCTCGGCGCTGGGAGCCGGACATCGTTAAGACGATCTGTGCATAAGCCGCGCGGAGTTGGCCGAGAGCGAGTGGGGGGGGCAGGGTGCTCCATATTTGGTGGTGTTTTGTCCATTCATGTCAGTCGGACCTGCCCTTGCGGACGGGATCAGACGGTATTCCGTTGGCTGAGGATGTCCCGCTTTTCGTTGAAATGACGATTGAATTCTCTAATTAACTTTTAAAAACAATAGATTGAATTGTGATTTGCGCCGTGGGGACGCGAGTGACACAGGGCAAGTGCAGTCAGATATCAACCCGACCACCTGCATAAGCGCGGCATGAATTACCCCTGCCTCATTCATGCCGTATTCACATTTGGAGCGCTCTAAAGCCAGCAGCCACTTGGGCTTTATGGAGTAGAAAATGCAGAGAATGAAAATCGCCGTTGCCGCCGCAGCGGTGTTGTTGACGGCCAGTGTCTCCCATGCGGAAGACCTCGTCTTCACGCTGAAGAACGGCACGAAATCGGTACTCAATAATTTCCACGCTTCGCCGGTCGGCGTCGATAAGTGGGAAGACGATATCTTTGGCCGTCAGGCACTTGGCCCGGGCGAAACCATGGAAATCACCATTGGGGACGGCCGCGACGTCTGCAAGTACGACATGCGTTTTGAATTCCAGGGCGATGATCTCGACGTCACGACCGACACGCAGGATCTCTGCGAGTTGGGCGAATACACGATCGAAGAATAAGCAGCCCAGAGTTTTTCCATCGGCCCCGTCATCGTCCGTGGTGGCGGGGTCATGCTTTTTTACGGCAAGTCGCCGGTCGCCGGCAGCATGACAGAAGTCCTCCGGTCATATCTCTATCGCGGTTTTTGAGCCCTTGCAGCCATTCGCGAGGTGTCAGCCGGCCTGAACGGGTGTAGAACTGTCGGACCGGGCAGCGCGCAAGCGGCGCTTGCGCAATTCGGCCCCGGATATCGAATACTGCGACCCGAAGGTGACGTCATGAGCGAAACCGAGACCCAAGCTTTATTCTCACTGCTGCGCCAATCCGTGAAAGGTTATCCGCAAGCGGCCGATGCGATCCAGAGCGTTGTCGCAGATGGCCTCGACAGGTATCTGTGCCGGATCAACGTACTGGCGTTTGCCGCACGCCATCAACTGGACGAGGAGCGCACCATCGCGACCTTTCTGCATGGAGCACAGATCGGCATGTTCGACATGTCCTGGAATGTGCTTTGTCCCGGTTGCGGCGGCGTGCTGGATTCCAACGCGACGCTGAAGACGATGCAGAAGGACTGCTATGTCTGCGCGCTGTGCGCCACCAATTACTCCCCGACCCTCGACGAGATGGTCGAAGTGACCTTCACGATCAACCCGCGGGTTCGCAAGATTGCGGCGCATAGTCCGCACGAACTGCCGATGGCAGAATATTTCCGGCAAATCTATTGGGGATCGGGTGTTGAACTTCCGGAGGACAATTTCGAAGCTCTGGTCGAAAGTTTCGTGCTTGAGGATGTCGAGCTTGCGCCCGGGGAAAAGGCCGTTCTGTCGCTGCAACTGCCATCGGAATTCATCATCGTATTCGAGCCGGTGACTCACAATGCACAGTTCCTCGACATCAAAGGGGAGGCAACCCGCGAGCGGCAGAACCTGGCCCTAGTTTTCGACAAGGATCATACGCAAAACCAAGCCATCGACATGCGTCCGGGACCATTGCGCATCGCGCTGGAAAACCGGACCGATACCAGGGTTTTGCCAACCGTCTGCATCGCAGGGGATGTCCTACACGACATGCTCGGCAAGCGGCGGCCGTTCCTGACAGCCAAGCGGCTTCTCACCAACCAGACGTTCCGCGATCTCTACCGCACCAATACACTCGATGTCGATCAGCGGCTGAAGATCACCAGTCTGACTTTCCTGTTCACTGATCTGCGGGCCTCGACCGAATTATACGAGCGGGTCGGCGATCTCGTTGCCTTCGATCTGGTGCGGGCGCATTTCCAGGTGCTGCACGAGATCGTCGCTGCCGAGACCGGTGCTGTGGTCAAGACGATCGGTGATGCCGTCATGGCGACGTTTCCAACGCCAGACCGGGCCGTGGCCGCCGCCTTGAGAATGCGCGATGCCATGCAGGCGCTGAACGAAAAGAGCGGCCGCGAGGACCTGATCCTCAAGATAGGTGTGCACACAGGACCTTGCATTGCGGTGACGATGAACGAGCGGCAGGATTATTTCGGCCAGACGGTCAACATCGCCTCCCGCGTCCAGGGGCTGGCGACGTCCCAGGCGATCTTTATCACCGGCGAGGTTGCCGGCGACGCCAAGGCAGCCGATCTGCTCTTTGCCAAGGACCTGAAACCGGTCTCGCATAGTGCGGCGCTGCGGGGTATCACACGAGAAATCCCGGTATACGCTATTCCGTAACGGGTTTAATTTCTGCTTGCCCACACCTTCTCTCTCCCGGTTTCGGGCTGCAATTCTGTGTGATTTTGGTGACGGGCGGCCAGCATGTTGTGGGCGGGCAAGGTGAGCGGCGGGGCTGCCTTTGAAATGTCCTAATAACAGGTGAACAGTTGAGTGTCTGTCATCTGCAACCGATCCACGCATTGTCTCGCGTTCATTGCGCCGGCTGGGATCGCTGCGAAACATTCGATGACTTGCATTGAATCTATCGACTGAACGGCTGCGTGCCCTACCGGCCCCGGTTTGAGAAGGAAAGAATGATGAAGAGTACACTTGCTTTGGCGCTCACCACCGCGGCCCTGGCTCTGACGGGCGGAATTGCCGCTCAGGCTGCCGATCTGGCAAACGGCGCACCGGCTCCCAGCTATGAAGAGAGCGATGTGCGCGGCGGCGTGAAGATCGGCTATCTCGAATGCGAGGTCGGCGGTGGCGCCGGGTACGTTCTTGGCTCGGCCAAGGAAATCGATTGCACCTTCCATTCCTCGGTCGGGAAGGAACGCACAGATCACTATACCGGCGCTGTCAGAAAGATGGGCGTTGACCTCGGCTTCACGACGCGCAGCAAGCTCGTCTGGGCGGTGCTGGCGCCGACGGCGGGTTATCATCAGGGTTCGCTCAGCGGTCTCTATCAGGGCGCAAGTGTTGAAGCCACGGTCGGTGCGGGTGTCGGTGCCAATATCCTGGTTGGCGGCACCTCCGGCTCCATCCACCTGCAGACGATCAGCGTGACGGGCCAGCTCGGTCTCAACCTTGCTGCCGGCGGTACATCAGTGACGCTGACAGCCGTCAACTAAATCGTCCCGCTTTCCCCCTCCGTCTCTTCGGAGGGGGAAAGCCAAAAAGCTGGTGTGCTTTAGCACGCAGCGTCAGTTCAATCCGCCAGTTCGGGATTATCCGTGCGAAGGCTTTTGGGTCTGAGCAAGCGGATGGCTTTGCCTGACGGGCTGCTCTGGAGTTGCAATGTGCGCGTAAAGAAGCGGTTGCCGGACGCAACCCTGCCAATATTCACGATAGCCGCATTACCCAGTTCCTGCTCCATAAAGGTTAGGACCTGCTGGTAGGCATCGCGATCCAGGGTGTCGAGTGCCTCGTCAATGATGATCCAGCCCGGTTTGTGCAGTCCCAGCCGCGCAATGGCCAGAAGCCTGATCTCGACTTCGTTCAGCTTCAGTCTTGTCCGCATGTCCTGATCAAAGCTGTTTTGCAGCTTGCTCAGACCGACCCTGGACAACACCGACACCAAATCGGCTTTCTTGAAACGGCCTGGATTTTCAGGGTAGCTGAGGACTTCTTCCAGCGTTCCGGGCGGAAAATAGGGCGTTCGCGGCACAAAGGCGATATCCTCGCCGTCGGGTAGGGCAATTCGCCCATGTCCCCAAGGCCAAAGGCCGGCCAGGGACCGGAAGAAAGGCGCCTTTTCCACATCCGATTCACTGGTCACGAGCACACGCTCGCCGGGCCGGATTTCCACATGCTGATCGGCAAGCTTGATGCAGCCGGACGGCAGGGCGATTTCCAGGCGGTCGATGATTAGGTGGTCACCGTCAGCCTTGGCAAATTCGATGCGCTTGTCGTTTTCGTGCCGTTCGTCGGTCATCAGGATCGCAGACCGGAAGGCGGCGACGCGCAGCAGTGTCGCGCGCCAGTCAGCGATGCTGTCGATATTGTCGACAAACCAGCGCAACGACGTATTCACCTGATTGAACGCGCCGACGGCCATCATCAGGCCGCCGAAACTGAGATCGCCATTGAAATAGACCGGGGCTGCGATGACGATGGGTGCGACGACCGTAAGCCAGCCATAGCCGGAGGTCACCCATGTCAGCCGTGTCAGCGCCATCATCAGCTTGTTGCTGATTTCCAGAACCGAGGCGAGATCGCGCTGGAGACGGCGCTTTTCATTGCCTTCGCCGGAAGACAGCGAAACCGCCTCTATATGTTCATTGACCCGCATCAGCGAGAAGCGCAGGGCCGCCTCCCGCGCATAGTGGTCGCCATTGATCTTGACGAGGGGACGGCCGACGAACCAGCTCACGGCCGCAGCGGTTCCGGCGTAAAGGAAGGCTGCCCAGACCATGTAGCCGGGAATGTTGAGATCATAGCCGCCGACGTGAAAAATGAAACCGGCCGAGAGCGACCACAGTACGCCGACAAAACTGGCAAGCAGAATGCCCGACTGGAACAGGCCGACGGTGAGGCCCGCCGTCAGGTCGGCGAGATGACGGGCGTCCTCATGCACGCGCTGATCGGGATTGATGCCGATCGCGCCCGCATTAGCAAGGCGAAAGGCCCGCGCCGGCTTCATCCACTCGCCGATCAGATCGAGCGTCAGGCCTTCTCTCAGCTTGATCCGGATCCATTGGTTGAGCCAGGTTTGCAGCACATTGAGAACCAGCAGTGCACCGGCAATCTGGCCAAAGGTGATGAACTGCATCAGAAACGCCGAGAGATCGCGCCGTTCGAGCGTATCGTAGAAGGGTTTGTACCATCGGTTCAGCATGATCTGCCCGAACGCGGTCGCCAATATCACGATGACGATACCGATTGCGAGCCATATGATGGTCTTGCGGACAGACGAGGCGACAAAAGCCCGCTGCATCATGCGGAGCTGATCGAAGAAAGGCTGCTCGTCGTCTGTCTCTACAGGCTGATTACTCTTACCATTCATGTCATGCGGCATCGGCGCGAATCTCTCCACCACGGTCTTCACCTCCGAAATATAGCGCGTCCGAAGCGCTACCCCTAAGAAAGATTAGCAGGGCAGCATGGAGCGAGGCCGTCCAACGGACTCATTTGCCGGCTATCATCGCAAATTGACGGGCAGATGGCTGTTCACGTTTCGCGAAACTTGTCATAGACAAAGGCCTTGGCCAGGGCGACGGCGGCCGGAAGCGGATCACCAAAGGCCAAGCGGGCGGCAACCGCACTTGCGAGCATGCAGCCGGTGCCGCGCATCGTTGCAGTGAGACGAGGGGAGGCAAAGGACTGTTCGGCCTGTTCCGGCTGGAAGAGGATATCGATGGCTTCCATGCCGTTCGCGTGCCCCCCCTTGACCAGAACCGCCTTTGCTCCTGCTGCCAAAAGGGTCCGGGCCTGATCGGCCACGCTGCGCGGCACTGCCGCCAGCACCAAAAGTTCAGGCAGATTGGGTGTGACGAGCATGCACGAAGAAAACAGTTCCAGCAGGGCATCCGTCGCGTCCGGGAGCAACAATGCCCGACCGGACGTCGAGACCAGAACCGGATCGAGCACCACGGGGATGTCAGGATGATCCGCAAGTACCTGGGCAACGGCAGCAATCGTCGCTGAGGTAGCCAGCATGCCGATCTTGATGGCTGCGATAGGATTGGCGGACAGGGACGCGCGCATCTGCTGGGCCACGCGGTCCGGCGCCACGGCGTCGACATGCTCGACGCCTTGATGGGTCTGGACGGTGACGGCGGTGATCGCCACCGAAGCCTTGACGCCGAAGGCGGCGAGCGTCTCGATATCGCGCACGATCCCGGCACCGCCGGAAGAATCCGAGCCCGCGACGACAAGGACATGCGGAATGGTCTTCATCCTGGCTTCCTCATCGTAAGCGCGCCGTGCGTTCGATCCATTCCCGCACGCGTGCTTCCGGATCGGCGTTGAGGGTGATGTCGGTAACGACGGCGGCGCTGTCGGCGCCATGGGCAAAGACGCTATCGATCCGGTCGATATTGATGCCGCCGATCGCCACCAGCGGCAGCGAACCAATCCGCGCCTTCCAGTCGCGCAACTTCTCCAGCCCTTGCGGTGCCCATTTCATCTTCTTCAGGATGGTCGGCCAGACCGGCCCGAGCGCCACATAGTCGGGCGCTGCTCTGAGTGCCGTCTCCAGTTCCGCCTCATCATGGGTCGAGAGCCCAAGCATGAGCCCGGCGGCGCGGATGGCGGCTATGTCGGCGGTGGCCAGATCTTCCTGGCCGAGGTGGATGAAATCACAGCCTTCCTCGATCGCCACGCGCCAGTAGTCGTTGATGATCAGCTGGCAGTCGTGCGCCGCACAGACCGTTTTCGCGCGGCGAATGGCGTTTCGCAGTTCGGTATCGGGGCGGTCCTTCATGCGTAGCTGCACCAGCTTGACGCCAAGCGGCACGAGCCGCTCGATCCATTCGGCGCTATCGACGATCAGGTAGAAAGGGTCGAGCTTCATGCAAACACCGCCTTGCCAATGACCGGGGTGGATGGAACGGCCATGTCGCGCGGCTCCAGCATGCCGGCGTGAAACGCCATGCACCCGGCCTCGATCGCGCCGGTGAAGGCCGCGGCCATCGCGGCCGGATCGGCCGCGCCTGCAACAGCTGTGTTGAGCAGAACGGCGTCGAAACCGAGTTCCATGACGGCGGCGGCATGCGATGGCCGGCCGATACCCGCATCGACGATCAGCGGCACATCGGGAAAGCTTGCCCGCATGCTGCGCAGCGCCGGCAGATTGACCGGCCCCATGGCCGAGCCGATCGGCGCACACCAGGGCATCAGCACCTCACAGCCTGCCTCCAGCAACCGTTCCGCCACCACGAGATCATCGGTCGTGTAGGGGAAGACCTTGAAACCTTCGCCGTTCAGGATGCGAGCCGCCTCCACCAGCGCAAAGACATCGGGCTGCAGGGTGTCGTGATTGCCGATCACCTCGAGCTTGATCCAGTCGGTGGCAAAGACCTCGCGCGCCATTTTTGCGGTCAGCACTGCTTCCGAAACCGTGTGGCAGCCGGCGGTGTTGGGCAGGACCCGAACGCCAAGCGCGCGGATCAGCTCGAAAAAGGCGCCGCCGGTGCGGCTGCCTGCCGTTTCCCGGCGTAGCGACACGGTGACGATATCGGTTTTCGAGGCCCGGACGGCATCGGCCAGGATGGCGGGCGAGGGATAGCGCGCCGTGCCGAGCAGCAGGCGCGAAGAAACGGAGGTTCCGTAAAGCGTCAACATGATCAGCCTCCCTGCATCGGCGACAGGATCTCGACGCGGTCGCGATCGCACAGCACGAAACCGCGCCGCTCTTCGCGGTGCACCAGTTCGCCATTGACGGCCGTTGCCAGCCAGTCGCCTTCGTATTCGAGCGAGATTAGAAGGTCGGATAGGACGGAGATGTCGGTTTGATGATCCTCACCGTTGATTGTCAGTTTCATCGGTCTGCTCCGATCTGAAGGGGTTTAGTGTTTGGTTGTTCTGTCAGCGGAACGCTCTGGGAAAACCGTGGGGATTGCCGCCGGGATTTCGCAGTGCTTGAAGTGATGATATGGGCAGCAACGTCCATCGCGATCGCGGGTGCCAGTAGAAAACCGTGCCGATAGAACCCGTTGATCCGAGTGGTCTCGCCGTCGCTTTCGAAGCGCGGCAGATTATCGGGGTAAGCTGGGCGGACCCCAGCGCCGGTTTCGACCACGCGCGCCTCGCCAAAGGCCGGGTGAAGCGCATAGGCAGCATTCAAAAGCTCCATCAGCGAGCGGGCGCTGATCGGTCCGCGGTCGTCACTTTCGATCATCGTTGCGCCAACCATGAAAACGCCGTTGCCGCGCGGCACGATGTAGAGCGGAATGCGCGGATGCAGCAGGCGAATGGGGCGCGAGAGTGTCATGTCCGGCGTCTCCAGCACCAGCATTTCACCCCGAACGCCGCGCAAATCCGCCGATTTTCCGATGGCGCTTGCGCCTGTGCAATCGACGACATGGTCGAAGCCATCGACCGGAAAATCCGGGGCGGCGCCAAAATGGAAGATCACGCCCATTGCCGCCAGCCTGCCGGAAAGGCCGGTTATCGCGTGCCTGGGATCAAGATGGGCTTCGTTACGGAAGAAAAGCGCCTTGCGGAACCGGCCGGCGAGGTCCGGCTCCAAGGCTGAGATGTCATCGCCGTCCAGCCAGTCGAAGTTTGATGTCCGGGCTGCGAAACGGTTAAGCTCCGCAGTATCGCGCGGCGGCGCGACGACCAGCGTGCCCTTGCGGACAACGTGGCCGGGCAGTGCCGCTTCCCACCAATCAGCCGATTTGCGCCCCAGCGTCACCACTGTCTCAGGCGCGCTTTCGCGCTCGCACCAGGGCGCCAGCATGCCGCCGGCAAACCAGGAGGCGCCGCCGCCAGGCCGCGATGACGTCTCCGTCACCTCGACCGCGATGCCTTTCCCGGCAAGTTCATGAGCAACCGTGAGGCCGGCAACGCCGGCCCCCCTGATCAGGACGCGCATGGTCACTCTCCGGCTGGCGGAATGGTGCCGTCCGGGCCGAGCGGCATATAGAGCGCGCCGCCCGCCTGGAACTTTGCCGCCATTGCTTCAAGCCCTTCCTTCTGCGCCTCGGCGCGGATCTCGTGCGAGATCTTCATCGAGCAGAATTTCGGCCCGCACATCGAGCAGAAATGCGCCACCTTGTGGGCTTCCTTCGGCAGGGTCTCGTCATGGAAGGAGCGCGCCGTTTCCGGATCGAGCGACAGGTTGAACTGGTCTTCCCAGCGAAACTCGAAGCGGGCCCGCGACAAGGCGTCGTCGCGCAATTGCGCAGCCGGATGCCCCTTGGCGAGATCGGCGGCATGGGCGGCGATCTTGTAGGTGATGACCCCGACCTTGACGTCGTTGCGGTCGGGCAGGCCGAGATGCTCTTTCGGCGTGACATAGCAGAGCATCGCCGTGCCGAACCAGCCGATCATCGCAGCGCCGATGCCGGACGCGATGTGGTCGTAGCCGGGGGCGATGTCGGTGGTCAGCGGTCCGAGTGTATAGAACGGCGCCTCGCCACAGACTTCCAGCTGCTTGTCCATGTTCTCCTTGATCTTGTGCATCGGCACATGGCCGGGGCCTTCGATCATCACCTGGCAATCCTTGGCCCAGGCAATTTGCGTGAGTTCGCCGAGCGTTTCGAGTTCGGCAAACTGCGCGGCGTCGTTGGCGTCGGCGATCGAGCCGGGACGCAGGCCGTCGCCGAGCGAGAAGGTGACGTCATAGGCGCGGGCGATATCGCAGATCTCGTCGAAATGCTCGTAGAGGAAGCTTTCCTTGTGGTGATGAAGACACCACTTGGCCATGATCGAGCCGCCGCGCGAAACGATGCCGGTGACGCGGTTGACGGTGAGCGGGATATAGGCGAGCCGCACGCCGGCATGGATGGTGAAATAGTCGACGCCCTGCTCGGCCTGCTCGATCAGCGTATCGCGATAGACCTCCCAGTTCAGGTCCTCGGCAATGCCATTGACCTTTTCCAGCGCCTGATAGAGCGGCACGGTGCCGATCGGAACCGGCGCGTTGCGGATGATCCATTCGCGGATATTGTGGATGTTGCGGCCGGTCGACAGGTCCATGACGGTATCGGCGCCCCAGCGTGTCGCCCAAACCATCTTCTCGACTTCCTCGGCCATCGACGAGGTGACGGCGGAATTGCCGATATTGGCATTGATCTTCACCAGAAAATTCCGGCCGATGATCATCGGTTCGGATTCCGGATGGTTGATATTGGCCGGGATGACGGCTCGCCCACGGGCAATTTCCTGGCGGACGAATTCCGGCGTGACGTGATCGGGAATGCTGGCGCCGAAATTCTCGCCGTCGCGCACCAGCGCTCCGTTCGGCGGTTTGCGGCCGAGGTTTTCGCGGATGGCGATGTATTCCATTTCCGGCGTGATGATGCCGGCACGGGCATAGGCGATCTGGGTCACAGCCTTGCCGTTCTTGGCGCGCAAGGGCTGGTTGCGGTGGGGAAATTCCGGCGTCAGCCGTTCGCCGGTGGCAAAGCCGTTGTCTTCGGGTTTGACGTGGCGGCCGTCATAGGTCTCGACATCGCCACGCGCGGTGGCCCAGGCCTGGCGCTGCCGGGATAGACCGGCGTCGATCGAGACGATATGCGCCGGATCGGTATAGGGGCCGGAGGGATCGTAAACGGTAACGGGTGGTTCGCCAGATGTCGGATGCACGGAAATTTCGCGCATCGGCACGCGGATATCCGGGTAGAGTTCGCCCGGAATATGCACCTTGCGGGAGGCCGGCAGCGGACCTGTGGTAACTGTGGGTGTGATGTTTTTTGCGGCAATAGTCATGGTTGAGGCTCCAAAGTTGGAGACCCAGTCATCAGAGCCGGAATGATGAAAAGACGCCGACGCGAATCCGCAAACGGAATCCGAGTCTCAACAGCGCTTGCACCGTCCCTACGCCAGTATGAACTGGATCAGGTTCAACGGGTCACTGCGCTGCTTGAGGGCGGCAAAGCCACCGATCATGCCAGCAGAATCTCAGCCCCTTGTCGGGACCCCCCTGGTGAATGCGCCAATCTAGCCACAGTTTCGGACGGAGCGTCAAGGGCCGTTTGGCGCAGCACCCGGCGTGCGGCTCTCGTTGAGCGCCGGAAGACTGTGAAGATATCCAATGATTACAATCGCGCCCTCGACAGCGCCGCCCCGGGAAATTATCTATAAAACATGACCTCAGCGAGCGAAGACACGATTGCCAGCCGCATCAGCCGCATCCTTGCCGACAGGATCGTCACCGGGCAATTGGATCCGGGCACGAAGCTGCGTCAGGACCATATTGCCGAGGAGTTCGGAACCAGCCACGTGCCGGTGCGCGAGGCCTTCCGCCGGCTGGAAGCGCAGGGGCTTGCGGTCAGCGAACCGCGCCGGGGCGTGCGGGTTGCGTCCTTCGATCTGAAGGAAGTGCGCGAAGTGGCGCAAATGCGGGCAGCCCTTGAGGTTCTGGCCCTTCGGCATGCGGCGCCGCATCTGACGGCTGCCATTCTGGATCAAGCCGAAGAGGCCACCGTTGCGGGCGACAATTCCCATGATGTCCGCTCCTGGGAGGAGGCAAACCGCCGTTTTCACACGCTGATTCTTACTCCCTGCGGCATGCCGCGCCTCTTGGCCGCCATCAGCGATCTGCATGCGGCCAGTGCCCGTTTCCTGTTCGCCAGCTGGCGAACCGAATGGGAAGTGCGCACCGATCACGATCACCGCGCCATCCTGACATTTCTGCGTCAGGGCAATATCGAAAACGCCGCGCCTGTGCTTGAGCGGCACGTACAATGGATCGGCCAAAAACCCGTCCGTAACGCTTCCGGCGCAACCCGCGACGCTTTCGCCATCGTCGGCTGACGTTTTTTTCACGGCTTATTTTCCCTGATTTTGCTCGCTCCCGGCGCGTGCCGGGGTATCGCAAAAGCACGCATTACGTGAATTTATCCGTTTTGCATCAAAAAGGCGGTTGCGGTTTTCTGTCCTTCGATAAATTATAGATAATTATTATTTTTAATCTATCGGATGGGTGCGGGATGCTGAGAGATGAAAAACACGCTGATTTCCCTGTTGAAAAGAGCGTTATAGGCGAGATTTCTTATGGGGAAGCTCCCGAGATAGCTCGCTTTTCTCCCGATGACGCAAAAATTATCTATAATTTTCCATTCAACGATTTGCTCTTTCAGGCGCACTCGGTTCACCGCGAGAATTTCGATCCCAACGCTGTGCAAATCAGCCGTTTGTTGTCGATCAAAACCGGTGGATGCGCCGAGGATTGCGGCTATTGCAGCCAGTCGGCACGCTCTCCGACGGGGCTGAAAGCCTCCAGGCTGATGATGGTCGAGAAGGTGCTCATTGAAGCGCGCAAGGCCAAGGCCGAAGGGGCCAGCCGCTATTGCATGGGGGCCGCCTGGCGCAGCCCCAAGGACCGCGACATGGACACGCTGGTGGACATGGTGGCAGGCGTCAAGGCGCTCGGTTTGGAAACCTGCATGACGCTCGGCATGCTATCGCCGCAGCAGGCAGGCACGCTGGCCGAAGCCGGGCTCGATTATTACAATCACAATATCGATACGTCGGAAGAATTCTATCCGCAGATCATCACCACGCGCACCTTCGCCGACAGGCTGGAGACGCTCGCCAATGTCCGCGATGCCGGCATGAAGGTCTGCGCCGGCGGTATTCTAGGCATGGGCGAAACCACCGATGATCGCATCTCCATGCTGGTAACGCTCGCCAACCTGCCGGAACCACCCGAAAGCGTGCCGATCAACATGCTGATCCCGATCCCCGGCTCGCGGCTTGCCAATGCAGAGCCGGTCGATCCGATCGAATTCGTCAGGACCATCGCGCTCGCCCGCATCCTGATGCCGCATGCGCATGTGCGCCTCTCAGCCGGGCGCACGCAGATGAGTGACGAGATGCAGGCACTCTGTTTCTTCGCCGGCGCCAATTCGATCTTTGCCGGCGACACGCTGCTTACAGCCGAAAACCCGGGCGAGGACCATGACACCGCCTTGTTCCGCCGCCTTGGCCTGAAGCCGATGGACCTGGGACTTTCGCAATGATGGCTCAAGGTCTTGCCCGCTACGAAACCACGCTGGCGGGCCTGGAGCGCAAGGGCAGGCGGCGCATTTTGATTGACCGGGCCGGGGCCGATTTCAGTTCGAACGATTATCTGGCGCTGGCCGGATCGGCGCGGCTGGCGGCGGCGATTGCGTCAGCCCTTGATCGTGGCGTGCCGGCCGGTTCCGGCGGCTCGCGGCTGCTGCGCGGCAATCATCCGGAGCATGAGGCACTGGAGGCGGAGGCCGCCGTTTTCTTCGGAGCCGAACGTGTCCTCTACTTTGGCAGCGGCTATGCCGCGAACACAGCGCTTTTCTCGACCCTGCCCCAGCGGGGCGATCTCGTCGTCTATGATGCGCTGGTGCATGCCAGTGCGCATGAGGGCATTCAGGCGGGCAAGGCGCAGGCTATCGCCGCTGCTCACAACCATGTCGAATCTTTCGCGCAGGCGATAGAACATTGGCGTATCGAGGGCGGAACCGGCCATCCGTGGATTGCCGTGGAAAGCCTCTATTCGATGGATGGTGATCGCGCGCCGCTGGCGGAGCTTGCAGCCCTTGCCGAAAAACACGACGGTTTCCTGGTGGTCGATGAGGCGCATGCGACCGGCGTTTTCGGTCCCGCTGGCCGCGGTTTTGCCGCTGATCTCGAAAATCGCGCCAACGTTATCGTGCTGCACACCTGCGGCAAGGCGCTGGGCGTTTCCGGTGCACTGCTCGGCGCAAGTGCTGTGCTTTGCGATTACCTCGTCAACCGGGCGCGTGGTTTCATCTATTCGACCGCGCCCTCGCCGCTGATGGCGGCAGCGGTTCGCCAATCCCTGCGCATGCTGGTGGACGAACCGAAGCGCCGTGCCGGTTTCGACGCATTGCGCAGCTTCGCCAATGCCGAGTTGAGCGCAAAACTCGGTGTCGCAGGCAGCGGATCGCAGATCCTGCCGGTGCTGATTGGCGACAACGGCCGGGCCGTGCGGATTGCCGCGCGCATGCGGGCCGAAGGCTTCGACATCCGTGCCATCCGGCCGCCGACGGTGCCAGAAGGCACCGCAAGGCTGCGGATCGCCATTACGCTGAATGTCGATCAACCGACGATAGTCTGCATGTTCACCCGGCTGGCGGCCATGATCGCGGAGGAGAAGCCATGTGCGCTTTGTGGTAACGGGCACCGATACCGGCATCGGCAAGACGGTGTTTTCGGCCGCACTCGCGGCGGCACTTGGCGGTTATTATTGGAAACCGGTGCAATCGGGTCTGGATGAGGAAACCGACAGCCAGGTCGTCCACCGGCTGGGCCGTCTGCCGCCCAACCGTATCGTTCCAGAGGCCTACCGCTTGCGGACACCGGCTTCGCCGCATCTCGCCGCCCGGCTTGATCACGTCGAGATCGAACCCGAGCGGTTGATGCCACCGGTAACTGATGCACCGCTAATTATCGAGGGCGCCGGTGGCCTGCTGGTGCCGATCACCGAAACGGCGGTGTTCGCCGATGTCTTTGCGCGCTGGCAAATCCCCGTCATTCTTTGCGCCCGCACCGGGCTCGGCACCATCAATCACACGCTGCTGTCGCTCGAAGCTTTGCGCCACCGTTCTATTCCGGTCTTCGGCGTGGTCTTCATCGGAGATGAACAGACCGAAACCCAGCGTATCATCGCCGCGATGGGGCAGGTGCGCATTCTCGGCCGCTTGCCGCAGATCGATCCGTTGACGCCCGAAAGCCTCGGTCAGGCCTTTCAGAAAAACTTTCCTCTTTTCTCGTTCGAAGAGAAGACAGCATGACCTCGCCCGTCTGGCACCCCTTCACCCAGCATGCGCTGGAACCCACTCTGAAGCGCATCGTCCAAACCGACGGCGCCTGCCTGATCGATGACAGCGGATCGTACATCCTTGATGCCATCTCCTCCTGGTGGGTGATCACGCATGGCCATCGGCATCCAGCGATCATGGCGGCTATCCAGGCGGCATGCGAACGCTACGACCAGATCATTTTTGCCGAATATACCCATGAACCGGCGGAAGAACTGGCACGGGGCCTATTGCGGATCGCCCCACCAGGGCTTGCGCATGTGTTCTATTCCGACAGCGGATCGACCTGCGTCGAAGTCGCGCTGAAAATGGCCCTCGGCTTCTTCCACAATTCCGGCAGCCCGCGCCGGCGCATCTGCGTTCTGGAGCATGGTTATCATGGCGACACGATCGGCACGATGTCGGCAGGCGAACGCGGCGTCTTCAACGCGGCCTATGAGCCGATGCTGTTCGGCGTCGATCGCCTGCCGTTTCCAAGGGCCGGTCATGAGCAGGAAACGCTGGATACCTTCGAGCGGTTTTGCGCGACAGGAGATGTCGCCGCATTGTTGATCGAGCCGCTCATTCTCGGGGCGGGCGGCATGCTCACCTATTCCGCCTCGGTCCTGACCGAAGTGAAGCGGATCGCGGAACGGCATGGCACCTTGTTGATCGCGGATGAGGTGATGACCGGCTGGGGCCGCACCGGTAGTGTCTTCGCCTGCGAGCAGGCCGGTGTGACGCCCAATATCCTCTGCACGTCCAAAGGCTTGACCGGTGGTGCCCTGCCGCTTGCCGCCACCCTCTGTACGGCAGAAATCTTCGAAGCACATCTGTCGATCGACCGCAGGAAGACATTCTTCCACTCCAGTTCCTATACTGCCAATCCGATTGCCTGCGCCGCCGCCGTCGCCAATCTGGCTGTCTGGGAAAACGAACCGGTGCGCGAGCGCATCGGCTCCGTGGAGGTAATGCAGGCGGAACGGTTGTCACGCTTTGCAGCGGACCCCCGCTTTAGCAATGCCCGCCAGATCGGCACGATCACCGCACTCGATCTCACGGTACCAGCCGGAGGGTATCTGTCAGAGGTTGGCCCGAAACTCAGGACCTTCTTTCGCGAGCGGAAACTGCTGATCCGACCGCTCGGCAATGTGATCTATCTGATGCCGCCTTATTGTGTCACTGCCACCGAACTAGACCGGGCCTATGACGCGATCGATGAAGCTGCTGCATCCTTTGCGGCGGGACGCCTGTGAGGGGCGTCCGCTCATCCCGTCTTGCCGGCTTCGGTCATAGCGTTCCGGGTCGCTGTGTCGAGAACGCCGAAATAGAGGGCAATCTCGTTCTTGAAACGGGCTGGATCGAACGCCGGACCGGGATCAGGACACGCTATTGGGCCGAGCCCGGCGATACCCTGTCCGGGCTTGCGGCCAAGGCAGGCGAGGCGGCAATCGAGGACGCTGGCATCTTGCGGGAAGACATTGCACTGACGCTGCTCGCCACCTCGACACCCGACCACCTGTTGCCGCCGTCTGCGCCGCTGCTCGCCCATCGACTCGTCCTGGTGAATTCCGGTGCCATCGATCTGGCCGGGGCCTGTTCCGGATTTCTCTACGCTTTGACGCTGGCCGATGGTTTCGTCCGCACGCAGGGCCGGCCGGTGCTGGTGGTTGCAGCCAATATTCTGAGCCGCCGGATCAACCCCGCAGAGCGGGCAAGCTCAGTCCTTTTCGCAGACGCGGCCGGTGCGGTAGTCCTCGTACCCGCGCGCGATGAGGATGGGGGATTGCTGGGTGTCGATCTCGCCTCCGACGGAAGCAGATACGACCTGATCTCGATCCCGGCTGGTGGCAGCAGTCGCCCTTTTGCCTCGGATATAGCAGCGCAGGACTGCCTGATGGCGATGCGGGATGGACGCGAAATGTTTACGCAAGCCGTCCGGATGATGAGCGATTGCGCACGACGGGCGCTGGACAATGCCGGGATCGGCGCGGCGGATATTCACCGGTTCGTTCCGCATCAGGCCAATGCCCGGATCTTCGATGCTGTCTGCGGTGATCTCGGTATCGACCCGCAGAGAACTGTCCGCACGATCACTGATTACGGAAACTCCTCCGCTGCCACCATCCCGCTTTCCCTGTCGGTTGCCCATCAGGCCTCCCCCCTTATGCCCGGAGAAAAACTGCTGCTGACCGCTGCGGGTGCGGGGTTGACGGGCGGCGCCTGTGTTGTTGGAATGTAAGTAATATTTTACGATACTCTTCGCCGCTGTAAAAATTGCGCAGGAAACGGGTGGCGACCCGCAGCTCAAGCCGTCATTCAAGAAGTATCCGACGTCCCAACAAGGAAGCTTTGCCATGAATGCGCATTCGACAACGCCGCCAGTTTCTGCCGCTCTGTCCGCCGAGGCGCGTGTCACGCGGTATGACTGGAACCATCTCGGCAAAGAGCTTAATAGCTTCGGCTGTGCGGTCATCGACAAGCTTTTGTCGCCGGAAGAATGCCGGCAGATTGCCGGGCTTTACGCGGAGGAACAATACTTCCGTAGCCATATCCACATGGCGCGCCACGGTTTTGGCAAAGGCGAATATCGCTATTTCAAATATCCGCTGCCAGACCTCATCGGGGATTTGCGCACAGCGCTCTATCCGCGTCTTTCCGATGTCGCCAACGCGTGGAACGAGCGCATGGGCATGGCAGAACGCTATCCTTCCGAGCATGCCGCGTTTCTCCAGCAATGTCACGATGCAGGCCAGACCCGGCCGACACCGCTTTTACTGCAATATGTCCCGGGTGATTTCAATTGCCTGCATCAGGATCTCTATGGCGATCTCGCCTTCCCGATCCAGGTGGCGATCCTGCTCTCGGAGCCGGGAGAGGATTTTACCGGCGGCGAATTTGTCCTGACGGAGCAGCGCCCGCGCATGCAGAGCCGGGCGGAGGTCGTGCCGTTGCGCCAGGGCGATGCGGTCGCATTCGCTGTTCACAATCGGCCGGTTCAGGGCACAAGGGGCAATTATCGGGTCAATCTGCGCCAAGGCGTCAGCCGCATTCGTTCAGGCATGCGCCGCACCGCCGGCATTATTTTTCACGACGCAAGATAACGCTGCGATGCGCCGTGAAACCCAGAAAGCCCCGGTTCCTATCAGATTTAAGGGACGAGTATCGGTTGCCTGGCTCCATCATCTTTGGTAAATTTTATCTAAAGATTGATGGAGCGATCAGCTATGCCGAGCATCACGCACCGTTTCGAAAATTACATGAGGTACGGCATGGGCGGCTGGGCGCGATCGAAGCCCGCCTTTGTCCGTGCCCTGCTCTTTATCCCCTGCCTTCTCGAATATCTCGTCGCTTGCCTGGTATGTGCCGTCGCCATTGCCGCCGTGGTCTTTCTCATGGTGCTTGTGGCGATCTTCGGGCTGGATGCGGAGCGTCAGCCCGGCCTGCGCTGAGAGGGCCCCCTCAGCGCGCGGTCTTCAATGGCTGTTCGATATAATAGCTCTCGTAGCTCTTGCGATATTTTTCCGCCGCGCCGAAATCGCTGTATTTTCCAAGCTCGTCCATATCCGTCTTGTTGAGCATGACGCCAAGGATCTTGGCGTTGAATTGCGGATCGGAATGCAGCACGTCCCGGACCAGGCGGGCCGGAGTCTTGCCCCATTCGATGACCATCAGGAAGCCATCTGCAAACGGCGAGAATGCCTTGGCGTCGATGACCGGAGCCAGCGGTGCAAGATCGACGATGACATAGTCGAAGCTCTTGCGGGCATTGGCGATAAGGGCCTCCATGCCCTGC
Organism: Pararhizobium sp. PWRC1-1; assembly: GCF_049897905.1. NCBI lineage: Bacteria > Pseudomonadati > Pseudomonadota > Alphaproteobacteria > Hyphomicrobiales > Rhizobiaceae > Pararhizobium > Pararhizobium sp. PWRC1-1. The sequence continues at coordinate 186,557 of NZ_JAFCXE010000003.1, read as the reverse complement.
GAGGCAAGCAGTTCGTTGGTATGGTAGAGATGGTCGCGGGGTGCAATCGGCAGGATCGCAAGTCTGGTCTGGGGATCGACCCGCAGCCCGGCGGTCCATTCCTCTTCACCAAGAACAGCTTCCACCAAACCCGTTTTCGGCGGCGGAGAGATCATTTTGCTGATTGCCGGATTGCGGATGTCGGCGTCTATCAGCAACGTCCGTTTACCGCTGGCGGCGAGCAGCCCGGCAAAATTCGCAGCGATGGTCGATTTCCCTTCGCCCGGCAGCGCCGAGACGACACCGATCACCCGGTTGGGGCGGCCCTGCAGGATGACATCGCTGGCAAGCTTGGCATTGCGCAGCGTTTCGGCAAAGGCCGATCGCGGCGAATCCACGGCAATCCTTGTCATCCGCGTCAGCGGAATGTCTGCGTCGGCCGGCGTGTCCGCTTTATCTGGTTCCGGTTTGGAAAGACGCTCCCGCGTCTTGCTCCACATGCTGACGGTTTTCTTCCCGACCAACGGCAGGTAGCCGAGCGATTTGTGCCCGAGAACGGAGCGGATATCCTCCTCCAGCCGGAAGAAGCGCTCGCGGAACTCCTGAAGGCCAGCAATGACAGCGCCCAGCATGAAGCCCAGCACGATGGAGAGTGCAAGCACTATCGTTCGTTTCGGGCTGGATGGCGAGACGGGGATGCCGGCATCGGAGATGATCCGGGCCTTTGCAATCGGGAAGGAGCGTTGCTGGGCCGCTTCCTCGAAGCGGCCGAGATAGGATTCGTAGAGGGTCTTCAGCGCAGTTGCCCGCTGTTCCAGTTCGCGCAGTTGCACCAGCGACCGGTTGGCCTCAGAGTTGCTGCCCACCACGCCTTCGATGCTTTTGCGCAGCGATGCCTCGCGGGATTTGGCGACTTCCATTTCGTTGCGGTAGCTGCCGGTAATCTGCTGCAGTTCCCGGAAAATCTGGCCGGCAAGTTCCGATTTTTCAGCCCGCAGCGCCACCGCCTGGGGATGGTCGGCAGAGAAGTTCTGGACGATGACCTGTTCACGCTTGCTGACAGCCAGATAGCGGGTCCGCAAATCCTGAATGACGGAATTGTCGGTCTGGTTCGAGGAAATCGTCGCGTTGTTGACCGCGTTTTCGGCGCCCTGGTCAATGATCGACTTGAACTGGTTATAGCGGGCGGATGCGCTGGCGCTGTCTGCCTGCGCAACGATCAGCTGGCTGTTGAGATCGGACAGCTGCTGCTCGGACATCAATTCACCGCGCGCCGAGGTCAGTCCGTTTTCCGCTTTGAATTTTTCCGCCTCAAGAGAAGCGGCCTGCGCGCGCTGGCGAAGATCGGTCAGCCGTTCCTGCAGCCAGACGGAGGCCCGTTCTGTGGCGTCGAAATTCGCGTTCAGCTGGTCGGTCAGATAGGCTTTTGCGTAGGCACGGGTGACGACGGCGGCAAGCCGCGGATCTGTCGATTTATAAGACAGGGCGACAACGGAGCTTCTGCCCACCCGCTCGACCGTCAGTGCCTGCTGGATGTAAGCGGCCGCTGTCTCGCGCCTGCCGTTGCGCACGGCCTCTTCGGAAAGCTCGTGCCGGGTTGCAAATATCCCGCGGAGTGGCCGAAGTACCGATTTCAGCATCGACATCAGCGATTGCGGTGGATTGAGGATGGTCTCGTTTTCCCCGAGATTTTCCGCATCGGTGACGCGCAAGGCCAGCTCACCCGATTTCAGAATTTCCACGGCACTGGAAAGCTGCGTGTCGGCCAGCTGCGCGTTCTGCGGCGAGGGGGTTTCCTCAGCATATTTCGACAGATTGTCGTCGAGCAGGATCTGTGTCTGCGACGTATAGATCGGTGTCGCAAGCAACAGATAGACCGAGCCGGCAAGGAAACAGGCGATAACGCAGGCGGCCACGACCCTTGAACGGCGAAACGCGATCGCGGTCAGCCGGTTCAGATCGATGAACGAGTCTGATTCGTCGCTTCGCAGCGATGGAACAGTGTTCAACGGAAGAGGTCTTTGATTCATGGGCCGCTCGGTCTCCAGATCATTTTTGCGGATGTGATCTCACCCCAGAATAACGTCAGGGGTGAGACCGGATTTTCTGCCAGCATCAAACTGGCGGAAAATTATCGTTTTCAGGCAGCCTGCATCGCCTGCTCGTGCGACAGAACCATCTCGCGAACGGATTCGAACACGAGGTTGCCGATATCAGCGCGCGCCAGCGCGAAGGCGACGTTTGCTTCGATGAAGCCCTGCTTGGAGCCACAATCGAAGGTCCGGCCTTCGTAGGGGTGCGCGTGGAACGACTGGTCTGCCGACAGGCGCAGCATGCCGTCGGTCAACTGGATTTCGTTGCCGGCGCCACGCTGCTGGTGCGCAAGAATCGAGAAGATTTCCGGCTGGAGTATATAGCGGCCATTGAGGTAATAGGTGGACGGCGCCTCCGCAACGGGCGGCTTTTCCACCATCTGCGTCACTTCAAACCCATGCCGGGTTTTGTCGCCCATGCCGACAATGCCGTATTTCGAGGTGTCCTCAAGGGCGCACTGCTCGACGGCGACGACATTGCCGCCGACATCGTTGTAGAGGTCCATCAGGCCGGCCATGCAGCCGCGTGCACCGTAGGAAATCATATCCGGCAAAAGCAGCGCGAAGGGTTCGTCGCCGATCAGATCACGGGCACACCAGACCGCGTGGCCAAGGCCAAGCGGCGCCTGTTGGCGGGTGAAGCTGACGGAGCCTGCGGTTGGTAGCATGCGCGCCAGTTCGGAAAGCTGGGCATCCTTGCCCGAACGGGTCAGGGACGAGATCAGCTCTGGCACGTCGTCAAAATGGTCTTCGATCGCCTGCTTGTTGCGGCCGGTGACGAACACGATGTGCTCGATGCCGGCCTGCATCGCTTCCTCGACGGCATATTGCACGACGGGACGGTCGACGATGGTCAGCATTTCCTTCGGCATCACTTTGGTTGCGGGCAGAAATCGGGTGCCGTTGCCGGCGACGGGAATAACGGCTTTGCGAACGGGTCTGATAGGAGCCATAGAACTATCCTTTGTTCTTGTGCGGGCTGTTGCCCGGGGTGGTTCTATTCATCGTTTTCGGCGGGGGACCGAAAGGGCGAATTGCAGTGAACGGCGCCATGAGGCGCCGCAGCCTGACGGCAATGGGCATCCGTAGATGCCGGATTGCCGCCGGATTTTTCCACGCGGTTTTGACCGCGCCGGAAAGGGATCGTGCTTTGATCTGATCGACCAGCATGATGAAAGACCGCGCATCCTCGATGCTGCGGTGACGCCGGCCCTGAGCCGCCATCGAGGCCTCGTCCAGCCGGTGATTCCTGAGAAACGCGGCATCGGCGGCGAGCATCGCATCCACCTGATGCAGCTTCAGCACCCGCGAGATCGACCCGCTTCGGATGTAATAGGTGTAGCCGGCGACCGGCTCGACGGCGCAGCGGCCGCCCTTGGCCAGGGCCGATGCCAGAAGCAGATAATCCTCGCCGATCGGCAGGCTCTCGTCGAAGCGTAAGCCATGCTCCTCGATAAACCGGCGCTCGAAGATTGGCTTCATGTAGCCGTAATTGTGCTCTGCTTGAAACAGCACATTCGAGCCGATGAAGGCCGGAAGCGTCAGTGTTTCGAGTGTGGAAAGCTGGGTTTCGTCGAACATCTGTTTGATCTGGCCGTCCAGCGGAACGACATCGACATTATCGACGACGATCTGAGCCCTGGCGGCCTTGGCCCGCGCGATCATGCGCGCGGTGCGATCAGGCGACACGGCATCGTCGGAATCAAGAATGACGATCCACTCCCCGCGCGCGGCGGCAAGGCCTGCATTGCGGGCGCCGCCGGGGCCACGGTTCTTGTCCAGCCGGATCAGCCGGACGCGCGGATCGGTGTAGGCATCAACGATTTCCGCCGTGTCATCCGGTGAACAGTCGTCGATGACGACAACCTCGACGCTGACTCCGGTTTGCGCCAGCGCGCTGTCGATAGCGCGCTCGATCGTCTCTCCGGCCTTGAAGGCGGCGACGATGAATGTGGCGTCGGGACGATGCTGTTCCATCAGGACGACCTCGCCTCGGCTGCGCCGTACTGCTCGATTTCCCTGACGCCAAGAAGCCCGACGACGACCCCCGCATGCATCGAGGCGCGCAGGGCGTAGCGGTTACGGCGAACAGGTGAGAAAAACAGGATGACGCCGGCGAGCGCGCAGAAACCGCTTTTGGCTGCAGCAAGCGCAAGCGCCCGGATTTTGCCCGCCGCGCCGGTCCCGGCATCGATCAGCCGGCCATGGGTCTGGCCGAAGCGGAATTTTCGCTTGGCGAGCCAGGAAAAGGTGGCGCGCTTGGCTGGCACAGGTTCCTCAACCCAGGCTGCCGGTGCATAGGCAATCTTGCCGCCCATCCGGTGCATATGGGTAAAGAATTCGGTGTCTTCGCCGCCGCTACGGCCAAGCGCCAGGTTGAAGTGGCGTCCGGCAAGCGAAGGCGCTGCAAGACGCAGAAGGACATTGCAGGTGTAGCCGGTGACGATCTGCTCGCCGACCCAGACCGGGAATGTCGAATGAAAGTCGCCCCGCTGCATCCAGCCCGGCGCATCCGTGCCGTAGGTGGCCTTGACCGGGCCAAGCACCGCATCCGCACCGGTCGTGAGCGCCGTTTCGATCAGCCTGACAATCCAGTCTTTACTTGCCGTCTCGTCATCATCGATGAACGCCAGGAAATCCCCCCTGGCATTGTCGAGGCAGGCATTGCGGGCAATAGAGATATTCGACGACGGGCAATGCAGATAGACGATGGCGTGCGGCACGGAGGCGCGTATAGCGTCCACCCGCCCTTTGGCGCTCGGGCTATCATCGTTATCGGCCACGATGATCCGGATTTCGGCATTGCCGGGAACCGTCATCTTCGCCAGCGATCTGAGCGTCTGCTCTAGCTCGGGGCGCCGATAGGTACACACGCCGATATCGATGCGAATGCGATTGATGTCTGTCGTCATGCGGCGATCCGGCGGTTGCGGAAGTCGAGAAGCTCATGCCAGAAGCCAGCAGACCACGCGAAGTGCATCACCATGGCCGAAACGGCCGCAAGGGGGCCATACGGGTTCTTTTGACCGAGGGCCATCCACGCACCATAACCAAGGCATGCCACGGCCCACAGGCCAAAGGGTATGACGGCAGCCCAATTGATGATCGCCAGCAAGGCGCCGACCGCAACAGGTGCGACGGCAAGCGGCAGCATCTGGCGAATGCTCGGCATGGCGCGATGCTTCAGGAAGTTTTTCGCCCGGCCCCGGCCATAGCCGAAATACTGGCGAAACAGCGTCGTCGCGGTGCTGCGCGGATAATAGATCATGCTGGTCTTGTCGGTCATCCAAATCCGGTAACCGGCCTTGTTGAGGCGGTAGTCGAATTCGGCGTCCTCGTTATGGCTGAACATTTCGTCATAGCCGCCGATCGCCTGAAACGCCGAAATCCGCATCAGGGCGTGGTGGCCGTGATCTGCCCAATGGCCGATGGAACCCGTGCGATGTTTCGAGCCGCCATTGCCGAGCTTGGAATTCTGGGCATAGGCGGTGGCTTTCTGGAAGGTGCTGAAGCCGACGGTCTGCATGGCAACGACAACGGAATCAGCGCCGGTGACGATGGCGTCCTCCATCAGGCGTTGGCAATAGTCATCCGGATATTCGCCATGTGCATCGATCCGGATCATGTACTCGTAATCCGCGCCAAGCGTTCCGACGGCGAGGTTGATGGCAGCACTCTGGATCTTCTTCGGATTGTCGAGCAGCCGAACTTTCGGATTGACGGTTGAGATCCGCTGGACGATCTCGCGCGTGCCGTCGGTGCTGCCGCCATCGACCACGACCAAATCCGCGCCGAGATCGCGCATGGCGCCGCCAAGCTTGATGATCAGGGCTTCTATATATTTGGCCTCGTTGAGGCAGGGAATGACAATAAGGCTGCGGCCGTGCTTCAGATCATCGGCGTTCATAACAGTCCACCCTTGTTGCTGTGTTTTTGCGAGAGCTCGTGGATTGACGCGGTCTGGGCGTCACTGGCGCGCAGTGCTGCAAGCCGGTTGACCAGCCGCTGGCAATCGGCCCGATCGAAGACCCAGGTCGATGATCCCGTCGCTGCGACCTTGCCGAATTCGGCGAAATAGCGTTCCCGCGTCATGCCGGAAAAAAGATCGGCAAGTGCGGCACTTTCGGCTCGGTCGAGGACGAGGCCGATATGCTTGGCGCTGATGAACCGCGCCGTTTCCGTCCCGCGCATGGCAATTGGAACGGCGTTGTAGCGGCAGCCTTCGTAAAGCCGGTTTGGCAGCAGCCAGCTGGAATTCAAGCCTTCCTCGAAAAAGTCGATGCCCCAGGAAAACTGGACGTCGTCGTAAATCCGCGCCAGATCCTCGGGATTCTGGTAGGCGCCGTGAAAGTGCATGAAGGGTTCGTTCTCGACGAAACCGTCGAAATCATCGAACTCCGAATAGGCCGGACGTCCGCGCAACACGACTTCGAACTTTCCATCCATGGCGCGGGTGAACTCTGAAAGCAGTTTCAGCGATTTGCGGCAGCGCAAGGCACCGAACCAGCCGATCTTCCAGGGTTCGCCGGGCTGTGGTGGACGCGGGCGCGCCGTCTGCATGCCAACGGTTTCTTCAAGCTCGATCACTTGGTTTTCCAGCAGCATTATCGGCGCTTTGAGACGCGAGACCGGCCGGAAATAATTTTCGATGAAGGCGGGTGAACTGGTAATCAGGAGGCTGACATTCCGCCCGAGATAATGTTCGGCAGCGCGCAACATCCGGCCGGCAAAATCCTTGCGGAGCAGAAGACGGTGAATGTCCAGGCATTCGTAGACGATTGGAACATTGCCGCCGAAAATGGCGTTTGCCCGATTGGCAAGCGCAAGCATTTCGAGATTGCGGGCAATGATGACACCGGGCCTTTTAGCCCCGCTCAGCTTGTGACGCAGAAGCATTGCCGCCTTGGCAACCGCAGCGACCCGCTGACCAAACCGCCCATCCTTGGTGACGCCGAGTTCGATGACACCATCGGCGGCAGGCGTAGCCGCGCCGCGCCGGAAGCCCGCCACCGTCACGTTCGCACCGCCTGCCTCGAGCGTCAGGGTTCTACGCCTGATCGCCGGGTCTGCCACATCATGTGCCAGGTATAGTATATCCAGCATGAAACTTCCCGTTCCCCGCTCAGCCAGCGCCGAGCTTAGTTCAGTTTTTTGTGCACCGCAACATTCATGTTGCGGATGCTAATAGGCATCAATCGAGCATGCAGGTGAGGGATTCGGGAAAGAGGCACTTTTCGCCGGGAGCGGTGTAAGCCACCCGGTCAACCTGCATCCTTGCCGGGCCTTTATAGTCAAATTTGCCCATCCAGTCGCTCAAGGTATCCGTTCCCCATAGGCTGAAGAAAATTTTCTGTTCGTTGACCGGAATCTTCGTGGGATCCGTGACCTCCTGCACCAGCTTGCCGTTCAGGTAGTAGCGCAGCCGGTCTTTTTCCCAGACGAAGGCGTAGTCATTGAAATCGGCATTGGCGCCGCCAGTCACATCGACCAGCTTCTCGTTGCCACCCTTGGCCGAAATATACTGGTTGACCTGAACTTTGCCGGAATCCTTGCCCAGCACTTCGAAGTCGATCTCGTCATGCGGCTTTTTGTCGGTCGGTCCGATATAGGTAAAGAAAGCCGAGTTCAGCCCTGAGCCTTCGGCTGTTTTGATCCGCGCTTCATAGGTGCCGTAACTGTAGCGCTTGTTGGTCTGGATCTCGCCGCAGGCATAGTCGCGCTTGCCGGCCTTGCGCTGCTCGAAGGTGAGCTCAAGCACACCATTTTCAATGGCGACCTGATCTTTCGACCACGTGCAGTTCTGATGTGCGCCATTGTCCCAACCGTCCGAAACGTACCAGATCTTCCTGTCGACAGTGTCGAAATTCTCGACGAAGGATGTGCCGGTCTTGGCGCCCTGGGCAAAGGCGGATGCGGGAATGGCGGCGGAAAACGCCGAAAGGACGATAAGCATTTTTGAGATCGATCGGGTCATCGTATCGCTTTTTCCTTTGGAGAAGAGGTGTTGGGCAAGCTTGGCTGGTTTGCTGCGTTTTCCGTCGTGCGCTTTGCTGCAGCGGTGGAACGGCCCGCGCGGCTGCCGGTTAGAACGGCATGCAACCTGGGTATCAGGCGCTTCGCCACGTGGTGAGAGGCCACCAAAATCAGCAGGGCCAGAATGGGCGTTGCGAAGTAGAATAGTGGGTAGAGACCAGGATGTGCCGCGCGGTTCCAAAGCATCCAGAATGCGATGAGTAACGGGTAATGGGCGCAGAAAATCCAGAAGCTCAGACCTTCCGACCCGGAAAGCCGCTCGCCGAGCCGTGAGCGGATAAGGATCGCCGAGATTGCCCAGGAGCCGACGATGCCGCAGATCGCCGTCAGGCTGCGCAGCATATCGATCCACACCGGATAGTCCGGCCCTGTCCAATAGAGTGCAGTCGCCAGAATCACGGCTGCCGTCAGAAACAGCGCGGATATCAATGCGGCATGCCGATCGAGTGTCCGGATGTTGATGTGGTGAAGACTGGCGTAGATGCCGCAGCTGAAGCCGAACAGGATGGACTTCTTCAGGAAGATGCCGCTCGGGATCGGCAACACGGCGTAGGCGAAGAAGATTGCCAGCATCGTCAGCGGATAGCGCTTGATCAGGATGGCGAGGACGGGCGCAAGCAGGATGCACAGAAGCAGATCCCGCAGGAAGTAGAGCGGAACATTGATCGGCAGGCCCTCAATCGCGAAGGTCAGCGTCGCCAAATCGCGCGGCGCCGCGTTGATCGCATCGGGGAGATAACCAAAGCCGATACCGCCCTTTTGTCCAAGCACAACGAGCGCCAGAAAGGACAGGTTCCAGATCAGGAATGGCAGCAGAACCGTGCGCGCCTTGGAACGGACCGTCTTGCCGTAGTCGAAGGCGTCAAGCCCGCGGCGAAACATCAGGTAGCCGGAAATCGCGCTCAGGCACGGCACGCCAACCCTGAAAAGACTGTCGCCGAGAAAGACCCTGACCCAGTCGACGAAGCCATTGGCACCGAGGAACGGGCTGGTCTGCGGATCAAAGGGGACATGTACGAAGACAATTCCCGAGATGAGCAAGATGCGCATCAGATTGATCCGCGATGATATATTCGCGTCGATAACCAAGGCGACATCCCCTGTTGTGCCACTCCCCCCAAAGCGGCGTTTCAACCAGAGCAGACTTGAACCTGCATCTCGAAGATAGGGCAGCGTGTCGCGAAAAATATGGCACTGCAGCAGAAAAAGTCATGCCGATGCTGCAATGCACGCGGTTTCGGAGGGCAGAAATCGGATGAAAAAAATGCCAATATTATATCTGGAAGCCTGGAAAAATGCGTGAGGTTAGTATGTTGCTGAATATCAGTAGTTTCTGATGTAATGTGCTTCGCGGAATTGGCCGGAGTGAGAAATTAGTTTCGAAAACGGGCAATTCCACACGTCAAGGTTTGTGAAATGCTTCTCAAGTCGGCACGCCTGTTCCGAAATAAGGCGCTCCTGCAACCCGTCCGGCGTGTTTCGCAACGGTACCCGCCGGAGTTTTTGGCCTGGCCTCAAGACCGCCTGTTTTTGACGAGCTGATAGATTTTCGCCAAAAGTGGGCGTTCCGACAGCAGGACGAACAGGACGTAGATCAGGCCGCCGATCGCAGCGCCGGCGAGGATCTGCAGGATCGGGTTCGGCACCAGGGAACCGAAGGTGTCGAGCAGATACCGAACCGCAAGCGCCATAACCAGCGCCATCAGCATGGGGCGGCTGCTGATATACAGACCCTTGAAGAACGGTGTTCCATCCGCCTTGAAGACCGCCCATGAGTAACCGATCAACGTTGCGGCATTGACGATGCAGAGCCAGATCATCGCATCGATGAGCTTGCCCGTGCTTGCCCCATAGGCAACGGCCGCGCAGGTGACGATGGCGCGAATGATGGCGGACCAGAACAGCGCCCGGCCATGGCCCACGCCTTTGAGATAGGGAATGAAAGTGCTGCAGGGCGTGAGGATGCCCTTGGACAGCGCCAGCAATCCGAGCACCGGCCAGGCATAGGCCCATTGCGGGCCGAACAGCACGCGCATCGCCGGTTCTGCTAGCGCCCAGAGGCCGAACATCATCGGCGCCAGCAGCACCGTCGTCACCTGTGTGCTGAACATCAGTGCCTGCGAACGGCGGGCCTTGTCATCCATCATGCCGCTGAAGGCTGGGAACAGCACCCCCATGACGGCGGAAAGCACGACCTGATTGGGAATGCTGGCAAAGCGATTGGCCGCCGAATAGGCGCCGGCATCGGCAAGGCCGAGATAACGCGAGATGATCACCATCGGTGATTGGAAGGTGATGAAATTGGCGACTTCCGAACCCATCATGCCCAGGCTGAAGCGGCTCAAGCCGATAACCCGCTTGGGATGAAAGACGAAACGCGGCATGTAATGCGAGACCGCATAGAGGCCGCAGAGACGCACCAGCGCCGAGACGAAGAGCTGGGCCATCAGCGCCCAGACACCCCATCCGAAAAGCGCCAGCACGACGGCGACGATGGCGCCGAGCGATTCGGAAATCATGCTCCAGACCGCGTCCTTGCTGAAGTTCATCCGCCGTGCGAGCAGCGAATAGGCGACGTCGCCTCCAAGCTGGATAGGAATGAGGAAGCTCATGATCTTCAACAGGTAGGCGGCTTCCGGCGCGCCGAGAAGAGCTGCAAAGAAATCCGCCCAGATGAAAAGGCCGAGCGCCATGAGACAGGAAATGGCAAGGTTGGCCCAGAAGACGGAATGGACCGTTTCCATCTCCTCCTCGCGCTGGATCACTAGTGCCGAGGTCAATCCGGCTCCGCCGATCATGGCCAGAAACTGCACCACGGTAAGCGTTACGGCGACGGCGCCGAACTCTTCCGGTGTCAGGATACGGGCCAAAATCGGCACGGTGACAAACTTAAGCCCGAATGTGCTTGTCTTGGATAAAATGCTCCAACCGACATTGCTCGTGACAGATTTGACGTTAACTGTAGGGGGCATGGCGTAAATCCTGTGTGGCGATTGGGAGGATCAAGGACAGAGGAGACGCGCTAGACAACGCAGCCGCAACCTGATGGAGGAACCAGGAAGCACCTTCTAGGAAAACCGCAGGGGCAAAAAGATGGCGAAGTTTACAGTTGTTATTCCGTACTACCAGAAACAGGCGGGAATTCTGCAACGGGCACTGGGCTCCGTTTTTGCGCAGACCTATCAGGATTTCGATATCATCATTGTCGATGACCAGTCTCCATTTCCCATTGAGAGCGATCTTGACGGCTTGCCGCCGGAGCAGCGCGCCCGCATCCGTGTGATCAAACAGCCGAACGCAGGCCCGGGCGGCGCGCGTAACACCGGCCTCAACAATGTCACGGCGCAAACTGATTTTGTGGCGTTTCTCGATTCCGACGATCTTTGGACGCCCGATCATCTGCAGAACGCGCAGGAAACCATGACCCGCTTCGGGGCCGATTGCTACTGGGCATCGATTACGGGCGGTGACGCCTTCTACTACCATTTCGACATGGCCGAACTGGAAAAGACCGAGAAGGTCACGCGGCTCTCTGAAAAGCCCCTGATTCTGGAGGTGCCGGAGTTTTCGCAGGTGATGCTGCGCAACTGGAGCTTCCTGCACCTGTCCTGCATGGTGGTCGGGCGGAAATTGTTCGAGACGGTGCGCTTCGAGGCCGAGCTGCGCCTGGCGGCAGAAGACGTACTTTTCTTCTGCGATTGCGCCATTGCAGCCGGCCGCATTGTCCTGTGCAACGAGCCGGGTGCAGTGCGGGGCGAGGGCGTCAACATCTTCCACAGCATCGATAGCGATTCTCCGCAGTTCCTGTCGCAGCAGTTCAACACCTGGGTTGCGCTCGACACATTGGAAGGGCGTTTTTTGCGCAAGCCGGCGGAAATCGCATCAATTCATTCCTACAAGCATACAGCCCGGCGGCAGGCTCTCTGGAGCCAGGCCCGGCTGATCAAGCAGCGGAAAATGCCGCAGTTCAATCTGCTGGCCCGCTGGGTCTGGCGTGATCCGAAGCTGTTGCAGAGTGCGCTCCAGCTTGCGGTCGGCAAGTTATCACGCTAGCCTTCGCAGGTGCAGCATTTTTTGCCGCGCCCATCGATATACGTGAATGCCATCGCATGTCACGCCTTTGCAGTTCCTTGCGTAAAGCAAATAGGAGACGGTCATGGACCCTTACTACTGGGAATCCGAGCACGGAAATTTCGGTGATGATCTCAATCTGTGGCTCTGGGACTTCCTTATCCCGGGTTTTCGCGCCGTTCATCCGGAAACACTTCTCGTCGGGGTTGGTACGGTGCTCAACAAGGCACTTCTGCCGGAGGGCCGGCACAAGCTGGTGATCGGCAGCGGCTTCGGTTACGGTTCCCTGCCGGATATGAGCAACACTGCGGAATGGGATGTCCGCTGCGTTCGCGGCCCGCTCACAGCGCAGAAAGTCGGCGTCGATCCGAAGCTCGGTATTATCGATCCGGCCGTAATGGTCGCCGAAATGGACGAATTCAAGAATTTGCCGAAAAAGTACAAGAAGAGCTTCGTTCCCCATTGGGAATCAGCGATTGCAGGCCTGTGGCCGGTGATCTGCCAGACGGTCGGCCTGCATTACATAGATCCGCGCGGCGAGGCCAAGGATGTCATCCGCGAGATCGCCCAGTCGGAACTGATCATGGCCGAATCGATGCACGGCGCCATTCTCGCCGATGCCTTCCGGGTGCCGTGGGTGGCCGTGACGACCTCCAAAAGCATCAACAGCTTCAAATGGAACGATTGGGCCCATACGGTTGGCGTCACCTATCGTCCACGTCACGTTCCTGTTTCCAGCAGGGCGGAGGCCATTATCAAGGGGGCGCGGTTCTGGGGGGTCGATTTCGATGCACATCAGCCGGCGCTGGATGATCCGAATAAGCGTCAGATCGATGAAAGTGTGATAGTCGCAGCGCGGTCCCCCAAACAGACTTCGTTCCGGGTCGCCGCAAAACAGCTTCTGGCCGTGCCGTCGGCACTGTCCCTCTGGCAGGCGACGCGCGCCACCCCGCAACTCAGTGCCGATCATATTCTGGCAGAGCGGAAAGAACGTTTTCTTGAGGTGATTGCCGGTGTGCGCCGCGCCTATTTTTAAGCCGCGGCCACTACGTCATTTCTGAACTTCTTATTTAAACGGCTCTGGAGGGTGGTTGCAGCAGATAGCGCAAACCGCCCGATCCGCCCAACGCAACCGGTGCCGCCTCGGGCTGGCGGCGGAAGTAATCGATCTTGTCAGCGAATATCCCGGTGGCGATCGCCGGGATCGCCGATGGATTGCCAAGGGCGTGGGCCAAGGCTGCCCTAGAGCCGGATTGCCGCTTGATGTCGAGGAATTCCCGCAATTCGTAACGCCCGCGAATATGACGCTCATGGCGGGCAATCAGTGCCCGTACCTGAGGCGAGAGGCCTGTCTGCGCCAGGATCGCCCTGTCGGCTTCGTACAGACGCTTCAGGTCGACTGTCCGGTGGCTGCCGCTCAGTGAATTGCTACGCACGACGGCGCCGTACCCACAGCTGTGGATGATCTTGTAGCGCGCGTCCTTCGTCAGTGCCCGGGCATAAAGATCGTAGTCCTCGCCGAGACGCAGACTTTCCTGATATCGCAGCCGGTGCTTGTCCAGAAACTCCCGCCGCATCAAAGGCTTTAGAAATCCGATCTCCCGGCGCCGGACGCCGCGCTTTGAGATGTTGCCGGCGATAAATTCGTGGAGATTAAGAATACGGGGTGCCGCCGGAAAGGCCTCGAGCGCCAGATGGGCCGTCGATGCCTTGTCCTCGTCGACAAAGGCAATGTTGTCGGCGATAAAATCCCAGCCGGACTGGGACAGGAGATTGTGCAGCCGTCCGGGGAAGAAGAAGTCGTCGGAATCGAGGATTGCAAGAACTGGCGATTTCGACATTAGAATCGCATGGTTGCGGGCGGCGGCCGGGCCTTTATTGACTTCAAAGCTGACGACCGTCAGCCGTCCCGTCCCGTCATCCATCTGGCGCGAAACACTAGCCGTGCTGTCGCTTGATCCGTCGTCGACGACAACCACTTCGGCCGTTTCGGGCTCTCGCAGCGCTGATGTGATGGCACGGCCAATTGTCTGGCCCGCATTTTTTGCGGCGATGATGACGCAGACGTCAGCATTCGGTTTCATATGTGCATTCCTTTATCGCTGTCATGCCGAACCTAAGTCGGCTTTTGCTGGGCGACAAGGCGAGATGTTGCATATGCGAAGACTTTGGTGAGGTCTTTCATACGTGCGAAGGCCGGTTATCTCAGAGAAAACCACGCGAGCAGTTTCTGCTCAATCTCTCACTCAGGAGTTGAAGTGCCCTGGATTGTTCGAGACATGCAAAGCCTTCGCATCTTTTTCGTCGCCGGCTGCCGGGGAGGCAGCGAGCGGACCTTGTGCCAGCTTCCGGCGATCATGGGCCTCTTTTGCGACGAGAATGAGAACGGTGATAAAATAGCCGGCTTGCAGAAGCACTGCACAGAGTAATGTCTGCCAAGCAGCCGTCCACGCCGAGCCAGTTAAAACAAAGGTCGCTACGGCAAAAACGGTTAGTGCCCCGATCATGCTGATGAAAACACGCGGTGCAAACATCAAAAAGCCCTCAAGGCTATGTCTTGATTTGCAAACATCATGGATAAAGCCACCTTCTCCTCTTAGGCTACTATTAACATATCGAACATGCTTTGTGCTTTCAACAGCCGTCTAAGCACGAATGTTCCATAGTCATCACGCTGTTTACGATGCGAATTCTTAGCCCGGGTTTAAATTCATCTGTCTATTTCAGCGGAATCGATGTTTTTTTGAGTGAAGGTGCTACGGCGACATGAAAAGCGAGGCTCTGTGAGGGCCGAGTTGTTGTTTCGTTCGCGCCCATTTGCCGCAGCGGACGGTTTTTGCCACATTTGGCAGGTGCATCGCCACATAGAGCACAACCGGGGTGCTTATCGTCGCTATTCCCGCCTCCCGTCCGGCGTGACTTGAAGTTTGAGATCAACTTTTGTTACAAATTTAGAGGTTTTGAATAAAAGAATGTGCAGTGCGGAAAAATGGTGCAGTGCATTAAATTTTTCGAATGGAAGAAAGAAAAATGTATAAATCTATATATTTTAGCTTTATAGAATATAAAAACCAAATGGTTAAAACTTAATTTGGAAAACTTTCTGTTGGGTAAACGATCTATTCTAGAGTAATTGAAATTGTTGATGACGGTTTACTTATGTAAATTCTCATATCTGTTAGTTTTGATGAATTAACAAATGTGGCTTTGGTTTTTAACTGATGCATATATGGGCTGGACCAAGGCATCAGGAGGAATCCTGCCTTTAAAAATCAAATTCTCCCTCTACACTCTGAAATGCAATTGACACCCAGTGCCCTCAGGGGACCCGACCAATCGCCAACCCAAATGGAGTTATCTCCCATGAAGTCTGCGACTCGATCGGCAAGCTCGCCGTATTTTACGACCATCGAATCCGGGGGACACCGGCCGATAGGGGGAATATCAAAAAGAGGTTTCGATATCTTTGCCGCGTCACTGGCGCTCATCGTCTTTAGCCCGCTCTTTCTGTTTTTGATGGCGTTGGTGAAGTTCTCCGATGGTGGTAAAGTCTTTTACGGGCATCGTCGCGTCGGCCATAACGGCCGTTTCTTTCATTGCCTGAAGTTCCGGACGATGGCGCCGGACGCCGACAGGATCTTGCAGGACCATCTGCATAAGAATCCCAAGGCATATGAGGAGTGGCAGGCGACCCGCAAGCTGCAGGACGATCCGCGTGTTACTGTCGTTGGAAGCGTTTTACGCAAACTGAGCCTCGATGAACTGCCGCAGCTGCTCAACATCATCCGCGGTGAAATGAGTGTCGTTGGCCCACGTCCCGTCGTTGAAGACGAACTTGAGCTCTATGAACATTCGGCCGTCTTCTATCTGAAGTCGCGCCCCGGCCTGACAGGGCTATGGCAGGTTAGTGGACGCAATGATGTTTCCTACGCCGCACGCATCGCCTTCGATACGCATTATGTGACCAACTGGTCGCTGTTCAACGATGTGGTCATCGTTGCCAAAACAATTCCTGCTGTCTGCCTATCCCGAGGCAGTTACTGATTACAGTCGCCAGCTCGAATGCGCCGTTTCCGTCGTAATGCCGGAATCGGCTTTGTTGTTAAGTGAGGAATTTTCATGAATAGAAGTCTTCGCAAAGGACTTCCGGCCTTTGGCAGAAAAGCCTGGGATGCCGCTCGTCTTTCCGCACTCGCCGTCGCCATCGGCGTCTCCGGCATCCATACGGCTTTCGCCGGCGATTACACGCTCGGTGCCATGGACAGGCTGAAAATACGCGTCGTGGAATGGCAGACCGCAGAAGGCTCGCTCAGAGACTGGTCTGCCATCAGTGGCGATTACACCGTGGGCGCATCCGGCGCCATCTCTCTGCCTTTCCTTGGCACTCTGCCTGCATCTGGAAAGACGACATCAGAGATTGCCGACGAAGTCGGCTTGCAGCTTCAAAAACTGTTCGGCTTGCCGGACCGTCCGTCCGCCTCCGTCGAGCTTGCCCAATACAGGCCGATCTATCTGGCCGGCGACGTACAGACGCCTGGGGAATATCCCTTCGCACCCGACATGACCGTCTTGAAGGCAGTGAGCCTTGGGGGCGGTCTCCGCCGGGCCGAAAATGGTCAGCGTTTTTCGCGCGATTTCATCAACGCGCAGGGCGATGCCTCGGTGCAGATCGCGGAGCGAAACCGGTTGCTTGTCCGGCGCGCACGGGTGCAGGCGGAAATTGCCGAGAAGAACGACATCGCCGTTCCCGGTGAATTGAAGGATGTGGCGGACGCTGCAGAACTCGTCGAGAGCGAAAAGTCATTGATGGTTTCCCGCGACAAGCGGCTCAAGCTGCAACTGACAGCACTTGCAGAGCTGAAAGCGCTGCTGCAAAGCGAGATCGAATCGCTCGGCAAAAAGTCTGTGACCCAGAACCGGCAGTTGACGCTGGTTGTGGAAGACAAGGGCCGTGTCGATGCCCTTGCGGAAAAAGGGCTTGCCCTTAGTGCCCGCAAGCTGGCCATCGAACAGCGGGTCGCCGATCTACAGGCAGCGTTACTCGATATCGATACGGCCTCCCTCAAGGCCAAGCAGGACGTCAGCAAGGCAAACCAGGACGAGATCACCCTGCGCAACGACTGGGATGCCCAGCTTGCCCAGGAGCTGCAAAACACCGAGGCTGAGCTCGACAAGCTCTCTCTGAAACAGGTAACCAGCCGCGACTTGATCACCGAAGCACTGCTTCAGTCCGCCGATGCGTCGCAGACACCGCGGCCCGGTGCGCACGCAGAAATCAGCTATTCCATTGTGCGCCAGACAGATGGAAAGCCGAAGACGATAGCAGCAGACGAGGGGACGCCCGTGCAGCCGGGCGATGTCGTGAAGGTCGAACCGGCCCTCAATACCCAGTAAGGCGACCGGAATGAAGATTGCAAAGGCCAGCGTGGTAAGGCCGGGCGAAAACGTCGTATACGGGGTTTTCGCGCTCACCGTTTCCTATTTCGTCTTTGCCTATTCCGGCCGCTTCGGCCAGGTCTCGATCCTGCTCTATTATGCGGTCTGGCTACCCCTGGTGCTCATCGACTACCGGCGGGCGCTGGGAAACTACGTCAAATATATCTGGATCTTCGCCTTTGCGGTCTTTGCTCTCCTCTCCGTCTTCTGGTCGGCGGCTCCGGGCACGACCATGCGAGCGGGTATCCAGTATCTTACCCACGCCATCTGCGCACTGATTGCCATGCGGGCACTGGATGTGAAAACACTGACGCTCGGTTCGGTCACGGGCGCTGGCGTCGTGCTGCTCTATTCGTTGCTGTTCGGCGTTTATCATTTCGATCCGCTGGACGGGACTGTCAGCTTCGTCGGCGCGTTCGATTCCAAGAACCAGCTCGGGTTCTATGCGTCGCTTGCTGTCTTCTTCTGCTTTTCCGCTATTGTGCTGCTCAAGCTGCGCGGGTTCTGGCTCCCGGTTTGTGGCGTAATCGGCCTTCTCGCCGCCTATTGTCTCTATGCATCCCAGTCCGCGACATCGGTTCTCACCACCGTGGCAGTTCTTGGGATCATTGTTGGCATGCAGCTATTTTCGCTGCTTCCACCCAAAAGCCGGAAGTTGCTGTTCATTGCAGCCACGGTGTTTGGTGTCATCACCGTGATTGGGGCCATCTACGGTGGCGCCATCGATAGCGTTCTCGGTGCCTTCGGCAAGGATTCGACCCTGACTGGCCGAACCTATTTATGGCAGCAAGGGATCGAGGCAGCGGGCGCATCCCCGGTGATCGGCATCGGTTATCAGGCTTATTGGGTACGGGGCTTTTCCGAACCGGAACGGCTGTGGGAGGAGTTCTTCATCGGTTCGCGCAGCGGCTTTCATTTCCACAACACCTATATCGAAACGATGGTGGAAACCGGCGCGATCGGGCTTGTTCTTTTGACTGCGCTGTTTCTCGCCGGCCTGTTCGGCCACCTCAAACGAGTACTTTCCGAGAGGCAGGGTTTCGAACCATTGGTGCTATTTGGCATTTCCGCGTTGCTGTTCGTGCGCTCTTTTGCGGAAATCGACGTTATCTTCCCGTATCAGATCGGCTCGTTTCTCCTCTACATCGCCGCCGGAAAGCTGACCATGCCGGCGCCGCAAAGCGTGCCGCTGCAGTCGCCGAAATTTGCTGGCGAAACGAGACAGCCTGTGATCCATCCGTTTGGTTCGGTCTATCCAAATAGGTAGGAAAGGCGCACGACGTTTAAAAAGCGAAGACCCCAATCGGTTCGCTGAGGCCCCGTAGCATATGGGAGCCGAGATTTTCCAGCTTGGTCTGGCATCCGGCCATTTCCACAAATGCCTGCGACAGAAGGACGGGACGCTTGATTTCCTTGGTCAAGCTTTCCAGCCGCGAGGCGATGTTGACGGTCGGGCCTATGACGGTGAAATCGAGGCGGCTGCGCGAACCGATATTGCCGTACATCACATCACCCACATGGACGCCGATGCCGTAGCCCAGAGGTTGGTGGCCCTTTTGGACGTTCTCCTCGTTCAGCGCCGCCATTGCGGTCTGCGCCTCGCGGATCGCCGCGAGAAGATCGCCGCAGGCATGGGTGCTGCTGAGAGGAAAAATCGCCAGCAGGCCGTCTCCCATGAATTTCAGGATTTCGCCGCCATGCCGCTCGATCGGCTCCGCCATCGCGTCGAAATAGCCGTTCAGCAGTTCGATGACGTCGTCGCGCGGCCACATGTCCGAAATGCCGGTAAAGTCGCGCAGGTCGCAGATCAGGATCGCCGCGCCGACCGTAACCCCGCTGCCGCGCGTCGTGGCGCCGGCAAGGATCTGTTCGCTGGCATGCGGGCCGACATAGGTTTCGAGCAGCGTACGGGCGAGGCGGTTCTTCAGGCGGATTTCACTGACCAGCGCAAAGGCCGGCAGCAGATTCGCCAGAGCCGCAACATCTTCATCGCTGAAGCCGCCCGGTCTGTCGCTGCCAAAGGTGATGATGTGGTGCTTGCCCAATGTGTGCTCTAGCGGCCAGGCGATGTAATCGGTATGTCCCTCGGTGCGCAGCTCGTCATAGAGCGGATAGGGCGGGGCGTTGGCAGAGGCTGCTGGCTCGAGGCGTTGACGGACCATCTTTGCGCCGCTGTGGAGTTCGTTGACCGGGCTGTTGCGATAGCGGTCGCTATCTTCGATGCCGAAACCGAACGTCTGGATATCAGCCTCCTTCATCCCCCTCTGCCATAGGATACGGGCGCCCAGCCATTGCGGGTGAAGGATACGGAAGTGAAGCGTGCCACGGGAGACCGGTATCCCTACCTGATTGAGCCTGTCACACATATCGATGAAGATATTGTCGATGAAGCGCTCGTCGCGCGTCTCGGTCATCAGCCATTCGATGATGCTGCTGCTGTCGCTCTGTGGCGCGTCAGCGCTTTCGCGGTTAAGGCTGGAAGTGGCGCTGGATGGAACTTGCATGAATACACCCCGTCAGGATCTTCGGCGCTCAGAGCCTCAAACTTAGTAACAGTGTGGGGGGAATACCAGTGCGGGAATTGGCCTATTGTATCTGAGACAAAGGCCACCGTTGGCGTTGGCCGGCAGGTCGGGCCGTCTGCGAAAAATCGGTCAGCAGATACAATCATGGCGCCAGCCCGAGTGGGTGGCGCCATGAATTCTCGGATCGAAGGAGCGACCAGAGCTTAAGCGGCGGCCGAAACGCTGCCGGCTGTCGGGACTTCGGCAATCGTCTTCAGGATCTGCGAAGCGATCTGGTAGGGGCAGCCCTGCGAGTTCGGGCGGCGATCTTCCAGATAACCCTTATAGCCGTTGTTGGCGAAGGAATGCGGAACGCGGATCGATGCGCCGCGGTCAGCAATACCGTAGCTGAACTTGTTCCACGGTGCCGTCTCGTGCTTGCCGGTCAGGCGCTTGTCGTTGTCCGGGCCGTATACGGCGATGTGGTCCAGAAGGTTCTTTTCGAAAGCCGCCATCAGGGCCTCGAAATATTCCTTGCCGCCGACTTCGCGCATGTACTTGGTCGAGAAGTTGGCGTGCATGCCCGAACCGTTCCAGTCGGTGTCGCCGAGCGGCTTGCAATGGAACTCGATGTCGATGCCGTATTTTTCCGTCAGGCGCTGCAACAGGTAGCGGGCCATCCAGATTTCGTCGGCGGCGCGCTTGGAGCCCTTGCCGAAAATCTGGAATTCCCACTGGCCCTTGGCCACTTCGGCATTGATACCTTCATGGTTGATGCCGGCCGCGAGGCACAGATCGAGGTGTTCTTCGACGATCGTGCGGGCGATATCGCCAACGCTCGAATAGCCGACGCCGGTGTAATACGGACCCTGCGGAGCCGGATAACCTGTTTCCGGGAAGCCGAGCGGGCGGCCGTTCTTGTAGAAGAAATATTCCTGCTCGAAGCCGAACCATGTGCCTTCGTCGTCAAGGATGGTGGCGCGGCTGTTGGAGGCATGCGGGGTGACGCCATCGGGCATCATCACTTCGCACATGACGAGCGCGCCGTTGGTGCGGGCCGGATCCGGGTAGATTGCAACTGGCTTCAAAACGCAATCCGAGCTGCGGCCTTCGGCCTGCATCGTCGAAGAACCGTCGAAACCCCAGAGCGGCAGCTGCTCGAGCGCCGGAAATGCGTCAAATTCCTTGACCTGTGTCTTACCGCGAAGGTTCGGGACCGGGGTATATCCGTCGAGCCAGATATACTCGAGCTTAAATTTCGTCATTTCTAACCTCTCATGGGTTGATGATGCACAACATCTGGAAAAGTCCATTTACGCTGCGCCGCCAACGGCTGACGTCTTATATGCACGGGGCATGCCAGTTTGAGGCCGACGTAAAGCCGCCGCCCGATTTTCTGCGGAAAGGCGCAAAACAGGACAGTCGTGCGGCACCGAGCTGTGCCCGGCGAGAAAAGTTGAAGTCACTGGCGAGATTGATCTTTTTGGTGCCTGTTTCGATCTTTTCACAGCGTCTTGCCGCCGGTTTTGGAAGGAGATGCAGTGTTTTGTCCAAAAAATGCGCAGAACTTGCGACAATTTGACTTCAGTGCACACGCCCAAAATTTAAATGAAAAATTCCTTGGAAAATGGCATGCCTAAAAAATAGCCCATTTTTTAGGCGGATTGATTTTTTTTTAATCAATCCGCGCAAATCGCACGCAAGTCTGCTATGGTCTTTGCAAGCAGCCCTGCCGAGGGCTGTGAAAAAGGAAAAGGCACTATGGCAATGATGTCTCCGGCCGATACGGCCAAGATTTATGAGTTCCCCGCCGGTGGGCGGAAGTTGGGTGGCCGCCGTTTCGAGCAGTCTGCCACGATCGCAGATATTCGGCCGAAGCAGGTTCTCACTGTCGACTATAGCAGCTGGTACCACGACGAAGCCGTGCGTGAGGAACAGAAGCCGAAATCCTGAACAGGCCGGCAGGCTGAGAATTCCGATTGCCGCGCCTTGCGGACATCGTGCGCCTATGCGGCGCTGACATCGCGCGTTGACTGTTGTTCCGCGCCTATAGAGTGGATGGCTGGTCGTCACCGCCAGACTATTTTTCCAGCGATCGTGTTTGCTCCGCATTCATAATGGATGCCGCCGCATGCGCATCTTCCATTGGATAGCCGCCGAGACGTTGAGTTCCCGTCGATCAAGCGCGTTTAGCTTGCCGATCATGGTTAACAAATTTCATCAGCACTGACGATCGATATGACGTTATTTTAACCTTTAAGGCGCAAATTTGAGCAGAATCGTTCTTCGAGTGTACCTAAATCGTTTGCTGGTGCGCTACTCGATGGGAGATTTGACGCAATCGGCGGAATAGTCCTGCCGGGGCGGGCGAAGATCACCGCAGGCCGGGGAGCCAGACGGTCTCTCGCATTCCTGCGGATCAGAGGATGCTCGACATGACCGACCATATCATGAAGACGCTCTTGAACATCATGGCTGCGCTGTCGTTCGGCGCCCTCATGGTCCTGTTCGTCGTCCTGTAACAGCAGCAAGCAGTCGCTGCTTATGGATAGAGATAATGTGCGTCCCACTCGTCATGCGGGATGAGGTCGCCGATCTTGTAGTTGAACGACAGGACCTCGATATGGTCCGGTCCCGTGCTGCACTTGAATTTCAGCTTGTACCATTCCCCATTGCTGCGAAAAACCGCGCCCGGTGCCCGCATATCGTTGTCTTCGACAATCGGATCGGCAAACGTATAGGCAATCACCTTGTCAGGTTTGAACGACGTCTTGTCGGAATTGATCTTCCACATCGCTTCCGTGTCGCATCGCTGTTCCAGGCGGGTCTGCGGGTCGAGTTTTTCGAATTGCTTGACCAGTGATTGATCCATGGCTGCCGCTGGTGCCGCAATGGCAACTGTCAGCAAGAGCGGGCAAACAAGCCTGTTCATTGCGTCGTCAACTCCTCGTCATTTCAGAAAATGCAAATGGAAAAAGGCGCCTCGGCCGAAGCGCCACCACATCCAATGTTAACTTCAAGGAAACCTTTGTGTTCATTCAAAGGCAGAAGCGCTCCAAACCTCTGAGACGTCGATCCATTCCGCCGAGGAAAGCAGAGCCATCCGTTCGGGATTGATCCGCACCGCCGCGTGCGGCGCGCCAGCGGCGGGCACCACCTCGTCGTAAGCCTTGAGCGAAACATCGCAATAGACCTTGTGTGGCTTGGCAAGGCCGAACGGACAGACGCCGCCGACGGGGTGCCCGGTTTCCTCCTCGACCTCGTCGAACCCGAGCATGCGGGCCTTGGTCGAAAACCGGGCCTTGTATTTCTTGTTGTCCAGCCGGGCATCGCCACGCGTGACGATCAGGATCACCTCGTCTGCTACCCGCAAGGCCAGCGTCTTGGCAATCTGCGCCGGCTCGACCCCATGTCCCTCTGCCGCCAGCGCCACGGTGGCGGTGCTTTGCGGGAGTTCAATGACGGCGATATCAGGGGCGTGTTCGGCAAAAAAGGTCTTGACGGAAGAAATACTCATCGGATGGCGTGACTTTTCTGATGGGTGCCGCCGGGAGGTCCGGGCGATAGATTGCTGGCAATCTTTTCAGTCGTCGTTCGAGGCGTCAAGATTTTCCGGGCGCGTGCCTTCCTGATCGTGCGGCAGATAGCCGTGGCTGGTGAACCAGTTGATCAGGATGGCGGCGATCGCCTGGTCGCGCGTGTGCATGCCGGGATGATCGGAAATGAAGGATTGAATCGCTTGTTCGATCCTGGGGTCGTAGATGTCAGACATGATGTCTCCAGAAGAAAGGCCGTGGATGTGCCGGTTGCCCGTTGGCAAACCGGCACGATGCCATGACGCGTCAAGCTTGCTTGACGATACGGATCAGCACCAGGAGGATAACGGCGCCGATCGTCGAATGGATAATGGCTGCAAGAATGCCGCTGCCGATGCTGACACCGAGATAGGGGAACAGCACGCCGGCGATGAAGGCGCCTATAATGCCGATGACCATATTACCGATCAGGCCGAAGCCGAAACCGGAAACGATCAAGCCGGCAAGCCAGCCGGCAATGGCGCCGACAATAAGAAAGACAACAATGCTCTCGATACCCATGGATGGTTCCTTTCCGTTGTATCTTCGAAAGAAACTAGTGCAGGAACCGGTTCGCGATAAGGGGAAGCTTTCAAAAATATCAGGGATTTCGCAAGGCGAATGATTGAGCACGCGGCAACGCCCCTCACCCTAGCCCTCTCCCCGCATGCGGGGAGAGGGGACAACAGAGGCGGCCGCACGGTCCTTCGGCCCGTTTACGGGGAGAAGGTGGCCGATAGGCCGGATGAGGGGCGTTCTCGTCGTTGATAATGAGGCTCAGACGATACCGCCACCGCCGCTCTTCGACGCCGGGCGCTCGCCAGAAACCTTGGCGCGATAGCCACTGGCGCGATAGGCGGCTACCGGCGCGATGGCGCCGCCGGCCTCGAAGCGGGACATGGCAAGTATCGGCTCGACATGGGTGCGGAACGCCGCCTTCAGCGTTTCGGTCGCCATCAGTGCATCATTGCCGTCCTGATAGCCCTCAAGCGCCTTACGATCGACCAGCAAAGCTTGCGCATAGGCGCGGCTGACTTCGGTCGCCGAGTTCATCAGGCTTTCGATCGGATCGGTGACATTGTGGCTCTGGTCGAGCATGTGCATCGGCGCGAAGCCTTCCGCCTGGCGCGTCTCGGCATCGACCAGTTCGTTGAAGACGAGGAACAGTCGGT
Source organism: Pararhizobium sp. PWRC1-1 (assembly GCF_049897905.1). NCBI lineage: Bacteria > Pseudomonadati > Pseudomonadota > Alphaproteobacteria > Hyphomicrobiales > Rhizobiaceae > Pararhizobium > Pararhizobium sp. PWRC1-1. The sequence continues at coordinate 161,694 of NZ_JAFCXE010000003.1, read as the reverse complement.
AGGGATCGATCGAGCCCGTATCCAGATCATCGTCGCCATATTTCGAATCGTTGAAATGGAAGCCGCCAAGTTTCTTGAACTGGATCAGCCGGGCGACGATCATCTCGATATTGACGTTTGGCGCATGATGACCGAGGTCGACGAGGCAATGCGCCTTGGGGCCGAGCTCCTGGGCGATCAGATAGTTGGTGCCCCAGTCCTGCACCACGGTCGAATAGAAGGCCGGTTCGAACATCTTGTGTTCGGAAAAGATCTTCCAGTCGTCCGGTAGGCCTTTGTAGATCGCCTTCATCGCCTCGAGATAACGCTCGAAGCTCCTGGTGAAGTTCACCTGTCCGGGAAAGTTGGAACCGTCGCCGATCCAGACGGTGAGCGCCTTGGAACCCAGCGCCTTACCGATCTCGACACATTCGAGATTATGGTCGACAGCCTGCTGGCGGGTCGCCGCATCGGCATGGCTGAGCGAGCCGAATTTGTAGGAATGGGCCTGATCGGTAGCGTCGGAAAAGGTGTTGGAATTCATCGCATCGAAGCCAAGCCCCAGCGCGTTGCCTTTTTCCTTCAGTTCCGTCAGGTCGTCGACCTTGTCCCAGGGGATATGCAGCGAGACCGTCGGTGTTGCCTTGGTCAGTTGCTGGATCACCGAGCAATCCTCGATCTTGTCGAAGATGTTGCGCGGCTCGCCGATGCCGGGGAAGCGGGCAAAGCGGGTGCCGCCGGTGCCGACGCCCCAGGATGGGACGGCAACTCCGTAAGCCGATACTTTCGCTTTGACGGCACCGATATCGATGCCCCGGCGCGCCAGTTGTGTGCCGAGGTGGTCGTAATCCGCCTTCAGATCGGCAATGCGCGCGGCATTGTCGGCGTCGATGACGTCTTGTGTGATCATCCGTGTCATATCGCTCTCCGGATCAGCGCGTGAACGACTGGGAATTACCCGCATCGACATTGATAATGTTGCCGGTCGATTTGGCCGACATGTCGGAGGCGAGGAAGTAGATCGCTTCGGCAATGTCTTCCGGGAAAACGCTGAGCTTCAGCATCGAGCGCTCGCGGTACATCGCCTCCAGCCCTTCCATATCCGTCTTGTAGACGGCGGCGCGCTGTTCCTTCCACTCGCCGCTCCAGATTTTTGAGCCGCGCAAGACGGCGTCCGGATTGACGACGTTGACGCGGATCTGGGCGGATGCGCCTTCGAGTGCCAGGCAACGGGCGAGATGGATTTCAGCGGCCTTGGCCGTGCAGTAGGCCGATGCGCCCGGCGAGGCGGCAAGGCCGTTCTTGGAAGCGACGAAGACGACGTTGCCGCCGGCCTTCTGGTTGCGGAAGATGCGGAAAGCTTCGCGCGAAACGAGGAAATACCCGGTCGCGAGGATATCCATGTTCTTGTTCCACAGCGCCAGCGTCGTATCTTCGATCGTCGCGGAGGAGGCGAGACCAGCATTGGAAACGAGGATGTCGAGGCCGCCAAATTCGAGCAGCGTATCGGCAAAGCTCTTCTCGACGGCAGCTTCCTCGGTGACGTTCATATTGACGGCGCGGACGAAATCCTTGCCGTAACGGCCGCCGAGTTCGCTCAAGGCCGAGGCAAGGGCCGTCTCATCGATATCGGCGAGCACGACGCAGGCACCTTCCTGCATCAGGCGGTGGGCTGTCGCCTTGCCGATGCCGCCGGCGCCGCCGGTGACGAGCGCTATTCTGCCGGCCAGCATCTTCGGCTTCGGCATGCGCTGCAGCTTGGCTTCCTCAAGCAACCAGTATTCGATGTCGAAGGCTTCCTGTTCCGGCAGGCCGACATAGGTCGAGACGCCGGAGGCGCCGCGCATGACATTGATGGCGTTGACGTAGAATTCGCCGGAAATGCGGGCGGTGGCCTTGTCCTTGGCAAAGGTGATCATGCCGACGCCGGGGATGAGATAGACCACCGCATTCAAGTCGCGCATGGCCGGGCTATTGTCACGCTTGCAGCGCTCGTAATAGGCGGCATAGCCGGCGCGGTACTCGGCGATCGCGGCTTCAAGGCCTTCGAGCGTCTTGTCGATATCCGGGTCGGCCGGATCGAAATCGATCACCAGTGGGCAAATCTTGGTGCGCAGGAAATGGTCGGGGCAGGAGGTGCCGAGTGCCGCCAGCGGCGCGAGGTTCTTGGAGGTAACGAAGTCGAGCACGGCCTGGCTGTCGTCGAAATGGCCGAGCTTGCGCTCGTCGGCGCTGATCATGCCGCGAATGACCGGCATTAGCTTTTGCGCAACGGCGCGGCGCTCAGTGGCCGGGAGAACCGGCTTGACTGCGCCGCCGAAGGCTGGTGCCGTGTTGGTCGTCTCGAACCAGGCAATCGCCTTGTTGATGATCTCGACGGTGGTCTCGTAGGTTTCCTTCGCCGTGTCGCCCCAGGTGAAGAGGCCGTGGCTTTCCAGGATCAGGCCGCGTGCGTTCGGGTTTTCAGCGCAGAATTTCGAAAGCCAGAGGCCGAGTTCGAAGCCGGGACGCTTCCAGGGCAACCAGCCGATATCGGCGCCGAAAATCTGTTGGGTCAGTTCACGGCTATTTTTTGAAGCGGCGATGGCGATGATCGCGTCCGGATGCATGTGGTCGACATGCTTCCTGGGCACATAGGCATGCAGCGGCGTGTCGATCGAAGCGGCGCGCGGATTGAGGTTGAAGGTGCAATGCGGCAGGTAGCCGACCATCTCGTCTTCATGTTCGAGACCGCGATAGAGGCCCTTCAGCGCTTCTAGCTTCTCCATATAGAGTGTCGAAAAGCCGTCCATCTTGATCGTGCCGACATCACCGCCGGAGCCCTTGACCCAGAGAACCTCGACCGTGCCGCCACCGAGCGGGTCCTTTTCCATCACTTTGGCCGAGGTGTTGCCGCCGCCATAATTGGTGATGCGCTTATCCGAGCCGAGCAGGTTGGAGCGGTACAGAAGCCGTTCGGCTTCGTTCATCGCCGCCGCTTTGGCGTCGTCCCAGAGATTGGCAAGGCGCGAGCCTTGTTGCTTGTCGAGCATCTGCATTTCCTCCCGGTCAATTCTGCGCCGGCCCGGTAGATTTTGCGGGGCAAAGAGCGCATTCGTTGCGATCAGATCACACAAAGATCGACCGCGTGTCAATCATAAACGATCAAAAACAGTCATATTGCACTGCACAATGAAAAAATATGATTGTTTGTGATTGACAATGCGCGGTCGTGATGGAAGCATAGAAATATTGGAGGAGCCTAATGCACGAGAAAGAGCGACACAGGATCATTCTGTCAGCGGTCCAGGACAAGCCGGTCATCACCGTGCCTGAACTGGTTGATCTGACCGATAGTTCTGAAGCGACGATCCGTAGGGATATCGCGGCGCTGCATGTCCAGAAGCGGTTGCGCCGGGTGCGCGGCGGTGCCGAAGCCATCAATCCACCGCAGTTCGTCGGCCTTGCCGGCCGCCCGTTCAGCGTCAACGAAGGCCTGCATGCCCGCCAGAAGCAGGCGATTGCCAAGGAAGCTGTGGCGCTGTGTCAGGATGGCGAGCCGATCATCATCAATGGCGGCACCACGACGTTCCAGATGGTGCATTTTCTGGCCAACCGCCGGATGCAGGTGTTCACCAATTCGTTCCCGATCGCCGAGCATCTGCTCAAGCACTCGAAGAACACCGTGATGCTGTCGGGTGGAACGATCTACCGCGAGCAGAACATTATTTTGAGCCCGTTCGATAATGACGTGACGCGCAATTTCTATGCGCGCCGGATGTTCATGGGCGCGCAAGGGCTCGGGCCCCTCGGTCTGATGGAAGGCGACCCGCTGCTCATCCAGGCGGAGCAGAAGCTGATCGACCAGGCAGATGAACTCGTCGTTCTGATCGACTCGTCGAAATTTCACAAACGCTCCAGTCTCATTCTGTGCGGGCTGAAGCGCATCACCACGGTGATCACGGATTCGGGCATCGAGGATAGGCATGTCCAGATGCTCGAAGATGCAGGCGTCGGTTTGGTTATCGCCAATACGCGCTCGGGCATTGTTGAGGAGAATGCTTCTTCGTCGGCGTAAAGCCGGCGGGAAGAGGGGAGTGGGAACCGCCGATGGCTTCACGCCATCAGGCAAAGTTTTGAGAGCATAAAGCCGAATGAACGCGATCATTGTGACCGCGCGGCTTCAGGGAGGAGAACGTCATGAAAATTTTCAAGGCACTGATGGTCACGACGGCGGTTTCGCTGGCACTGATGGCCGGTACCGCGCATGCGGAAACCAAGAAGATCGCCCTCGTCGTCAAGGCGCTCGGCATCGGCTTCTTTGAAGCGGCCAACAAGGGTGCGCAGGAAGCCGCCAAGGAACTCGGCGATGTCGAGGTGATCTACACCGGCCCGACGACGACAACCGCCGAAGGCCAGATCGAAGTCATCAACTCGCTGATCGCGCAGAAGGTCGATGCGATCGCCGTATCCGCCAACGACACCGATGCTCTGGTTCCGGCGCTGAAAAAGGCGATGGACCGCGGCATCAAGGTCATTTCCTGGGATTCAGGCGTCGCCAAGGACGGCCGTTCCATGCATCTGAATCCGTCGTCCAGCCCGCTGATCGGCAACATGATCATCAAGCTTGCCGCCGACCAACTGCCTGACGGTGGCGACGTCGCCGTTCTTTCAGCAACAGCCACCTCGACCAACCAGAATGTCTGGATCGAGGAGATGAAGAAGGTTCAGGGCAATTACAAGGGCATCAATGTCGTGGCCACCGTCTACGGCGACGACCTTGCCGACAAGTCCTACCGCGAAACGCAGGGCCTCATCCAGTCTTACCCGAACCTGAAGGCGATCATCGCTCCGACCTCGGTCGGCATCGTTGCTGCGGCCCAGGCCGTCGAAGACGCCGGCAAGGTCGGCCAGATCAACGTTACCGGCCTCGGTCTTCCCTCGGAAATGGCCGGCCATGTCAAGGCCGGCTCGTCCAAGTCCTTCGCCATCTGGAACCCGATCGACCTCGGCTATTCCGCCACCATGATCGCCTATGACCTGATCGGCGGCGCGGAAGCCAAGCCCGGCGCCGAACTGAAGATGGGCCGCATGGGCACCGTCAAGCTCGACGACAACAACGAAGGCGCCATGGCCGACCCGTTCGTCTACGACGCCAAGAACGTCGAAGAGTTCGCCAAGATCTTCTGATCCATTGGTTTGTGGCGCTCTGCCCCTCATCCGCCCTATCGGGCACCTTCTCCCCGTTGTGACGGGGAGAAGGACCAAGCGGCAAACTCCGTGACCCCCTCTCCCCGCATGCGGGGAGAGGGCTAGGGTGAGGGGCAATCGCGCAAGCGATAGCCTGCCGACAATTTTCAATTTCAAATCATACCGGTGGATTGCCTCTTGCTGCAGGAAACGACCACATTGCGGATGAAACCCGCCGTCGCGCTCGAGGGCATATCCAAGTCCTTTCCCGGCGTAAAAGCGCTGTCCGACGTCTCGCTCGCTTTGTACCCCGGTTCCGTCACGGCGCTGATCGGCGAAAACGGTGCGGGCAAATCGACCCTGGTCAAAATCCTCACCGGCATCTACCAGCCGGATGGCGGCACGATCCGGGTCGATGGAGCCGAGACTCATTTTCCAACCGCACTCGCAGCCGCCCATGCCGGCGTCACCGCGATCCACCAGGAAACCGTGCTGTTCGATGAACTGTCGGTCGCCGAAAACATCTTTCTCGGCCATGCGCCGCGCGGCCGCTTCGGCCTGATCGATTGGAAGAAACTCAACGAAAATGTCCGCGATCTGCTTGCCCGCGTCGGCGCTGAAATCGATCCGACCATCCGGCTGCGCGACCTCGGCATTGCCAACAAGCATATGGTGGCGATTGCCCGCGCTCTTTCGATCGACGCCAGCGTCGTCATCATGGACGAGCCGACGGCGGCTTTGTCGCACAAGGAGATCCACGAGCTTTATGAACTGATCGACCGGCTGAAAGCGGACGGCAAGGCGATCCTGTTCATCAGCCACAAGTTCGATGAAATTTTCCGCATTGCCGACCGCTATACTGTGTTTCGCGATGGCGGCATGGTCGGCGAGGGGCTGATTGCCGATGTAACCCAGGATCAGCTGGTCAAGATGATGGTCGGCCGCGATGTCGGCCAGGTTTTTCCGAAGGTCGATGTCGCGATCGGCGAGCCGGTCCTCACGGTTTCGGGCTACCGCCATCCGACCGAATTCGAAGACATCAATTTCGAACTGCGCCGCGGCGAAATCCTCGGCTTCTACGGCCTGATCGGCGCGGGCCGTTCCGAATTCATGCAGTCGCTGATCGGCATCACAAGGCCGTCTGCCGGTGCGGTCAAGCTGAATGGCGATGTCCTCGTCATCCGCTCTCCCGCCGAGGCGATCGAGGCCGGCATTGTTTATGTGCCGGAAGAGCGCGGCCGCCAGGGTGCGATCATCGGCCTGCCGATCTTCCAGAACGTCACGCTGCCCTCGCTGCAGAAAACCTCGCGTTCCGGCTTCCTGAAGCTTGCCAACGAGTTTGCCCTGGCGCGCGAATATACGCAGCGCCTCGATCTGCGCGCCGCCTCGCTCGATCAGGATGTCGGCACGCTGTCGGGCGGCAATCAGCAAAAGGTGGTGATCGCCAAATGGCTGGCGACGCAGCCGAAGGTGATCATTCTCGATGAGCCGACCAAGGGCATCGATATCGGCTCCAAGGCTGCGGTGCACGCCTTCATGAGCGAACTGGCAGGACAGGGATTGAGCGTCATCATGGTCTCCTCGGAAATCCCCGAAATCATGGGCATGGCCGATCGCGTCATCGTCATGCGCGAAGGCCGCATCGCCGGGCGTTTTGAGCGCTCCGAGCTGACGGCCGAAAAGCTGGTCCGGGCTGCCGCCGGCATCGGGGAGGCCGTATAATGGCAAAGCTGCTCAAGAACCGCGAAATCCTTTTGGTCATCGCCATCGTCGCGCTGGTCTTCCTGATCGCGCTGCGCTTCCCCGGTTTCGTCGCGCCAGCCAATCTGGCGCGCGTCTATAATGACACCTCGATCCTGATCATCCTGGCGCTCGGCCAGATGGCCGTGATCCTGACGCGCTGCATCGACCTGTCGATGGCGGCTAATCTGGCACTATCCGGCATGGTCGCGGCGATGATAAATGCCGCCTTTCCGGGCATACCGATCCCGCTGGTCATCCTCACCGTCGTCGCCCTTGGCGCGGCCCTCGGCTCGATCAACGGCCTGCTCGTCTGGAAACTGGATATTCCGCCGATCGTCGTGACGCTCGGCACGCTGACCATCTTTCGCGGGAGCATTTTTCTTCTGAGCAAGGGCGCGTGGATCAATGCGCATCAGATGAGCGATGCCTTCAAGGCGCTGCCACGCGCGCCTTTGATCGGTTTCCCGGTCCTGTCATGGCTCTCGGTTGTGGCGATTGCCGCCGTCTATATCCTGATGACGCGCACGCCGGTCGGCCGCGCCTTCTTTGCCGTCGGCGGCAATCCGCATGCGGCCGTCTATACCGGCATCGATGTCGGCCGCACGCGCTTCTTCGCCTATTGCCTGTCCGGTGGTCTCGCTGGTCTGGCCGGTTATCTCTGGGTGTCGCGTTATGCGGTCGCCTATGTCGATATCGCCGCCGGTTTCGAGCTCGATATCATCGCAGCCTGCGTCATCGGCGGCATTTCGATTGCCGGTGGCATTGGCTCGGTCGGCGGTGCCGTGCTCGGCGGCCTGTTCCTCGGCGTCATCAAGAATGCGCTGCCGGTCATCAATATCTCGCCCTTTGCCCAGCTGGCGATTTCCGGAACGGTGATCATCATCGCCGTCGCCGTCAACGCTCGGACTGAGAAGCGCAAGGGCCGTGTCATTCTGAAGAAAGCGGAGGCGGTCTGATGGCGGAAACGCATCTTTCACCCCGGATCATTCCGGACCGGTTGCAGAGCCGGGGTAGCCGGGCCCTGAAGAGCTGGGAGAGCCTGCTTCTCGTCGTGGCGATCCTGATCTTCACGATCAACTCGTTTGCCTCGCCCTATTTCCTCGATCCGTGGAACCTGTCCGACGCGACGTTCAATTTCACCGAAAAGGCGCTGGTCGCCTTTGCCATGGCGCTGGTGATCATTTCCGGCGAGATCGACCTCTCTGTCGCGTCGATCATTGCCCTGTCCTCGACGGCCATGGGGCTGGCGGTGACCATGGGTGCGGATACGCCCATGCTGGTCGTCGTCGGCCTCGGCACCGGTCTGCTTTGCGGCGCGGTCAACGGTCTGCTGATCACCGGCCTCGGCCTGCCATCGATCGTCGTCACCATCGGCACGATGAGCCTGTTTCGCGGCCTGTCGTTCATTATATTGGGAGACCAGGCCTACACAGGCTATCCCGCCAGCTTCGCCTATTTCGGCCAGGGCTATGTCTGGTGGGTTTACTCGTTCGAATTCGCGCTCTTCGTGTTCTTTGCGATTGTTTACAGCGTGCTGCTGCACAAGACCAATTTCGGCCGCGCCGTCTATGCCATCGGCAACAACCAGACGGCAGCATTGTTCTCTGGTGTCCGCGTCGGCCGCGTCAAGTTCATCCTGTTCCTGCTGACGGGTCTGATGGCTGGCATTGCCTCGATCTGCCTGACCTCGCGCCTCGGCTCCACCCGCCCGTCGATTGCCTTGGGTGTCGAGCTGGAAGTGGTGACGATGGTGGTGCTCGGCGGCGTCAGCATTCTCGGCGGCTCCGGGACCATTCCGGGTGTTGTGCTCGCCGCCTTCATCATGGGCATGGTCACCTTCGGGTTCGGCCTTCTCAATGTTCCCGGCATCGTCATGTCGATCTTCATCGGCGTGCTGTTGATTTCCGTCATCGCATTGCCGATCCTGTGGTCACGCGCCCGCCGCCGGGCGCATTGAGGACACCATGGAAAAATACGCTTTCCGCATGCGGCTCAATCCCGGCATGACTGAGGAATACAAGGCGCGCCATGACGCGATCTGGCCGGAACTGTCGGCGCTTCTGACGGACGCAGGCGTGTCGGATTACTCGATCCATCTCGATGAGGAGACCCATCTCCTGTTCGGTGTTCTCTGGCGGCGGGATGATCACACCATGGCCGATCTGCCCAAACATCCGGTGATGCAGAAATGGTGGGCCCATATGGCTGATATCATGGAGACGAAGGCGGATAACGAGCCGGTCGCCGTGCCGCTTACCACCGTCTTCCATATGAAGTGATCCCATGAAAACCATCGCTGTCATCGATATCGGCAAGACGAATGCCAAGGTCGCTTTGGTCGATCTCGACCGGTTCGAGGAAAGGGCGGTGCGCAAAACTGCAAACGGTGTCGTGACCGAAGGCCTGTACCCGCATTTCGACGTCGAGCGCCTGTGGCGATTCATTGCCGAAAGCCTTTCCGCGCTGAATGCCGAGACACCGATCGACGCGATTTCCGTGACCACCCACGGCGCGACCGCGGTTCTGCTGGACAGGAACGGCGATCTCGCTTTGCCGCTGCTCGACTACGAATTCACCGGACCCGATACGCTGGCCGGGGACTATGACAAGGTTCGCCCGCCCTTTGCCGAAACCGGTGCGGCAAGGCTACCGATGGGCCTGAACATCGGTGCGCAGATCTATTGGCAGGAACAGACCTTCCCGGACCGGTTCGCCAAGGTCGCCAGCATCCTCACCTATGCGCAATACTGGTCTTACCGCCTGAGCGGCGTTCTCTCCACTGAACTGACATCGCTCGGCTGTCATACCGACCTCTGGAATCCCTATTCTGCGGACTTCTCCACCATGGTTGACGCCCGCGGCTGGCGGTCGCTGTTCCCGCCCGTGCACCGTGCAAGCGATGTTCTGGGCGGGTTGACCCAGCAGGCAGCGAAGGACACCGGGTTGCCCGTAGGTCTGCCGGTCTATTGCGGCATTCACGATTCAAATTCCTCGCTGCTGCCGCATGTGCTGACGCGGAAAGCACCGTTCTCCGTGGTTTCCACCGGAACCTGGGTGGTGATGATGGCGATGGGCGCAAGAAAGGTGGCGCTGGACGAGGCGCGCGACACGCTGATCAATGTCAACGCCTTGGGCGATCCCGTCCCCTCGGCACGGTTCATGGGTGGACGGGCCTTTTCGACGCTGATCACCGATCCGGCGGTCACCGTTTCCGAAGACGTCGAAGCGCAGGTGGCTGCCGCTCAGTGGATGCTTCTGCCATCGGTGCCGGAAGGTTCCGGGCCTTTCCCGCACGCCAAGGCCTCTTGGACATGCGACGAGGCGTCCTTGACCGGCCCGCAGAGGCTTGCCGTCGTCTCCTTTCATCTGGCGATGATGACCGCCAGCTCGCTCAACTTGATCGGCGCTGAGGGCGAAGTCGTCGTCGAGGGACCGTTCGCGGCCAATCCCAGCTATCTGCGGATGCTGAAAGCCGCAACCGGCCGCCCCGTACTGATCGGCAGCCAGAGCGCCACCGGCACCAGCCTTGGGGCCGCATGCCTTGTCGATGGCAGCCGGGCGCAGGCGCACACGGTGGAATTTCAGGGCGCCGTTCCGGAAACGTATGCAGCTTACGCGGCAAGCTGGACCAGGCTCGTTCAGGCCTTATAGGCGGCATCGGCCAGCTTATGCCGGCGCCACCTGATCGGCGTTGAAGATCGCTGTCAACAACCCGGGAAACCGTGCCTCCAGATCGTCCTGCCGCAGCGACATATAGATGACCCGGCCTTCCGGCCGCTGCCGGATCACGCCGGCCTCGCGCAGCACGCGCCAGTGATGTGTCATCGTCGATTTCGAAACATCGGTCACGAAGTCGCTGCAGATACATTCGCCGGTCGCGATCTGCTTCACCGCCGCCAGCCGGATCGGGTTGCCCAGAGCCAGAAGAACATCGGGTAGGCGAAGGTCGTCACGCATGGGATGATGGTCGTTCATCAAGACAAGATAATAAACCGTTCGCGTACAGTCAAACTTTTTGGACGTCTCGCGTTGACAATTGTACGATTCTATCCGTACTATCAAATCATCAACGCTGCGCAGCCTTGTCCCCGCAACAAGAGATATCCATCATGTCATTTTCTCCCGCATCCGGCGGTCGCCAGCGGCTGGGCTGGACATTGTTCCTGCTCGCCTTCGCTCAACTGGTCACCGCCGTTGATTACAATATCGTCTTCGTCGCACTGCCTGATATCGGCGCGCAACTCGGCTTCTCGCGCCAGACCCTGCAATGGGTGGTCAGCGCCTATGGTGTCGCCTTTGGTGGCTTCCTGCTCTTAGGCGGCCGCGCCGCCGATCTTCTCGGCCGGCGCCGGATCTTTATCTTCGCTCTGGCGCTTTACGGCGTATCGTCGCTGGTCGGCGGACTGGCCACCAGCCCGAGCGCCATCATCATCGCCCGGGCCATCCAGGGTGTCGGCGGCGCCTTGCTGTTTCCGGCAACGCTATCGCTGGTGACCACGTTGTTGCCGAAGGTCGCGAGCGCAACCGCGCCTTGGCCGTCTGGGGCGGTGCCGGTGCATCCGGCCTGACCGTCGGCGCTCTGCTCGGCGGTATTCTTACCAGCGCCTATGGCTGGCCCGCCGTCTTCTTCGTCAATGTGCCGCTGGTCGTCATCATCATCGCCCGCGCGTTGATCATCATGCCGCGTGATGTCAACCAAGGCTCGCATCGCAGCTTTGACTTACCGGGCGCGCTGACGGCGACGATCGGCATTACATTGCTGGTCTACGTCCTCGTTCAAGGGCCGGAATCGGGCTGGGCGTCACCGTCCATCTTGCTTGCGTTGGTTGCTGGTCTGATCCTGCTCGCAGCCTTCTTCGTCATCGAAGCCCGCAGTGATGATCCTTTGATGCCGTTGCGCCTTTTTTCTAACCGTTATGCGCTGGCGGGCATGCTGCTGACGCTATTTTTCGGCGCCACCTTGGGTGCATTGCCCTATTTCGAAACCGTGTTGTTCCAGGGCATGCTCGGCTTCGATGCGCTGTGGACCGGCTTGGCATTCCTTGTTCCGGCTGTCGCCATCTTCATCGGTACGCAGCTGGGCGAGCGTATGGCCACCGGCTCCGGCGTTCGTGCCAGCCTGGTGATCGGCCAGGTTCTCAGCGTCGCCGGCATGGTGGCGTTCGCATACGGGATTTCGCCGGACTGGGGCTATATCGGCCTGGTTCCGGGCATGGCAGTGCTCGGCGTCGGCCAGGGCATGGTGTGGACGGCGATGTGGATCGTGTCGGCGACCGGGGTTGCCCAGGAAGAGCAGGGCGTGGCGTCGGGCATGGCATCCACCAGCCTGCAGGTCGGGCTGGCCGTCGGCCTCGCCATCCTGGTTGCCGTTGCCAATGGTGTCGGGGAATCGATAGGTCAGACGGCGACCATCGGTCTTATCGAAGGCACACGGTTCGCTGTCTATCTGGCCGCTGTGGGGACTGTTTTGAGGCTGATCGTCGCTCTCACTCTGCCGCGCCGGGTGGAAGTGCCGGCTGGTGTGAACTACGCTCCAGCCGAATGAGCCTGTGGCCCGTCTTCCGGGGCGGGTCTCACCGGCTATTCCAGTGTGCGATCAAAGAGCGGTGAGAAAACAAAACGAAGAAAATTGGCCGCCGCAGCCTTCAAGGGTGAGCGGCGCTTCTCGCATCCAAGGACACGCCGTAATGCATCGCCCTTGTGAGGCACATATGCTTACGGGCCGAAGTGCGGTTCAACTATTTCCTAGAAAATCCGGGCGTTCAACGACTTGCGATCATCCTCGATATTGAGGAGGATGGAGACCGCTGCCAGTGTAAGGGTGGCGATAAGCGTAGCGCTTAGTCCCAGAACAATCATTGCCCGTTCCTTCTACGTCATCATCATGATGCCGCTTCACTTTGGCCGGCTATGCTTGCGCATGGCTTGAACCGGTCAGAATAGGCAGTAGTTAATGGCGGGGCCTCTCAAGATCAACTCCCAAGTTTTACCATTGAAAACCTGTTGTTTCTCCAACGGGCGCAAACCCCCGTTTCATAAGCGGTTGCGCCGGGTGAGAGCAATATGCGGCTAATTTTAGTGAAAGAAGATACGGACGATCAACCGTTAACCTTCAAGCAAGGAATTAACCATAAACATGGTCGTACACGTTGGAGTGGGAAAATCTACTTCCCCGCAAGGCATGACGCCGTACCAACGAACCGGTTTTGATCCGGTATGCACTTTCACCGGATATCTCTTGGGAACGAAGCGGCTGATCGCCGTGGCCAGCCGGCATTGCAGCCGTCGCCATTTGGCGTCTTGCAAGACGGCCCGCTTGGCAACGCCCCTTTGGAACATCCGTTGATGAATGGACGCACCGTGCGCCGGTCAAGGCCTGCGGACATGCAGCAAGAGTTTGATTTTCTACAGGATTCTTCTGAAAGCCATAGGGTTTCCAGAGACGAGATACCGGACCGGGGAAAAGCGTGAGGCAGGAAACGTCGCCAGATCAGACCAGGAAAGCTCAGGCAGGCAGCCTGCTCGAGCGCTTGCGTTTTGCCGGGCTCGATGAAGACCAGACCGACGTCTTGCGCAAGCATCGCCAGTCGTTGGGCGCAGAGGTCGAACTCGCATTGCGCGACCTGTTCCAGCGCCTCCAGACCTTTCCGGATGCCGCCCGCCATTTCACCAGCGACCGCCAGATCGACCGGCTGCACGACCTTCAGTCATCGCATTGGAGCGTGCTCACTGACGCCCGCTTTGACAGTCTCTATGCGGAGCGGGTCAAGGTGCTGTCGGATACCGAGAGCAAGATGGGACTTGATCCGCGCTGGCAGATCGCCGGCCACGCCGTCGTGCTCGAACGCTTGATCTGTTCGATGATCGAGCAGTTCTGGCCGAAATCGATGCTGTCGCTTGGCAAGGCGAACAGGAAGGAGCTGGCCGACCTCGTCGCCGCTCTGGTCCGCACCGTTTTCGTCGATACCGAAATTTCCGTTTCTCTGCGCTTCAACGAGCAGCGTCACAGCCACCAGCGCCAGCTCGCCGAGCAGCGCAAGGCCGGTGAAGCCGAAGCACTGGCTTTATTTGGCGGCGTTACCCAGGCGCTTGGCCGCGGCGATCTTTCCGTTCGGACGCCCAGTGATGTGCCGGTCGCGTATCAACCGGTAGCCCACGAACTGAATGGCGCGCTTAATGCCATGCAGAACGAGTTCATCGGCCTTGCCGACCGCGCCGTCACGATGGAAATCTCGTCGCGCGATCTTGCCGGCCAGACTGGACAAATTGCAGATCGCGGACGGGAACAGTCCGAAGCGCTGGGTGAGACCGTCCGGTCGCTTGGCGCCATCGTCGACCGGGTCAAGCACAATGCCGGCCAGACACGGGCTGCCGAAAAGAGCGTCGCGGTCACCCGCCAGTCGGCTGAACACAGCGGCGAGATTGCCGGGCAGGCGATTTCCGCCATGGCCGATATCGAAGCGTCGGCCGAAAAGATCGGCCAGATCATCGGCGTCATCGACGAGATTGCCTTTCAGACCAATCTCCTGGCGTTGAATGCCGGCATTGAGGCTGCGCGTGCTGGCGAAAGCGGCCGTGGCTTTGCCGTCGTCGCCCAGGAGGTCCGCGCCTTGGCGCAGCGCTCGGGTGACGCGGCCCGCGAAATCAAGCAGCTGGTATCGAGCACGAAGTGCCAGGTCGAGGCGGGCGTCGAACGCGTGGGCCGTACGCAGGACGCCATCAGCAACATTGTCGAGCAGGTGCGCGGCATCAACGATGCCATCGCCGGCATTGCCGAAGAAACCGCCGAACAGGTCACCGGCCTTCAGGCCGCGACATCCGATCTTAGCCGTATCGGCACCGAAATCGGCGCGAGCGCACATCAGGCTGCCGGCGCCAAAGAGAGCTGCGACGACCTGCATACCGTCATTCTCGAACTCGGCCAGACGATCCGCCAGTTCCATATCCAGCGGCAGGCGCCAAAGACGGCCTTCGCGCCATCCTACTCGACCCCTGCCATTGTGGCGCCAGCCGCACGGCCGGGCGAAATCACCGACGAGAGCAATGATGGGTTCGATGAGGGCTTCGGTCTGCAGGGCCGTCTTGCCGGGTGGGCGCGCTGATGCAGAGCCGTCACAAACACATCCTGCCAAGATCGGCGATTTTCGAGGGCCAGAACGTGCGCTCGCATGGGCGCGCCGAAAACCAGTTGAACCATCCCTGTAAATTACTCCCAGCCAGACAAGGAAAGTAGAGATGGCAGCCAAGAAAGCCGCTCGGAAAAGTTTGAGCCTCGCACCGGTTCTCGACCTCAACGAGGCCAACGCGCTGCACGGCAAGCTGATGGCTCTGCGCGGCAATCCGCTCGCGATCGACGCATCTGCAGTCGAGCGTATCGGTGCGCTGTGCGTTCAGGTCCTGATGGCCGGAGCAAAAAGCTGGGAAGAGGATAATCAGTCTTTCACCTTCGCCAAGGTGTCGGACGCATTTACGAAAACGACACAGCTCATCGGGGTCAATATCGACCACCTGATGGCAAAGGAGATTTGAGACATGAAAAAGAAAGTTCTTACAGTCGATGATTCCCGAACCATCCGGAACATGCTTCTCGTCACGCTGAACAATGCCGGTTTCGAAACGATCCAGGCAGAAGACGGCATCGAGGGGCTCGAAATCCTCGAGGATGCCAATCCGGACGTTATCGTCACCGACATCAACATGCCGCGTCTGGATGGCTTCGGCTTCATCGAGGGCGTGCGCAAGAACGAGAAATTCCGGGCAATTCCGATCCTGGTGCTGACCACCGAAAGCGACGCGGAAAAGAAAAACCGCGCCCGCCAGGCAGGTGCTACCGGCTGGATCGTCAAGCCGTTCGATCCGACCAAGCTGATCGATGCAATCGAGCGCGTAACCGCCTAAGCCAGGATTCCTCCCCATGGATATGAACGAAATCAAAGAGATTTTCTTCCAGGAATGCGAGGAGCAACTCGCTGAATTGGAATCCGGTCTCCTGCGGCTCAATGACGGCGACCGTGATCCGGAAACGGTGAATGCGGTTTTCCGGGCGGTCCACTCCATCAAGGGTGGTGCCGGAGCGTTCGGGCTGGATGATCTTGTCTCTTTCGCACACGTGTTTGAGACCACGCTTGATTGCGTTCGTTCCAACAAGCTGGAACCCAACCAGGATGTCCTGAAGGTCATGCTGAAATCGGCCGACGTCTTGGCCGACCTGACCAATGTCGCGCGCGACGGCGGCAGTGTCGATCAGGCCCGCTCGGCGCAGCTGATCCGCGAACTTGAGGCGTTGGCCAAGGGCGAGGCACCACCTGCCGCAGCCCCGGTCGCTGCTGCACCCAAGGCCGCACCGGTTGCTGCCGCACCGGCACCTGTTGTCAGCGACGACGGCTTTGTTCCGGTCGCCTTCTCCTTCGACGATTTCGGCGACGATGATGTGTCGGCCGATCTTCCGGCCTATGACGTCGTCTTCAAGCCGAAGTCGGAACTCTATACCAAGGGCAATGAAGCAACGCTGCTCCTGCGCGACCTCTCGCGTCTGGGTGAAATGAGCATCCATTGCAACATGGACAGCCTGCCATCCCTCGACCAGATGGACCCGGAAGCCGCCTACTTCTCCTGGAAAGTATCGATCAAGACCGACAAGGGCGAGGATGCCGTGCGTTCGGTGTTCGAATTCGCCGAGTGGGACTGCGACCTCGAGGTGACGGCGCTTGAAACGGGCGAAACTCCGAAAGCCAACGGCGATGACCTGCCGATGCAGCCGGTCCCGTTCGATCTCTCAGCACTTGACGGCGAACTCGATGTGCCTCTCGGCGTTGTCGAAGAGGAAGAACAGATCGCCGCCGCACAGGAAGCCGTCGCTGCTGCCGGAACGGCATCCAATGTCGTCCAGATGGCTGGTAATGCATCGCGTGCAGCCGCCGGCGACAAGGGCGCGGCCGCAGCTGCCGCTCAGAACAATGCCCAGCAGGCATCTGCTGCCGCACCGACCATCCGCGTCGATCTCGATCGTGTCGACCGGCTCATCAACCTCGTCGGCGAACTGGTCATCAACCAGGCGATGCTGTCGCAGAGCGTCATCGAGAATGACTCGAATGGTGTCTCCTCGATCAATATGGGCCTGGAAGAACTTCAGCAGTTGACCCGGGAGATCCAGGACTCGGTCATGGCGATCCGCGCACAGCCGGTGAAGCCGGTCTTCCAGCGCATGGCCCGCACCGTCCGCGAAATTGCCGATATCACCGGCAAGTCGGTTCGCCTCGTTACCGAGGGCGAAAACACCGAAGTCGACAAGACGGTCATCGACAAGCTCGCCGAGCCTTTGACCCACATGATCCGCAACGCGGTCGATCACGGCCTCGAAATGCCGGAAAAGCGTCTTGCCGCCGGCAAGAGTGCCGAAGGTACGGTCAAGCTGACCGCCAAGCATCGCTCGGGCCGTATCGTCATCGAACTGTCTGACGACGGTGCCGGCATCAACCGCGAGAAGGTTCGCCAGAAGGCGATCGACAACGACCTGATCGCGGCCGATGCAAACCTGTCGGACGAAGAAATCGACAACCTGATCTTCCACGCAGGCTTCTCCACCGCCGACAAGGTCTCCGACCTTTCGGGACGTGGTGTCGGCATGGACGTGGTCAAGCGCTCCATCCAGGCACTCGGCGGACGCATCAATATCTCGTCGAAGCCCGGTCATGGCTCCACCTTCACCATGAGCCTGCCGCTGACGCTCGCCGTTCTCGACGGCATGGTCGTCACGGTTGCCGGCCAGACACTGGTCGTGCCGCTGACAGCAATCGTCGAAACCCTACAGCCGGATGCGGCAGCAATTCACTCCTTCGGCGCGACGCAGCGGTTGATCTCGATCCGCAACTCGTTCTGCCCGCTGGTCGATGTGGGACGCATCCTGAACTTCCGCGCAACCCAGGCCAATCCGGTCGAAGGTGTCGCCCTTCTGGTGGAATCCGAAGGCGGCGGCCAGCGCGCACTGATGGTCGATGCCATCCAGGGCCAGCGCCAGGTCGTCATCAAGAGCCTTGAGGCCAACTATACGCACGTGCCTGGCATTGCTGCCGCCACCATTCTCGGTGATGGCCGCGTTGCGCTCATCCTGGACGTCGATGCCGTCGTTTCGGCATCGCGCGGCCAGTCGCTCCACACCGAAACATCGCTCGCCGCTGCAGGGTAAGGACTATGACGCTTCTCGCAAAAAATCTGACGAATGGAGAGCGCGAACTCATCGCATTTCGGATCGGCAATCAGGAATTCTGCGTCAACGTCATGTCCGTGCGGGAAATCCGTGGCTGGGCTCCCGCAACGCCGATGCCCCATGCGCCACAATATGTGCTTGGCGTCATCAATCTGCGTGGTGCGGTCCTGCCGATCATCGATCTGTCGGCCCGCCTCGGGATGAAGCCGGCCGAGCCGACAGTGCGCCACGTCATCATCGTGACGCAGGTCAAGAACAAAGTCGTCGGCCTTCTCGTAGAGGCGGTCTCCGACATATTGACGATCAAGGACGAGGATATCCAGCCGACGCCGGATATGACGTCCGAGTTCGAGCGGACATTTGCCCGCGGCATCCTGGCGATCGAAGGGCGGATGATCTGCCTGATCGAACTGGAAGCCGTGTTTCCTCATACCGAAAGTGAAGCTGCATGAGCATGCCAGCCGCCTTTGACAGCAAGCTATCCCCAGACGAGTGCCTGGCGAGCGGAGAATATCCGCTGACCCGCCGCGACCTCGTGGAGATTGCTGCCATGATTTATGCCGATGCCGGCATCTATCTCAATGAATCGAAGGCTTCGCTCGTTTACTCGCGGCTTTCCAAGCATATCCGCAATGTCGGCCTGAAGGGTTTTCGCGAATATTGCCAGCTGGTTTCATCGCCTGCCGGTGCCGCCGAGCGCCGCGACATGCTTTCGCACCTGACGACGAATTTCACCCGCTTCTTTCGCGAGAACCATCATTTCGAGCATCTGAAGTCCGACGTTCTGCCGGAACTTCTGGCCCGCGCCAAAAATGGCGGCCGGGTGCGCATCTGGTCGGCGGCCTGCTCGGACGGGCAGGAGCCCTATTCGATCGCGCTGACGGTTTTGTCGATGCTGCCGAATGCAGCAGACTATGATTTCCGTATTCTTGCGACCGACATTGATCCCAAGATCCTGGCGCTGGCCCGGGCCGGCGCCTATGACGCGACTGCGCTTGAAACGGTCAGCCCCGCAATGCGCAAGCAATGGTTCACCGAAACCTCAGTCAACGGCCGCCAGAAGTGGCAGGTCGACGACCGTGTGAAGAAACTGATCACCTTCAACGAACTCAACCTGATGGCGCAGTGGCCGTTCAAGGGCCAGTTCGATGTGATCTTCTGCCGTAACGTCGTCATCTACTTCGATGAGCCGACCCAGATGAAGATCTGGTCGCGGTTTGGCGGCATGCTCAATCCCAAGGGTCATCTCTATATCGGCCATTCCGAACGCGTCTCTGGCGATGCGAAGTCGGTCTTCGATAATATCGGCATCACCACCTATCGCTACACCGGCAAACCACAGGGAGGCCGCTCATGAGTGCTGCGCGCGTTCTTGTTGTTGACGATTCCGCCACCATGCGTGGGCTGATCACTGCTATCTTGAGCAGCGATCCGGAAATTCAGGTTATCGGCCAGGCGGCTGATGCCATGCAGGCGCGCCAGGCGATCAAGGACCTCGATCCCGACGTCATCACGCTCGACATCGAGATGCCCAACATGAACGGGCTGGAATTCCTCGAAAAGATCATGCGCCTGCGTCCGATGCCGGTGATCATGGTCTCGACCCTGACGCATAAGGGTGCGGAAGCGTCGCTGGCGGCCTTGGAAATTGGTGCCTTCGATTGCGTCGGCAAGCCGCTGCCGGGCGATCCGCATCCGTTCCGCGATCTCGCCGAAAAGGTAAAGGCCGCTGCCCGCTCGCAGCGCAAGTTCATCATTTCGGGCAACAAGGTTGCGGCGCCAAGCGCTGCCAACGCCAATGCGGCTTCCGATTACCGGGCAGGCAGAAAGATCGTTGCGATCGGATCGTCCACGGGCGGTGTCGAGGCCCTGATCACGGTTCTGCAGAAATTCCCGGCCAATTGCCCGCCAACGGTGATCACGCAGCATATGCCGCACACCTTCACCAAGAGCTTTGCCGAGCGCCTCAACCGCATCTGCGCGCCAACCGTCGCGGAAGCCACCGACGG
Organism: Pararhizobium sp. PWRC1-1; assembly: GCF_049897905.1. Lineage (NCBI taxonomy): Bacteria > Pseudomonadati > Pseudomonadota > Alphaproteobacteria > Hyphomicrobiales > Rhizobiaceae > Pararhizobium > Pararhizobium sp. PWRC1-1. The sequence continues at coordinate 141,588 of NZ_JAFCXE010000003.1, read as the reverse complement.
TGCCCGGCTGGAGATAGGCAAGGTCTATCTGGCCCCGGGCGGCGAACGCCACCTGCAGGTCGTCAATCCCACATCGCCCAGCTGCCGTCTGCTGGACCGCGAACCGGTGAACGGTCATCGTCCTTCCGTCGATGTGCTGTTTGATTCCGTCGCGGAACTCGCCGGACGCAATGCGGTTGGTGTCATTCTCACCGGAATGGGCCGCGACGGCGCATCCGGTCTCTTGAAAATGCGCCACGCAGGTGCCCGCACATTCGGTCAGAATGAAAAAACCTGCGTCGTCTATGGAATGCCGAGGGTTGCCTACGAACTGGGTGCCGTCGAAACACAACTCCCCCTCGGCTCAATCGGGGAAGAAGTCCTGAAAAGCACTGCCGCCCGAAGAGAAGGAAGCGAATAAATGTCCCTAGCGGAAAAAATCAAAGTTCTGATCGTCGATGATCAGGTCACCAGCCGTCTGTTGCTGGGCGATGCTCTGCAACAACTCGGTTTCAAGCAGATCACCGTCGCCGGTGATGGCGAGCAGGGGGCCAAGATCATGGCAGCTCAGCCGCATCACCTGGTGATTTCCGATTTCAACATGCCGAAGATGGATGGTCTTGGCCTGCTTGCTGCCGTGCGCAACAATCCGGCCACGAAGAAGGCCGCCTTCATCATGCTGACAGCCCAGGGCGACCGCGCACTGGTCACCAAGGCGGCGGCGCTCGGAGCCAACAACGTGCTGGCCAAGCCTTTCACCATCGAAAAGATGAAAGCTGCAATCGAAGCCGTATTTGGGGCATTGAAATGATCACTGAGGCTGCGACCAGGCGTGTGCATGTCATCCAGGGCGAATGGAAGGTGGTCAACGATCCAGATGTCGTGCTTTCGACCATCCTCGGTTCCTGCGTGGCAGCATGCATGCGCGATCCGGTCGCGGGCGTCGGTGGCATGAACCATTTCCTTCTGCCGGGTTCGGCGGATGCAATTTCGTCAGGCGGCGATGCAACGCGTTACGGCGTGCATCTCATGGAATTGCTGATCAACGGTCTCCTGAAGAAGGGGGCCCGCCGCGAGCGCCTCGAGGCGAAGATCTTTGGTGGTGCCAAGACGATCGCGCGCTTCTCCAATGTCGGCGAGCAGAATGCGCTGTTTGCGCGCCAGTTCCTGATGGACGAAGGGATCCAGGTGGTCGGTGAGAGCACCGGTGGCGATCATGGCCGCAAGCTCGAATACTGGCCGCTCAGCGGCCGTGCCCGGCAATATGCGCTGACGGGCGTGGAAGCACAGAAGGCTGTGGCTCAGGAACAGCGCCCAAGGCCGGTGCCGAAGCCGGTCGACAATGCGATCGAATTTTTCTAGCGCTTGGGTGGCATCCCGGGATCAGGCCCGGGATGTGCTTTGGCAAGGTGTTTAGCGTAGCCGTTCGGTGGGGTGTTCCCGGACGGCATTTGTTGCCAGCGTGAGGGCGTGTAATGCTGACTGAAATGAAGAGCCATATGCCTCACGTCGATGAGGCGCTCCCGGATGTGATGATGCGCATCGTTTCGGAACTCTATGATGTGGCTTATCTCATCGAGCGGATCGAACCGATGCTCAGCGATATTCATGGCGAGGCGGTCTTGGAATCGCCTGACAGGATAAAGGTCCTGCAGGGTATCGATCTGGCCGTCCAGAAGACGCGCGGTCTGGCCGAGTTCATCGACACCGTCACTGCGGCCATCCCGCAGTCCTGGCTGGTGGACGTGACGACGGCGCTGAATCTGGTCAAGCTTGCCGACATGCAGAAATCGCTCGGCAATGGCATGCTGCGTCACGGCCATTCCCAGCCGCTGACCGAGGCTGCCGGCGATTTCGAGGCTTTTTAGCCCTCACCGACTTCTCCCTGCTTAATTTTACCGCCGCCTCGACAATCGTCTTGAGCGGCGGTTTTGTTTTTGGGCCGGTCGCGGAATGCGGATGTTTTGAGCCCGTACCGCTGGTGCCGGATGACGTTCCTAAGCGCCATAATTGTTGTGTTCTAGCGATGCAAACAGAGGTGCGCGACCTGCTTATCAGCCCTTGGCACGTGGCATTCCGGGGCGCCGTAAAATCCGTCAATCTGCTGGGGGATCTGCTGCAGAAGGAACTAATATGTCGGAATCGTTACGGTTTTTTTGCCGTGGACAACAAAACAACGCGGAACTTTATGGCGATTGGAGGGTTTTGTCGACGAGGGTCATTTAACGATCCCAAGGAGATCCCAGTGAACAAATTTATCATCGCATCGTCGATCGTCGCCCTGTCTGCATCGTCCGTATTCGCACAGGCAGCAACGCCTTCCGCCAATCCCAACGGCGACACGCCGGCAGTCGCAACCCCGTCTGATCAGAACACCACCGCACCGGTTGAAGGCGCAAACAGCTTCACCGAAGGTCAGGCCAAGGACCGCATCGTCGAAGGCGGCTATGCCGACGTTACCGAGCTGAAGCTTGATGACAAGGGTGTCTGGCAGGGTAAGGCCACCAAGGACGGCAAGCCCGTGATGGTGTCCCTGGATTATCAGGGCAACATCGTCGCCAAGTAAGCCAAAAACAACATCAAGGAGAAACACCATGACAAAGACCGTTACAGGACTTTTCGACCAATATGCTGACGCGAGCGCCGCTGTTGACCAGCTGAAGGCCGCCGGTATTTCAGACAATGACATCAGCATCGTTTCCAACAACGCCGATGGCCGCCACAAGGGTGACAACGATGTTGCCGAAGACGCTGGCACTGGCGCCGGCATCGGCGCAGCCGTCGGCGGCGTTGGGGGGCTGCTGACAGGTCTCGGCATTATGGCAATTCCCGGCGTCGGTCCGGTCGTGGCTGCGGGCTGGTTGGCTGCAACGGCTGCTGGCGCTGTTGCTGGTGCCGTAGTCGGCGGAGCTACCGGTGGTATTATCGGTGCGCTGACGGATTCCGGCGTCGATGAGCGCGATGCGCATGTCTATGCTGAAGGTGTCCGCCGTGGCGGAACGCTGGTAACGGCGAAGGTTGATGATGCGCGCGCCGCCGAGGCTGAAGCAATCCTCAAGCGCTCGAACTGGGTTGATCTACCCGCCCGCCGGACGGCATACGAAGGCCAGGGTTGGAACGGTTTTGACGATACTTCAAAGCCTTACACCCAGGCCGAAATCGATGCGGACCGCGCCCGTTATCCAGACCGTGTTTTGTAATCTGACATCGTTGTGATCGAAAACTGCCCGGGGCCGTCGAAAAACGGCTCCGTTCCGCATGGAGTTCCGCAATAGAAGGTGCTGTCTGCTTTCCCGACGTTTGGGCGGGCCAAGACAAGTTCGCGCAAGTTTCGTTTTCTAGTGTGCCAATCGGGACTGGTAGATTTGCGCGTGATTTGACGAAGCCACATGCGCCAGATCGATCAGCAACCCGAATGTTTGGATCTGCACATGTTCACTCCCCAGGCGATGTTGTCTGAACGGAACATGTGCCACTGGGTGCGGAAACAGAATGAATCTGTTGGATCAACTTTCGACGGTCACGAAAAACCTGGCCAGTCTCGGGCAAAGCAAGCTCATTGCGCTGATTTCAGCCGGTGTCATCGCGGTGGCGATCGTTCTCGCTGCCGGGCTTTACGTCAACAAACCCTCCTACGAAACGCTGTATGTCGGGCTGGAAAGCAACGACCTCAACCAGGTCAGCGTTGCTCTTGCCGAAGCCAACATCAATTTTGAAGTTGGCGCCGACGGAGCGAGCATTCAGGTTCCGGTTGGCATGACGGGCAAGGCGCGCCTGTATCTGGCTGAGCGCGGACTGCCCAACAGCGCCAATGCCGGCTACGAACTCTTCGACAATGTCGGTTCGCTCGGCCTCACCTCCTTCATGCAGGAAGTCACCCGCGTCCGCGCCCTTGAAGGCGAAATCGCCCGCACCATCCAGCAGATTTCCGGGATTTCCGCCGCCCGTGTCCACATAGTAATGGCCGATCGCGGCAGTTTTAGAAAAGCCGAGCAGAACCCGACCGCTTCGGTGATGATCCGTGCCAGCGCCAATATCGGCCGAAATGCCGCAGCCTCGATCCGCCATCTGGTGGCTTCGTCCGTTCCGGGCCTCGGCATCGATGACGTAACGATCCTTGATTCGACTGGACAGCTCCTGGCTTCCGGTGACGATCCTGCCAATAGCGCCATGAACCAGTCGCTCGGCATCATCCAGAACGTCCAGAGGGAAGTCGAAAACAATATCGACAAGGCTCTGACGCCTTTCCTCGGCATGGACAACTTTCGCGCCAGTGTCACCGCCAAGCTGAACACCGATACCCAGCAGATCCAGGAAACGGTCTTCGATCCGGAATCGCGCGTCGAGCGGTCAACCCGGGTCACCAAGGAAGAGCAGAAATCAAGCCAGCAGCAGGCCGACAATGCAGCGACCGTTCAGCAGAACGTTCCGCAAGCTGCTCCAACAGGCGGCGCGGCCGGACCGCAATCGAACGACCAGACGGAGAAGAAGGAAGAGCAGACCAACTACGAGATCAACTCGAAGACCGTCGCCACCGTCAAGAGCAGCTATACACTGGAAAAACTCTCCGTCGCAGTCGTGGTCAACCGCGGCCGGGTAGCCGCCATGATCGGCGAAGGTGCCGACCAGGCGAAGATCGACGCCTATATCCAGGACATGCAGAAAATCGTCGCCTCTGCCGTTGGCCTCGACCCGGCGCGTGGTGACATGATCACGCTGACGGCCATGGATTTCGTCAACACGCAGCTGCTCGATGAAGCGGTAGCTGGCCCCGGCATCATGGAAACGCTGACCCGCAATCTCGGCGGCATCATCAACGCACTCGCCTTCGTCGCAGTGGCCTTCGTGGTCGTCTGGATGGGCATGCGTCCTCTGGCCCGCTCGATGGGCCTGGGTGGCCGGGGTACAGCGCTCAACGATAACGAGCCGGTCGGCCTGGAACTGCCGGACTTCTCGCCCGCCGCAAACGGTGGTGCTGGGGGCGCGCTGATGGAGGGCTTCGGTTCCGACTTCGGCTTCGACAGCACCGACGACCTGCTCAGTCTTGGCGACGACAGCGACGGCGGTTTCAACCGGCGCGTCAAGGAAGGCCCGGAACGCAGGCTCGCCCGCATGGTCGAAATCAGCGAGGAACGCGCTGCCAAGATTCTTCGCAAGTGGGTCGCCGAGAAAGCGGCCTGATAAAAGCCCCTTCCTTATCTTGATCAAGAGACCCGCCAGGCCCTGGCGGGTCTTTCAGTTTGCACAGGATAAATCTTTTTCGGCGCGACAGTGGCCTGATGCAGTGTGTCTTCATCTCCATGGCTTTCCTTTGCCGCCCGGCCGATCCGCAAAACCATGCACGAAAATCGGCAGCATCGATCCCTTGTCGAAAATAGACTCGCGGCGGTTCTCTGTATTGTCGCGGCACGGCGACGTGCCCGCAAGAATCGAGGTCTGCCCGACTGGAGTCATCATGGGGCTCTGGATTCGTTATATTTAACAAACTGTTAATTTTTCTCAGTGGAAAAATCGGTTTGTCTGCGGTTTTGCCAGTGGCAGCGTATGTATTGATTCCGCGATTCCGTCCGGATTCAGGATAGTCTAAATATTACATTGGAAATATTTGCGATTTAACTTCCGGTTCTGTCTTTGCCAGCCAATTTAGACGATGCCTATGGCTGATGTAATTCCGCAACATCGTAAGGAACAAATAAAAAAATGAAAACTTGACAAATTCGACCGGTGGACAAAACGATGATTTGTTTGGAGGTTTTAAACCGCTAGGGCAGGCATCGCGCGGCCTTCGAGAAGGAAGACGGCGCGTCACACTTCAATGGAAAGCTGAAAACCAATGTTGTTACAGCATGTTAAAATAAAGAGAGTATCGATTCAGCTTTGTGTGTCGTCGTGCAAATCAGATTTTAACGAATCGTTTCATGCTTTTTGTCAAAAGTAAATCCCGAAATGCGGGCAGTAGTTTTTCACAGAGAGCGATGTACATTTATGTAGTGATTCGCAGACTGATTTCTTAAGTGTCGGGGAAAGGCGGAAAAGCCTCGATGCGATCGCCAGCGGCGGCGGCGAAAAGTGCTGGAATGAGCACGGGCGGATCCATCACGGGGGTAATGTCATGGATGCTCTACAAACGGAAGTTGCGATCTGGCCTGCGCCAATCGCTGGTGTGCGTGGCGTTGGGCGGCCGGTTTCCAAGGAACAGCTCATTCGCAGGCTGGGCGAATTCGCCGAGCGCGGCAATCTGGGCAAGGGGCTGGCTGCCCTGACGGAATATGTCGGCGCCACTCATTATCTGCTCGCGCGGTACGATCTGTCGCAGGATGAAGGTCTGGATTTCGTGGTGTGTTCCGACTGGCCCTTCGACGTTGTCAAGCGTCTCGGCAAGGTCATGTCGCAACTTCATTCCAAGACGAATGAAATGGAGAAATGCCTGTCGGTGATGCAGCCGGTCTTCATGAGCCTGCCCGATGACATCGACATTGCCCGTGGCACCAGCCGTGAATATTGCTCGATCACCTTCAATGTCGGGCGTGCCCGTCTGTCGCTGATGCTGCTCTTTCCGCAAGATGTGATCCTCTCGCAGGAAAGCCTGCGCGATGTCGGCCTGCTGACGGGATATTTCGCCAGCTTCACCACCGAACGGGGTGCACGCACCGACCGTGATTTTGAACTGACGGAACGCGAACTCGAATGCCTGTTCTGGATCGCCGAGGGCAAGACCAGCGACGAGATCGCGGTCATCCTCGGTATCTCGCGCAACACGATCAACAATTACATCACCAGCGTGATGCGCAAAACGGCGACGAAGACCCGCTCCGAGGCTATCGCCTACGCCGTTCGCAACAATCTCGTCTAGGAGGCCGGTCATGACCTATTTCCTCCCCCATGCACGCACCGGCGATGATGCCAAGGCCGGCAGGCAACAGGCAAGGGCCTCAAAGGCTGCGACGCTCGTGGCGCGGCTGCAGGCGATGCAGAAGCAGATCAACGCCAAGAACTTTGCCGTTCTGCGGCTGAACGGAAACGGCCTTCCGGCCACACGCAAGCTGAGCTGCGTCCTCGACAACTGGGGCGTTGATACCGAGGCCATGGCGCATGAGCTGGTTTCGGCCTATGGCGGCGAGATGCTGGCGCATTTGGATACGTCACTGCTGCCGATCCTGTGGAATGGCATGGGCGAGCATCAGGCGGCGGAGACCCCGGATTTCGGGCGCTTTACCCAGCGCCTGACGGCACGGCTCCTGCCATATTCCGGCCTCGCGCTGCCAGTCCGGCTTGGGGCCCAGGGCAACGGCTACGTCGTCTTCCTGGGAAGCTATATCGACGTACCGAGCGAGGTGATCATCGATCTGCATGGCCGAAGCTGCCAGATCATGACCGACCTTCTGGGCGCAGACGAACGCCGCATGCTGCCGTCGGAATCGCTGAGTGACCGAGAAATCGGTTGCCTTCAGATGGCCGGCGATGGCTATATCAGCGAAGAGATCGCCGAGAAGATGGGGCTTTCCGTCCATACCGTGAATGCCTATCTCGGTGCGGCCACGACCAAGCTGGATTCGGTCAACAGAATCCAGGCGATCGCCAAGGCAATCCGTCTCGGTTATATCAGCTAAAGGGATTGTTTCGGCCGTCATGGCCGGAATCCGAAGCTCAGCCCGCAAGAGCGGTCGGATAGGATTTGACGAATTTCGCTGCGTTCAGGCTCTGGGCCAGGAACGCTGTATTCTCGTCGGGATCATTCGAAGGGCTTTGAAAGGCGATGTGGTTGATTTCCAGGCCGGCCGAGTCCTTACCTAAAGCCAGTTGAGCATAGACGGTGACGCCATCCGGCTTCAATTCGAGATCAAGCGTAATTTCCGGCTCCGTGCCCCAGTCCAGGGAATAGTTGCCACCGATGCCGAAGTTCACGGTACCGGGAAGAAAATAGAGTTCCGCGGCCGACGACACCAGGTCCGCCAGGCTCCCATGCGATTCAAAACGCAGCATCGCGATAAAGTCGGCGGCATCGATCAACCGCAATTCCGTCGCAACAGGACGGATCGCGTCGGCTACTATTTTCTCGCGTTGTTCCGAATATTCGCATTTTTTCATTGGGATCACGTCATCCGTTTCGGCTGCGTTGCATAGATCCGGTGAATCAGTTCGGCGACCGCCTTGTAAAACACCGGTGGAATCACACTATCCACCGAGACTTGCGCAAACATTGAGCGTGCGAGAGGCGGGTCTTCAAAAACGGGTATGCCGTTTTCTTCTGCAATCTCACGAATCTTCAGCGCGACGAGGTCCTGACCCTTGGCAACCACCACCGGGGCATCGCCTTCTTCGCGTACATAGCGTAGCGCAACGGCATAGTGGGTCGGGTTGGCGATGACGAGAGTGGCGCGGGGAACCGAGGTGATCATGCGCCTGCGAGCGCGGTCGCGGGCGATGGACCGCAGCCTTGCGCGTATGATCGGATCGCCCTGGGACTGTTTCAGCTCTTCCTTGACCTCCTGCTTCGTCATGCGCAGTTCGGTGTACCAGTGATGCCGCGTCCAGAAGAAATCGGCGATGGCTATGACGGCTGTCGAGATCAAAATGACGACCATGATCTGATTGAAGTCGTTCGAAATCGTCGAAAAGATCGTCAACGGGTCCGAGAACATCGAATCGAGCGTGGCGTAATAGTCGTTCCAGAGTGTCAGCACGATAATAAGCGAAACGACCGCAACCTTTGCGAAGGCCTTGGCGAATTCGACAAGACCCTGAATGCCATAGATACGCTTGAAGCCGCCGATCGGCGAAATCCGGTTCATCTTCGGCGCTATCCGGTCAAGGACGGGGCTGGGCAGGTTCTGCAGAATGGAAGAACCGATCCCGAACACGATGAGCAGCACGAAAAACGGGATGAGCAAGGCTCCCGCCTTCCAGAACAGGTGCGAGACGAGCGCAACGACGTCAGTCGCCGTGTTAATGCGCCAGGCTTCCGGCTGCTCGAAAATGTCCTTCAGCGATTCCGCGACCGTGACGAACCCTTGCGGCAGGAAGAAAACGATGAAGATATAGATGGCGACGACCGAGGCGAACATGGTGACTTCGCGCGAGAAAGGCGTGTTGCCTTTTTCGATGGCGTCGCTCATTTTTTTCTCGGACGGCGATTCGGTTTTACTGTCTTTGTCCTGATCGTCCGACATCGGATGAAGACCTCTTGTCTCTGGCGGCAGCAGTCTTTGCTGGCAGGCCTGTTGTGAGCCGGGCCAGCAGGGCATGCAAGAAAGATATACGTGGAAACCCGGCGCTTCACAGAAAGTAGGTGGGAACCGGGGCTCCTGACGACAAAACCCTCAACCGGAACCGGTTAAGGGCCTTTGTGTCTCAGCTGGATGATGGAAACCGTCGGGGCCGTTTAAGCCGCAGCCGCTTCCTTTTCCTTTAGTTCGATCTGGCCGCTGGCGGCGAGACGGATGGCTTCCTGCGTGATAGAGCGGCGGGCAATGGCAATATCGCGCGGATTGATGCCGGCGTCGCCGGCAGCGAGATCCGATTCGATCATACGGCGCTGACGGGCGCCGATCGATGCGAGGACCGATTCGCGCAGTTCCATGCTGGAGCCGCGCAGTGCCATGGTGATGATGTCGCCGGACACGTCGTTGAACAGCTGAACACGGCTGCGCTGCGGCATGTAGAGAACGTCGTCGAAAAGGAAGATCTTCGGACGAACCTTCCGGACCGATTCGGTGCTGAGTGTTTCGAGCGACGCAAGCAGCGTATCGACCTGGGTCTTTTCCAGCTCGTTCATGACTTCGGCGATCTTGATCGATCCGATCGAGTTCTTTTCAGCGTCCATCTCGCGCATCATCTCGACCACGCGGGCCTCGATGATCTGGGCGGCCTTGGGGCTGACGCTCTTCATGTTGACGGCACGGTTGATGATGTCGGCACGGCTGCTTTCCGGCAGCTGCAGCAGGACCTTCGCACCGAAGGTCGACGGCATCATCGACAGGACATAGGCGATTGTCTGCGGATGTTCCTTGCCCAGGCTCTGGGCGACGAAAGCCGGGTCGGAATCCTGCAGGCGGTCCCAGATATTGGCTTCATACGCGGCAAAGGCGGTGCGGCGGCCGAGCAGGCCGTCGACTTCATCCGGCGTCAGGCCTTCTTCGAGGATGCCTTCGATGGCCTTGGCGTTGTCCATCAGGCCGGCACCTTCGGTGAACAGGTCCTCGAACTCGTTCACCAGGATTTCAAGCTCGTGCGGGGGGATGGACCTGAGCGACTGTGCCGAAGCGATGATGCCCTGCAATTCGCTCTGCGTGAAGAATTTCAACAACTTGCCGGCAATGGGCTTGCCCATTGCAAGGAGAACCGCAGCGGCCTTGTCCATTTGGGTGAGTGGCCGGGTGGGCGCCGAAGCCTCGAAATTGTCGAAATCCATCATGGATTGATCCTCATGACCCTAACCGGGTTCAAACTTTACTGGTACCCTTGATTTCGATGAGTTTTACACCGAAACGTGTTTCATCTTCGTCGAGAACGGTGATTTCGCCGCGGCCGATGACCCTGCCGTTGACGACGATGTCCACCGGTTCGCCGATCCTGCGGTCAAGCGCGATCGTCGCACCTTCCGTCAGGTTCATCAGGCCGGAGACCTGCATGCGGCTGGTGCCGAGAACAATCTGGACATCAATCGGGATATCCATGATCAGGTCGAGATTGGCCGTCATACCGCTGCCGGGCTCGCCGGCAGGCTGGTCTTCGAAGGTGTCGCCACCGAATGCTTTTCCGCCGAACGAACCGGCGTCGAAGGCTGGTGCAGCCGAAGTCTCCGCCAGATCGGCGAAACTGTTGCTGGCGCCAAAATCGCCGCCGAAGCTGCTGAGATCATTTTCGGCTGAAAATGTGCTGCCGAAATCCGAGGTTTCGCCGACCGTCGAGGTGGCGGCGAAATCCATGCCGAAATCATTGTCCAGCGCGGTCCCGGTGGCATCGCTTTGCAGGACGCCACGCAGATCGTCGATGGCCTGATCGAGCTCGGCATCGCCGCCGCTCAGGATCGCCTGGTCTTCTATTGGTGCTTTCTTCGGTGCCATGTGCAAACTATTCCAGTTGAAACTTGCCCCAACCATGCTGCCGGGTAAGGCAGGGGGTTTTTAACTCATCAGGTGGTGGAGAATGTCGCTCTCCGAACCGTGGGTATCCTTGATCCGCACCGTGTATTTCGTGCCGGATCGCCCGAATTCGCAGATATAGAGATCGCGGCCGTTGGCGTTGATCTCGACGCGCACATCCTTGGCGTCCTGGAACGGAATGACATCGCCGGGCTGAAGGCGGCTGATGCTGTCCAGCGTCAGGCTCTGAAGCTTGATGCGCGCTTCGAGGCTTACTGTGGAACGGCGGACCTGCTGTTCGAGCTGCTCGCCCCATGCGCCCTTGGCCTTGCGGCCCTGGCCGACGCCTTTTGGGAAAACAACAGCCGTTTTCAGAAGAGTCTGCTGCGGCACGATGATCGAGAAGGTCGAAAGAACGGGGCCGAGGCCTATCGTCACGTTGATGCAGGCGGCGTAAACGTCTGCGACGTCCGGATCCGCTGCGGGCCGCTGGCTGGCATTGTAGGGCCGTCCGACCACCCGTTCGAAACTACCGGCAACCGTGACAGCCGATTTCAGCACGTCGGCGACCTTTTCGAAGATCATCGTGGCAACATCGAGCTCGATGTTCGACAGCGACCGGGGCTTGGGTTCCTCGATGGTATTAGCCGGCGCACCGAGCAGGATTTCCATCAGCGTGATGATCACCGGGCTATCGCAGCTGATGACGAAATCGGGGCACCAGTTGCGCAATGTCGTGTCGCACAGGGCAACGCCGTTGCCGAGGTTGGCGATCAGTTCGCTCTTCAGGCCCGTATCGAAACCGGCATAGCCGATCTCGATATCGAGACCGGTTTCGTTCTGGAAAATGTCGGGCAGGAACTCGGCAAAGACATGGCCGAGATCGCTGCATAGCTTGCTGATAGTCTTTGTATCCCCGAGTGCGCCGGTCATCCGGGCGAGCAGCTTGCGGTCGAAGGTGTGGACGTTGTTCGTGGTCGCTGAGGTCATCGGATCAGGCCGCCTTGCTTTCGCCGCCGCCACCGGGGTTCATCATTTCCTGCTCGACCGCGTCGATCGAGGGACGCTCGTAAGCCGAGATGGTCTTGCGGCCGTATTCGAGCGCAACCTGGGGAACCGAGCCGTTCATGTAGGCAAGCAGCGTCTGCTTGACGATGATGTAGAGGCGGTTCTGCTTGTCGCGGACGGCCTTGATATTGGCGATCACGGGGCTGGCGATACAGTAGGACAGGAAGATGCCGAGCATGGTGCCGACGAGGGCGGCTGCGATCTTGCCGCCCAGAACTTCCGGCGATTCCGAGATGGCGCCCATCGCCTTGATGACGCCGAGAACGGCGGCGACGATACCGATGGCCGGGAAGGCGTCGCTCATGGTCGTCAGCGCGTGATAGGGCTTCATCTTGTCGTGGGTGATCGTGTTGATTTCCTCGTCCATCAGCGCCTCGATCTCGTGCGAGCGGGCATTGCCGATGATGATGAGGCGGACATAGTCACAGATGAAGGCCGTCAGTTCCTTGTTCTTCAGGACCGTCGGGGCCGACTGGAAGATCGAGGATTCATCAGGGTTGTCGATATGGCTTTCGATCTCGTTGCGCGACTTGGTGCGCAGGTCGCGCATCAGGCTGTAGAGAACGCCCAGCGTGTCGAGATAATTGCGCTCTTTCGGAACCTTGTGGGTGAAGGCCTCGCCGAGTGCCTTGCCGGTATCCTTCAACACCTTCATCGAATTGGCCATGATATAGCCGCCGATACCGGCGCCACCGATAATGACAAGCTCGAAGGGCTGGTTCAGGACCTCCATATGGCCGCCCATGGCAATGAAGCCGCCGAGGATACAGCCCATTGTCAAAAGGAGCCCGATGATGATGTTCATTTCGATACCTGCCGCAATGATGGATTTTCGACGGTATCGTTAGGCCGCCAGCCTTGCGTGAGGCTGGCTGTAGACCACATTTGCCAGCCTTGCGGGGAAACAGGTTCGCGCAAGCAACAGCCGTCAGGTTCCCGCTCAATCGGCGCGCGGTGCGTCATGTCTATTGGATGAACGGGGAAACGTCGTGACGACGACTTATACCAGCTACCAGATGATAGCAGGCAACCTGACCAAGTCGCTGGAGCGAGTGTCCGAGCAACCGGATGTGGCGCGCGAAACCGAATATTATCTGGCCAACATCGGCAACGTCAAAACGATCGACGACTTCTTCGCCGATACGCGGCTTTATAATTACGCCATCAAGGCGCACGGCCTCGAAGACATGGGCTACGCCAAGGCGTTCATGCGCAAGGTCCTGACCGAGGGTGTCGACACGGACGATTCCTTTGCCAAGCAGCTGACCGACAGCCGTTATTCGGATCTGGTGGAATCGCTGAACTTTGCCCGCAACGGCACGGCCGCGACATCCTTCGACAAGGCCCAGAAGGGCGTCGCCGACAAGTATGCCCGCCAGACGCTGGAGCAGACGGCTGGCGAAGACAATGCCGGCGTTCGCCTGGCGCTCTATTTCGAACGCACAGCGCCGTCGATCACCAGTGCCTTTGGACTACTGGCTGATGATGCTTTGGCGCAGGTCACCCGCACCCTGTTGCAAATGCCCGACGAGTTTGCCGCTGCCGATATCGACAAACAGGCGGCGGCGATCGACAAGGCGATCGACATCAAGGATTTCAAGGATCCGGCCAAGCTGTCGAAACTTCTCGAACGTTTTACGGCCCTTTGGGAAATCAATAATTCTTCGGATACCTATGATCCGCTCGCAGTCTTCGGATCATCCAGCGGTTACGGCATTTCCTCTGATCTCCTCCTTTCCATCAATACACTGAAACTCGGGGGACGCTGAAATGCAGACCGGTATGTATGTGGCCGTCTCGTCGCAGATGGCGCTTGAAAAACGCATGAACACGCTGGCCGACAACGTCGCCAACTCCAGCACGGTCGGCTTTCGTGCCACGGAAGTGAAGTTTAACCAGATGCTGGGCGATACGAAGCCGACAAAAGTGTCGTTCGTTTCCGAAGGCCAGGAATTCCTCAACACCAACAATGGTGGTCTCAACCGCACGGGCAACCAGCTGGATTTCGCCATCAAGGGCGATGCCTGGTTCCAGATCGAAACGCCAGGTGGCGGCCAGGCTCTGACCCGTGACGGCCGCTTCACTCTGACGGAAACCGGCGATCTGGTCACTCTGCGCGGATATCCAGTTCTCGATGCCGGTGGTGCGCCGATCCAGCTCGATTCGCAGGCCAGCGAAATCAAGGTCGGCGCCGACGGCTCCATCCAGCAGGATGGAAGACAGGTGGCGGCACTTGGTCTTTACGAAGCTAATTTCAGCAACGGCTTCATGCGCCACGATAACAGCGCCGTCATTCCCAAATCCGGGGCTGAGCCGGTCGTCGATCGCTTCGATGTCGGTGTGATGCAGGGCTATCTCGAGGAATCCAACGTCAATCCGGTGCAGGAAATGTCGCAGCTGATCATGGTATCGCGCGCTTTCGAGAACATTACGGCCCTGATGCGCGACAGCGAAACGTCGATGAGTGAAGCGATCAAGACGCTCGGCGGCAGCAAGTAACGCACCTGATCGTTTCAAACGACTGACGCCTCGCCCCCGAACAATTGAGAGCGGGCAGGGCACATGGCAGGAACCGGAATGCAGAACGAGAAGCTCCAGATTCGCAATTCCTCGACCTCGCTTGCGGCACTCGCAGGCCTGGTCGGGCGTTACTCTAATCCGGAGTTTTCGATCGCGCCGGGCGGGCATGTCCAGTCCATCTCGGCAGGTTACTATACGGTGACCGGGCTTTCCCGCCATGTTCGCCTCGGCGATTTCGTCGCCCACAAGAGTTCGACGGGTGTGCACCTGGGTGAAGTCGTCAAGGTTGAGCAGGAAACGGTGGTGGTCTGCCCGATCGAGCCGGGCGACCCAATCGGCATCCATGATACGGTGATCCGCAAGGGTGCCTTCCGCATCGCACCGACCGAAAGCTGGTGCGGCCGCACGATCAATTCGCTCGGTGAGCCCATCGATGGACGCGGCCCCCTGCTGCAGGGCGATATCCGCCGGCCGATCTCCAATACCGCGCCGCCTTCAATGACTCGAAAGCGTGTTGAACATGGCTTCCGCACAGGTGTGCGGGCAATCGATATCTTTTCTCCGCTCTGCCTTGGCCAGCGTCTCGGCGTCTTCGCCGGCTCCGGCGTCGGCAAATCGACGCTGCTCTCGATGCTCGCCCGCGCCGATGCTTTTGACAAGGTCGTCATCGCGCTGGTCGGCGAACGAGGCCGTGAAGTGCGCGAATTCATCGAGGATACGCTCGGCGACAACCTGTCCAAGTCGGTTGCCGTGGTCGCGACCAGCGATGAAAGTCCGATGCTGCGCAAGATGGCGCCGCTGACCGCCGTGACCATCGCTGAACACTACCGTGATCAGGGTGACAACGTCCTGTTGATCGTCGACAGCGTCACCCGTTTTGCCCATGCCATCCGTGAAGTTGCCACCGCATCGGGCGAGCCGCCGATTGCGCGCGGATATCCGGCATCCGTTTTCACCGAATTGCCGCGATTGCTGGAGCGCGCCGGACCGGGTGCTGAAGGAGCAGGGACGATCACCGCGATAATCTCTATCCTCGTCGATGGTGACAACCACAACGATCCAATTGCTGACTCGACGCGCGGTATTCTCGACGGTCACATCGTCATGGACCGCAGCCTTGCCGAGGAAGGCCGCTATCCGCCGGTCAATCCGCTGGCCTCCGTCTCGCGTCTGGCACGCAAGGCGTGGACGCCGGATCAGGAAAAGCTCGTCGGCCGCCTGAAGTCGCTGATCCACCGTTTTGAGGAAACCCGCGATCTGCGCCTGATCGGCGGCTACCGGCCGGGTAGCGACCCCGATCTGGATATGGCGATCAAGCAGGTCCCTGTCATCTACGACATTCTGAAACAGACGCCCGGCGAGCCGCCGGCCTTCGATGCGTTCACTGACCTTGCAAATGCGCTGAAGGCGGCCGCCAACGTCGGTCAGGCCGGAAATATGCGGAGGTAAGCCATGACAGATTATGATGCCGATGAAATCGTCCCGCAGCGCAAGCTTGGCGAACGCACGCCGCTGATCGACAAGGCGCTGGGCGCGACGGGTGTGGCCCTTGCCGCGATCGCCACGTTCTTTCCCTGGTATGCCTTTCTGCATCAGGACAAATTCTCGATGCCGACGTTGTGGCAGGGCAACACGCGCGATGTGCCGGGCCGCGAAGGCCCCGGTGGTTCCGCATCACCCACGGCCATGATGGAGTCCGACGCGGCGACGCAAGCGGCCATTGACCAACTGACGACGGCCACGGTTCCCACTGCCGGCGAGGCCAAGAAGCCCGGCGTTCAGGAGGGGCTGGAGCAGCCATTCCCTTCCGCCACCGGCTTCAAGCTGATGCATGTGGCCAACGGCCGCGCGCTGATTGAAGATAGCAGCGGCATGTATATTGTCCGCATCGGCTCGGCCTTGCCGGACAACAGCCGCCTTGCAACGCTGGAACAGCGTGACGGGCGCTGGGTGATGATCACCTCCAAGGGCGACGTCTATCAGGCTGATTGAGCGGCCGACCCTCATTTCCATGCAATGATTGCATTTATCCCGGGTTGGCGGGCAGGCTGGCGGTTCATGTCGCGGCCTGCGCCTATCCAAATTCCGGACTTTCCAGCACGCCAGGCTCACTTCTGACGGTGGATATACCGTTTTCAAGACGCATGCGTTCGCGGCTTTTTCAATACGCTATCCAATTCAGTCCCACGCAAGATTGCTTGCCTAGGTTCTCCAGCAACAAGCATGGAGTCGCATGATGCAACCTATACAGCTTTTCGATCTCGCGTCCCGGCAGGCGCAATGGCTGGCAGTCCGCCAGAACGTCGTGGCCGGAAACATCGCCAACGCCAATACGCCGCACTACGCGGCCAAGGACGTCAAACCGTTCGAGAGCGTTCTTCAGCAAACCGGTTTCCAGATGGCTGCCACCAATCCCGCGCACTTCACCGACGGCAGCAACGCGGCCCAGGTGACGGAAACCAGCATGCTCACGGATGCTGAGGTTCAGCAGTCCGGCAACAGCGTCAGGCTGGAAAAGGAACTGATGAAAACGGGTGAAGTCAAACGCGATTACGAGCTGAACACCGGGCTCGTCAAAGCGTATCACCGGATGATGCTCATGACGGTACGGAAATAACAGCCATGGATCCTCTGGTTTCAGCTCTCAAGGTTTCGGCCTCCGGTCTCGAAGCGGAATCGACGCGTCTGCGCATCGTTTCGGAAAACATCGCCAATGCCCGCTCGACCGGCGACGCGCCCGGCACCGATCCCTACCGCCGCAAAACAGTCAGTTTCGCCGCGGAAGTCGACCGGGCCAGCGGGGCCTCCACCGTCGAGGTTCAGCGCCTTGGAACTGACGATTCCGACTTCTCCGTCGAGTTCGATCCGGGCAACCCGGCCGCCGATGGCAAGGGCATGGTCAAGCTGCCCAACGTCAACGTGCTGATCGAAATGGCCGACATGCGGGAAGCCAATCGCTCCTACGAAGCCAATCTCCAGACCACGAAGCAGGCACGCGACCTGATTTCTGCAACCATCGACCTCCTGAGGGCTTCGCAATAATGATCGACGCAATCAAAACCATCAGCGCGGCCATCTCGACGGTCAAAGACGTGACTTCGACGTCGAGCGCCTCGTCCGCCCAGAGCATCCTCGGCGGCGCGGCCGCAGCCGGAAAGTCGCAGAGCTTTGCCGAAGTCATGGGCAGCATGGCGACCGAAATGACCAACAGCCTCAAGCAGTCGGAAGTCAACTCGATCCAGGGTATCCGCGGTGAAGCCAATACCCGCGAAGTTATCGATTCCGTCATGAATGCCGAGCAGTCACTGCAAACCGCCATCGCCATCCGCGACAAGGTGGTCAGCGCCTATCTCGAAATCGCACGTATGCCGATCTAAAGGAAAAATGTAATGAAGGCTCTTTCGATCGCCGCGACAGGCATGAACGCCCAGCAGCTGAACCTGGAAGTGATCGCGAACAACATCGCGAACATCAATACAACCGGCTACAAGCGTGCGCGGGCGGAGTTCTCCGACCTTCTCTACCAGACCGAACGCGCCCAGGGCGTGCCGAACCGCGCCAACCAGGCGATCGTGCCGGAAGGCGCCATGATCGGTCTTGGCGTGCAGACCTCCGCTGTTCGCAACCTGCATATTCAGGGAAGTCTGGTCAGCACCGGCAACGACCTCGACATGGCACTGATCGGACGTGGCTGGTTCCAGATCGAGACACCGGATGGCGAAACGGCTTACACGCGCGCCGGCGCCTTCAACACCAATGCCGACGGCCAGCTCGTCACGATCGACGGTTACACGGTCGTTCCTGCAATCACCGTGCCGCAGAATGCCAGCCAGATCACGGTCAGCGCGTCCGGCGAGGTCTCGGTTCGCGTCGGCAACGATACGACCCCGACCGTTCTCGGCCAGCTCACCATTGCCAACTTCGTCAACGAGGCAGGCCTCGAGCCGCAGGGTGACAACCTCTTCAAGCAGACGCCGGCCTCCGGTGAAGCGGTGATCGGTACCCCGGCAGATCCTGGCTACGCGCAGATCAAGCAGAAATATCTTGAGGCGTCGAACGTCGATCCGGTCAAGGAAATCACCGACCTGATCTCCGCCCAGCGCGCTTACGAAATGAACTCCAAGATCATCCAGGCCGCCGATGAAATGGCTGCGACGGTCAGTAAGAACCTGAGATAAAAGAGGGGAATGGCAAACATGACGTTTCGCCGGATTGCCAATGCATCGTTCGTGATGACGGCTGCTACTCGCGGAAGTTTCCTTCTGCGGGCGCTGGCCGTCACCGGGGCCATTTGTGCCGGCCTGATGTCGGCAGACGCCGCGCGCGCGGAAAAACGCATGGCCATCATTCCGACCCAGACGATCTATCCGGGCGAAGTTATCGATGCCAGCCGTTTGGAAGAGGTCGAGGTGACCAATCCTGCTCTTACGGGCGACTACGCGACCTCGGCGGAGCAGGTTACCGGCAAGGTGACCAGCCGCACTCTGCTTCAAGGGCGCGTCATTCTCGTTTCCGCTTTGCGGGAACCCTATGCGGTTGAGCGTGGCAAGGCGGTCCGGATCGTCTTCAGCAATGGCCCCCTGACGATCACAGCCGGCGGTGCGCCGCTGGAAAACGCCGCGGTCGGTGACCTGATCCGCGTGCGCAACACCGATTCCGGCATCATCGTTTCCGGAACGGTGATGGACGATGGTACAATTCACGTGGTGGCAAAATGATCTTTCGTATCGGCAAATTGTGCCTGGCACTCGTCGCCGTCCTTTCCATGGTGATCGTGCCTGCCGGGGCCGCGTCGCGCATCAAGGACATCGCATCATTGCAGGCCGGCCGGGAAAACCAGCTGATCGGCTATGGCCTGGTAGTAGGCCTCCAGGGAACTGGCGACAGCCTGCGCTCCGCACCGTTCACGGCTCAATCACTGCGCGCCATGCTGCAGAATCTCGGCATTTCGACGCAGGACAACGAATCCCGGTCGAAGAATATCGCCGCAGTTCTGGTCACGGCCAATCTTCCTCCTTTTGCGAGCCCCGGCAGCCGTATTGATGTGACTGTCGGATCGCTTGGCGATTCCACCTCGCTTCGGGGTGGCACGCTGGTCATGACATCGCTTTCGGGTGCTGACGGGCAGATCTATGCAGTGGCTCAAGGGTCTGTCGTCGTGACCGGTTTCAGCGCGCAGGGTGATGCTGCATCCGTAACACAGGGTGTGACGACATCTGGCCGCGTCCCTAACGGCGCCATTATCGAGCGCGAGTTGCCGGCCAAGTTCAAGGATGGTTTCAATCTGGTGCTGCAATTGCGCAACCCGGACTTCTCGACAGCTGTCGGCATGGCTGCAGCGATCAATAACTATGGCAAGAACCAGTTCGGCGGCAGCCTGGCGGAAGCACGGGATTCGCAGTCGGTCGTTATCGACAAGCCGAAAATGGCTGATCTTTCCCGTCTAATGGCCGATATCGAAAACCTTGTCGTCGAGACCGATGTTCCAGCGCGTGTTGTTATCAACGAGCGAACGGGCACGATCGTCATCGGGCAGGATGTGCGCATAGCGCAGGTGGCGGTCAGCTACGGCACATTGACGGTGCAGGTCACCGAGACCCCGACCGTCGTGCAGCCGGAGCCATTCTCGCGCGGCCGCACCGAGATCGAGCCGAATACGACGATCCAGGCGTTCGAAGAGGGCGGTACGGTGGCGATCCTCAACGGTTCGAACCTGCGCTCGCTTGTTGCCGGTCTCAACAGCATCGGCGTCAAACCCGACGGCATCATTTCCATTCTCCAGGGCATCAAGACAGCTGGTGCCCTCCAGGCGGAGCTCGTCCTGCAATGATTGCACACAATCTTCCCGGCACATCAAAAAGCCTGAGCCGCCGCCTGATGCTGATCGCTGCCGGCTGCACCATGCTGGCGATGCCCGGCGCCTTCGCGCAGGAAGTTGCAGCACCTGCAGTTGGTATCCCGGCCAATGGCGGCGAAATCCAGCAGTTCTGCACCAATATCGCCGACGCGGCCAGGGACCAGCGTTACCTCCTGCAAAAGAAAGACCTCGAGAGGCTGCAGTTCGATATCGACGAACGCATCGTGACGCTCGAGAAGCGCCGCTCCGAATACGAGGACTGGCTGAAGCGCCGCAACGATTTTCTCAAGCAAGCCCAGATCGGTCTGGTGGGAATCTACAAGACAATGAAGGCGGATGCGGCGGCGGCCAAGCTGGAGCTCGTCAATCCCGGCGTCGCAGCGGCGATCCTCATGCAGCTTCCGCCGCGCCAGTCGAGCTTGATTCTCAGCGAAATGAGCAATGAGAAGGCAGCGGTTGTCACCAACGTCATCTCCAGCGCCACAGACCCGGACACATCGAAGGAACCGTCATGAGATATCCGATTTCGGTTCTTCTCGCCGCCAGCCTGCTTTCGGGCTGCCAGAACCAGACATTCAACGAAATTGGCCGGGCACCGGCCATGAGCCCGATCGGCAGCGGCCTGCAATATGCGCAGACGCCGCAGATGGCGATGTATCCGAAGGAACCGCGCCAGGTCATGAACGGCTATTCGCTCTGGAGCGACAACCAGTCAGCCCTATTCAAGGATGCCCGCGCGCTGAAAGTCGGCGATATCCTGACCGTCGATATCCGTATCGACGACAAGGCATCGTTCGACAACAAGACGGACCGCAGCCGGACCAACGACAGCGGGTTCAAGATTGGCGCGAACGGCCAATCGGAATCGAGCGATTTCGGCTGGAAGGGCGGGCTGGACTACGGCTCGAACACCAAGTCCAAGGGCGAGGGTACGACCGAGCGCTCCGAAAAGTTGGTCCTTCTCGTCGCCGCCGTCGTCACCGGGGTGCTTGAAAACGGCAACCTGTTGATCAGCGGTTCCCAGGAGGTCCGGGTCAACCATGAAATCCGCATTCTCAATGTCGCGGGTATCGTCCGGCCCTACGACGTCGATGCGAAGAACATGATCTCTTACGAGAAAATCGCCGAAGCGCGCATCTCCTATGGTGGGCGCGGCCGCCTGACCGAGGTGCAGCAGCCGCCATGGGGTCAGCAGGTGATGGATATCGTTTCGCCGATCTGACGGCTCGACCGCGTCGCACAAGCGGCCAACTCTTGATGGATTTTGAAGATGGAAGAAGCCGATCTCGCCAATGCCGGCCCGAAGAAATCATCGCCGGTTATCATGATCGCAGCGCTCGCGGTCCTGACCTTGATCGCGGGCGGCGGCGGCTGGTTGATTGGCGGCATGCTGGCGCCCAAACCGCTCAGCACCGAGGAGGCCAAGATCGTCGAGGAAGCCAAGGCCGCAATCGCCTTGAAAAAAGCCGGCCAGAAACCCGAGGGCGAGGCTTCGAAAAAGGACGAAGGGTTGCCGAAAATCGCCACCGAAGCCAATGGCGTCGTTCAGCTGGATGCGATCACCACCAACCTTTCCTATCCCACTGAAAACTGGATCCGGCTTGAAGTTGCCCTGCTTTTCAAGGGCGCGCCCGATGTGGTGATGGCCGAACAGATCCATCAGGACATTGCTGCCTATCTCAAAACGGTGTCGCTGCAACAGATACAAGGACCGCGCGGATTCCAGTATCTGAAGGATGACATCGAGGAACGGGTTGACCTGCGCTCCGAAGGGCGCGTAACCAATGTCATCTTCAGGACATTTGTTATTCAATGATTCGCTCATGATCCGGACTATCGCATTCATAGCCGCCATGTTGGCGATGTCGGGTATCGCGGGAGCGCAAGGCTTTCCCGCTGATATCCTCAACACGCCTATCGACGGCTCGGTCGCTTCCTGGATCATCCGCACATTCGGTCTGCTGACCGTTCTGTCGGTAGCCCCTGGCATTCTCATCATGGTGACGAGCTTTCCCCGCTTCGTCATCGCGTTCGCGATCCTGCGCACGGGCATGGGTCTTGCCACGACGCCGTCGAACATGATCATGGTCAGTCTGGCACTGTTCATGACCTTCTACGTCATGGCCCCGACTTTTGACCGCGCCTGGCAGAACGGCGTCAATCCACTCCTGGAGAACCAGATCAATGAAACGGAGGCGATGACGCGCATCGCCGAACCGTTCCGGGAGTTCATGCTCGCCAATACCCGCGATAAGGACCTGCAGCTGTTCATCGACATCGCCAAGGAGAAGGGACAGACTGTCGTCGTCGGCGACAGGGTCGATCTGCGTGCTGTCGTGCCGGCCTTCATGATTTCGGAGATCAGGCGCGGATTCGAGATCGGCTTCCTGATCATGCTGCCGTTTCTGGTGATCGATCTGATCGTCGCCACCATTACCATGGCGATGGGCATGATGATGCTGCCGCCTACCTCCATATCGCTGCCGTTCAAGATCCTGTTTTTCGTTCTCATCGACGGCTGGAACCTGCTTGTTGGCAGCCTTGTGCGATCTTTCAACTGATCTCGCCCGCTTGGTTAACGGATCGTCTCTTTTTAGACCGGACGTTCCTTGCGCAGAAACAGCCAAATAATTGAATTATATATATAATTATAAAATCTCTGTAACCTCGGCCACGCGCTGAGGCGCCTGGTGCCGTACGCATATTCGCGCCGCACTTAAACATATGGCAACATTTCTCTGCGACATTACCCTCACATAACGGATTTGGATTTCCTGACTAACAGGAGCCGAGTGGCATGATGCCGAGCCGTTATCACCGGTAAGTATTTTAGTCCGGTATGTCCCCAATCTTGTATTTTGTAACTAGAGGGACAACCCCAATGACAAGCATCCTGACAAACTCTTCTGCAATGGCAGCACTCTCGACGCTGCGCTCCATCAGCTCGGACATGGAAACGACCCAGGGTCGTATCTCTTCGGGCCTGAAGGTTGGCAACGCTTCTGACAATTCTGCCTATTGGTCGATCGCAACGACCATGCGTTCGGACAACAAGGCTCTTTCGACTGTTCAGGACGCTCTCGGTCTCGGCGCTGCCAAGACGGATACCGCCTACACCGGTCTGAACGCCGCCATCGACGTTGTCTCCGAAATCAAGGCCAAGCTGGTCGCTGCTCGCGAACCGGGCGTTGACAAGACCAAGATCAACAAGGAAATCACCGAGCTCAAGAACCAGCTGGTTTCGACGGCAACTTCGGCTTCCTTCTCCGGTGAAAACTGGCTCTACAACGACACGACAACTGCAGTCGGCACCAAGGAAATGGTTGGCTCGTTCACCCGTTCCGCTTCCGGCACGGTTTCGGTCGGCGTTCTCTCCTTCGACGCTTCGACTTCGGTTCTGATCGACACCAAGACAGCTGCCAACGGCCAGCTGACCAAGGGTATCGCTGTCACGCAGCCAAGCGGCACGACGACGACGACTGCAACCTACAACCTGATCGTCGCTGCCGGCACGACGGCTTCGACCACCTCGACCACAATCGAGCTGACATCGACGACCACCGATGACAACATCGAAGGCATGATCAGCGCCGTCGACAAGATGCTGACGAACCTTACGGACTCGGCTGCAACGCTCGGCGCCACCAACAAGCGCATCTCGATGCAGGACGACTTCATGGCCGACCTTATGGATGTGATCGACAAGGGTGTCGGCCGCCTCGTTGACGCTGACATGAACGAAGAGTCGACCCGCCTCAAGGCTCTGCAGACACAGCAGCAGCTCGGCATCCAGGCTCTCTCGATCGCCAACTCGGACTCGCAGAACATCCTGTCGCTGTTCCGTTAATCGAAAACGGCGCGGCCCGGCCATCCCCCCCAAACGGCCGGTCCCGCGACCTACAGAAAACCGCATCTCGAAAGAGGTGCGGTTTTTTCTTTTGGGAAGATTTTCTCTTTCTCCAAAAAATATCCAAACCTTTAGGTTTTCCTTAACCATGTTGGTGTTTTCTATGGCCATCGAAACAGCGGGTTAACCAAGAAATTTAACGCGTTAGCAGGCATGAAGCTGGCCGCTGTTTCCCCGGTAACGACCGGAATGTCCCTTCCATTTCACCTGTTCAAAAGGGGCAGTTTACTATGACGAGCATTCTCACCAATTCGGCTGCAATGGCAGCACTCTCCACCCTGCGTTCGATCAACGCTGGCATGGAAACGACCCAGGGCCGCGTCTCCTCCGGCCTGCGCGTCGAAACCGCTGCCGATAACGCCGCCTACTGGTCGATCGCAACGACCATGAAGTCGGACAACAAGGCTCTTTCGACTGTTCAGGACGCCCTCGGTCTCGGCGCTGCCAAGACGGACACCGCCTATACCGGTCTGACCAACGCCATCGACGTTATCTCGGAAATCAAGGCCAAACTGGTCGCTGCTCGCGAACCGGGCGTTGATAAGTCGAAGATCAACAAGGAAATCACCGAACTCAAGAACCAGCTGGCTTCGACCGCACAGTCGGCTTCCTTCTCCGGTGAAAACTGGCTCTACAACGATACGACAACTGCAATCGGCACCAAGGAAATGGTTGGCTCGTTCACCCGTTCCGCTTCCGGCACCGTTTCGGTCGGCGTTCTCTCCTTCGACGCTTCGACGTCGGTTCTGATCGATACTAAGACGGCTGCCAATGGCCAGCTGACCAAGGGCATCAGCGTCACGCAGCCAAGCGGCACGACGACGACGACTGCAACCTACAACCTGCTCGTTGCTGCCGGCACGACGGCTTCGACCACCTCGACCACAATCGAGCTGACCACAACGACCACCGATGACAACATCGAAGGCATGATCAGCGCCGTCGACAAGATGCTGTTGAACCTGACGGATGCAGCGGCAACGCTGGGTGCCACCAACAAGCGCATCTCGATGCAGGACGACTTCATGGCCGACCTGATGGATGTGATCGACAAGGGTGTCGGCCGCCTCGTTGACGCCGACATGAACGAAGAGTCGACCCGCCTCAAGGCTCTGCAGACGCAGCAACAGCTCGGCATCCAGGCTCTTTCGATCGCCAACTCCAACTCGGAAAACATCCTCTCGCTCTTCCGTTAATAGGACCAGGGAAAAGGATAGCGCTGGCGGGCAGCCTTCAACGCTGCCCCGCCAGACTTTCAATAGAACCGCGTCCCGCAAGGGGCGCGGTTTTCCGTTTCTGCGCTGCCTTGCGATGTTAAGGATTTGGCAATTGAAGTTTATTTTCCTTCATTTTGATTACTGACTTGCTAATGCCCTTAACGATTTGTTAACTATCTGATAGTTAAGTGTTCGTTAAGAGCGATAGGCTGTTCCTGGGCTAAACATGGAGCAGTTTGCATGACGCTGGTCCCGTCGCTGCCGGTTATCAATCCGGAATGTTCCGTTTAATTTCGAACTGGGGCAATGACCATGACCAGCATTTTGACCAATTCCGCCGCTATGGCGGCTCTCCAGACATTGCGTTCGATCAATTCGAACATGGAAGAAGTGCAGAACCGCATTTCGTCCGGATACCGTGTCGAAACCGCAGCCGACAACGCTGCGTACTGGTCGATCGCGACCACCATGCGTTCGGATAACGCAGCTTTGTCGACCGTTCAGGACGCGCTCGGACTGGGTGCGGCGAAGGTCGATACATCCTATGCCGGTCTGAGTTCCGCAATCGACGTCGTATCCGAGATCAAGGCAAAGCTCGTTGCTGCGCGCGAACCGGGCGTCGACAAGACGAAGATCAACAAGGAACTGGCCGAACTGAAGAACCAGCTGGCCTCGGCCGCTGAATCCGCTTCGTTCTCGGGCGAGAACTGGCTCTACAACGACAGCACGACGCCGGCAGGCACCAAGTCGATTGTCTCATCCTTCAACCGATCGACAAACGGCACTGTGTCGGTCTCGACACTCGACTACAACACAGCCGCATCGATTCTGATCGATACCAAAAGCGCTTCGCTCGGCCAGTTGACCAAGGCGGTTGCCGTTACCCAGCCGAGTGGCGCAACGACCACAACAGCCAGCTACCACCTGCTGGCGGTCGCTGACGGCACCGCGCCAACAGGCTCGAAACTTGTCGGGCTGACGTCGACCACAAGCTATGACGATATCGAAGGCATGATCAGCGCCGTCGATGCTATCTTTAGTGGACTGACGGATGCAGCCTCGACGCTCGGCGCCATCACCAGCCGTATCGACATGCAGGAAAACTTCGTCGCCAACCTCATGGATGTGATCGACAAGGGGGTTGGCCGCTTGGTGGACGCCGATATGAACGAAGAATCGACACGCCTCAAGGCACTGCAGACGCAACAGCAGCTTGGTATCCAGGCGCTCTCGATCGCCAATACCAACTCCGAAAACATCCTGCGCCTGTTCCAGCAGTAATCGATACGCCGGACCGGAGGGCATGAAACCGGTCCTGGCAGCATCTTTCGCCGCCTCGTTTCGGGGCTGCGAAGTCTTCTTCCATCATCCCGCCGGTCATCGGTTTGGTGGAAACGGTTGGACCGCGCTCATTGCCCAAGCGCGGTCCAACACCTCATATCGGCTCGCCGGGCGAAAGCTTATCAGCGAGAGACGATATGCCTCCGACCTACATTTTCGCACAAGTTTGGCCGGATAGTCTCCAACCGCAGCCATCCTCGTCCCGGTTGCCGGTCAACATGAATGTTGTGCTGCCGTTGTATGCGGTCTGTGCCGCGGGTTTTCCCGGCGCAAACCAATACGGATTGAAAATGTTCGGGTCATGCGGTCCTCCCGCTCCGCAAGGCCCAAAGGAGACATTCCGGAAGTGTCACAGTCTTATGTTTTCAGGCTTGTTAGCCCCATGCTGTCTGCAACCGAACAGGCGGCAAGCTTGGGCGTGGCGATAATCTGTGCCATGGGAGGACGCCGATGAGCGCTTCCATCTCCCGCTATCTCAAGGATTTCAGTGCGCCGAAGGTCGATTTGTCCCTGGTCCCGCCGCGATATTTCCCGGATTTGGACGACGATTTTCCGGCCAACGGTACTTTCGCGATGAAGCAACAGGCTCAGCCGGTAATCGATGTTGAAGCAGAACGCCGCGATGCGTTTGCGCAAGGGCGCGCGGAGGCAGAGGCTGAACAGCAGGGTTTGCATACGAACGAGATTGCCGCCTTGAACGCGCGCCATGCGGCAGAGCTTGAGGCCATGCGCGTTAGCTGCGAAAACGAAATCGCTGCCATGATCTACGACCGTTATTCCGACATGGGGTCACAACTGGCAACCATGCTCGCCGATCAGACGGCGCGGGTTCTGGCGCCTGTGATGGACGATGTGCTGCTGCAGAAATCCATTGGCGATCTTGCCCGGATGATCACGCATTCCATCGGCGCCGGCGAAGGTGCGAAGATCACGGTCAAGGGTCCGCTCGGGCTTTTTGAGGCGCTGAAGCGTCATCTCGATGATGAAACACTGATTTTCCGTCATCAGGAAACGGCCGACATCGACCTGACGGTGGAGTTCGGGGACTCGATCCTGGTGACACGAATGGCCGCATGGGCCGATACCGTTGGCAAGGTGCTGGCATGAGCGAAAACGAAGGCCACCACCACGGCAAAAACGAAATCATCATCATCAAACGTCACAGCGGGGGTCACGAGGGCCATCACGGCGGTGCCTGGAAGATCGCCTATGCCGATTTCATGACCGCGATGATGGCGTTCTTCCTCGTCATGTGGCTGATCAACGCGGCCAATCCGCAGACGAAGGCGGCATTGGCCTCCTATTTCAACCCTGTGCAGCTGACCGATGCAAAGCCGTCCGAAAAGGGCGTCAAGCAGCCGGCCAAGGATGCCAAGGGTGAAGAAGACCAGATGAAGTCCAAGGTCGACGGCACAGAGACGAAGACGGGCGGATCGGCGAAAAGCGGCGACGACCTGACCGCGACATCGGGTGAGGAAACCCAGTATTCCGACGCTGACTTCTTCGAGAATCCGTATTCAGTGATGTCCGAAATCGTCAACGAGGTCGGCCGCAATGCCAATATCAGCGCCAAGGGCGACGGTGGTGCATCGACATCCGGTCCTGCCACGGGCGCGGACGGCGGCGAAGCCTATCGCGATCCGTTCGATCCGGATTTCTGGACGAAGCAGGTCGAGTTGCAGAACGCCGAAAAAGGTGGCGATAGCCTTGAGGGGAAGGCCGGAAATGGTCCGGAAGACGCTTCCAAGGAAAAGGCTATTACTGCCGATAATCAATCCGAAGTCGCAATGAAGTCTCCGGCAGACAAGACTGCAGTCGACAAACCTGCACCCGACGAGGCCGCCAGCGATAAGACTGCACCCGTAAAGTCAGACGAAGATGCTGCCAAATCCCTGAAGGCCGAGATCGAGAAGGAAATTGGCGGGTCTGCCGGCAAACTCGCTGAAGGCTTGCTGGTAACGCCGACCGAAGGCGGGCTGCTGGTGACCATCAGCGAGCAGGCAGACACGCCGATGTTTGGGCTTGGTTCGGCAGTTCCGGAAAAGGACATGGTGATTGCCATGGAAAAGATCGGCAAGCTGCTTTCGGCCCGCAGCGGCGCCATCGCTATTCGCGGCCATACGGACGGACGGCCGTTCAAAAAGGGCGCCTATGACAATTGGCGGCTGTCCTCCGATCGTGCCCAGAGCGCCTATTACATGCTGATCCGCGGCGGCCTCGCCGAGAACCGCGTTAGCCAGATCAGCGGCTTTGCCGACAAGCGTCTGCAGGATACGAAAGATCCGATGGCGCCTGCCAACCGCCGTATCGAAATTCTGATTCAGACAGATCACGGTGGATGACAATGTTGAAGGCGATCCGCACCCTCCTTCTCTGCGCATGTGCCTTCGGGGTGGTTCCCGCGATGGAGGTTCGTGCGCAGGACCAGGAGGACCTGCCGCCCTACAAGATGCTGCGGTCCCTGCAAAATATCCAGGATGCGATCGTTCTCGGTGATCATTCGGCGTCCGAGATGCAACGCTTCATGCTGGCTGCCATCGACAAGCGTCTGCGGGATGCAGATCCCTCGGTCTTCGATGACCCCCGCAACGTCGATGCGGCGTTCATTTATGCGATGAGCGGCGGCAATCCCGAAACGCTGACCTATCTTGCCAACCACGATATCGAAGGCAATTTCGATACGCGTGTCGTCGATGCGTTGAGCCATTACCTTGCTGGCAAGGGCGGGCTGATGGTGGAAAACCTGGCAAAGGCCATCGCTGAATACCGCAATTCCCGTGTCGGTCCATACCTCTACCTAGTCCTGGGCAACGCGACGGCGCAACAGAGCCCTGCCAAATCACTTCAATATTATGATTGGGCGCGGCTGACGGCTCCCGGGACCAATATCGAGGAAGCAGCCTTGCGGCGCTCGATCTCACTTGCGACAAAGGGGGCCATGCCGGACAAGGGGTTTGCCTATTCCCTATCCTATGCCCGGCGCTTCCTGACTTCTCCTTATGCCAGCCAGTTTGCGGATGTTTTCGTCGAGCTGGCTGTGGCCAATTATGGTGAGCAGACGGAAGCCAAGATTCAGGAGATTCTCGGCTTCATGGACAAGCCGCGGCAACGCGAGGTTAATCTGCGCATTGCCCGGCGCGCTGCGATCGGCGGTATGCAGGAACTCGCGACGCTCGCCTCTGCACGTGCCGAGGACCTGTCGGATGTCGCAGATGCGGAACCGAGGGCGTTGGCGAGCCTGTATTCCGGGCTTGCTGGGGTATCTTCCAAGGGCATTCTGGAGGCGGTCAAAAATATCAGTTCCATTCCCGACGCGGAGCTTTCGCCACGGGACCAGGCGTTGCGCCAGGCGGCAACCGTCATCGCGGAAGAAGTGTTGCGGGCACCCGAACCGGAAAGCCTGACGCAAGCAACTGTTTCTAATGTAAAATCCGAAATCAGTTTGGAAGAGGATGTGGCCGGTACAGGCAGCGGAGAAAGTCCATTTGCAGTACCGGCGTCCGACGCGGCCGTGAAGGCCGCGCAACCGGCCGAGCCGCAACAGACGGCTTTGTCAGCGGAGAGCCCGGCCGATCCGGTCCACGACGCGTTTCTGAGCACAGGCCGCTCGAAGCTCGACGAGATCGATTCTCTCCTGAAGGAGGAAGACACAAAATGACGTTCGTAGATGATAATATGCTGGCCACGAGCCCGGCGCGATCGGTGCGATCCGGTTCAAAGTCTGCTGCCCATGGCCAGGACGTGGACGCCGCCGGTCAACGGTCTGCTTTCGAAAACGCTTTCGCCGACGCCGGTAGGAAGAAGCAGCCAGCCATCTCAATCAGCGGAAAAACCGGTGCGGAAGACAGCGCCGCGTCCGACCAGGCCGCTTTACAGAACGCGAAGATGGCAGAGGCCGAAACTGGCCAGGGCTCCTCGCGGCACGGGGTTGCTTCGGAAGAAGGTTTCATGAAGTCCACATTCGAAAGTTCTTCCAATCCGGCTCTACGCACGCTGGCCAAGTCGATCCCGGGACAGGATGGCGAACATGGGCCGGTGGGCAGCGATTTAGCGCAGAAATTCACTTTGAAGCGCACCGACGGCAAAGGCGGACTACCCGGCTTCGCCAGCATTGACGGCGCAACCGCAGATGGTGGTAAAGCCATTGATGCACCGCTGGGCGAGAAGGTGGCCGGCCTCCTGAAGGGGGCAAAGGCGGACCTTACGAAGGGCAGCGGCGCAACGGAAACGCCTGACGATACTTTGGCGCCAAATCCTTCAGGCGATGCGACCTCTGCTGATGTCAGCCAGTTGTTGAATTTGCTTGACGCAGCGCAAACTCCGGCTGCAGCAAATCAGGCATCTACCAAGGAAACTGCCCCGGTGATGTCTGAACTCCAGGTGCTTGCCGAGCGGGCCGGGAAAGCCAAGGCCGCTGCCAAGGATGCAACCACAGGCAAAGCCGGTGCGCATGAGGCCGGCGATGCAAATGCGGTTAAGAATGCCACGGAGGCAGGGTCCGATCAGGTCTTCCGCTTCGCCCGTGCCGATGGCAAAGGTCAGGCTGTGTCCATGAACGTTGGTTCCGACGGAGACAAGACTGTCATCAAGAACGACACAGCCGCAGTATCGGCCAAGGCAGAAGCCGTGACCGTACTGGAAGCGCGCCGCTATCTCGGTCTTGCTCCCTCCAGTAATGCGGCGGCAGTCACCAGCCAGATCGCCAGCAACCCGGAATGGGCGCGGACGCTCCAGTCTGGCGCTGCAGCACCGGCCTCGCCGGGTGATGCCGCGGCCGGCAAGGTTCTCAATACGCTGAAGATTCAGATGCACCCCATTGATCTCGGCATGGTTACGGCGACCTTGCGTCTCAAGGACGATGAGTTGCAGGTCGAAATCAAGGTTGAGACCGGCGATGCCTTCCGGCAGTTGAGCGACGATCAGAGCGCCATGGTCAAGGCTTTGCGGGCACAAGGCTTCGCCATCGATCAGGTCAATATCGTCTTTAACGCCTCGGACTCGTCTGGCGGCAGCAACCAGCAGCAGGCACAGCCTCAGGCAGGCCAGCAGGGCCGTGAGACGGCAGGAGACGGTGCTAAGGGCCAGCGCAACGACAATGGAGCCCAGGAACAGGGCCGCGAAAGGTGGACAGGCAATGGCGGTACAGGCGATGCGTCTTCTGGTGCTGAGCTTAACCGCACTGGTGACGTCTATATGTAGTGCACAGGCGAGCCCCGGCGTGTGCGAAAGCGAGATCACAGCGGCGGCGGCAAAGTACCAGATCCCGGCAGGAATTCTCTATTCCGTTGGCTTGACGGAAACCGGCCGCAAGGGATCGCTCCAGCCATTTGCAATGAATATTGAAGGCAAAGCTTATTTTGAAAGCAGTGCCGATGCGGTGTTGCAACGCTTCAGTGCGGCGCGGGCGCAAGGCGCCAAGCTGATCGACCTTGGTTGCATGCAGATCAATTATTACTTCCACGGCGAGAATTTTTCTTCACCCAACGAGATGCTCGACCCGCGAAAGAATGTCGAATATGCAGCTCGCTTCCTGTCAAATCTTCACGCCCGGCATGAAACCTGGACAATGGCCGTCGCCCGCTACCATGCCGGGCCCAACAATGACCCCGCCCAGAAGAAATATGTTTGCCGGGTGATCTCCAATCTGGTGGCGACGGGCTACGGGAAATGGACGCCGAATGCGTCTAACTTCTGTCAATAATTCAACTTTAAGATGAATAATAAAAATCTTTAATTCGCGTCAGACGAATGCGGCAAGATTGCGTTAGAAAAATGACCCAAGCGTTTTCTTAACATGACGTTAACGTTTCCACATGAATTTTAGTGCCAAATCCGCGCGAGCCCACTAGATGTAGATCAAATCGGTACACAAATCTTAATCTAGTATTAATTTCAGCCAGTAAGTTCCCATAGTTGTTCATGAATCCCCCGATTCGTATCTCTTAACCATAGAGGCACCATACTGATTCGGAGGCGGACGAATGATCGTAGTGGTTGATGAGCGTGAGCTCGTGAAAGACGGATATACTTCACTGTTCGGGCGAGAGGGCGTACCCTCTCAGGGGTTCGACCCCAGCGAGTTCGGCGATTGGGTTTCAAAGGCGGCCGATAGCGATATCGATGCGGTCGAGGCGTTCCTGATCGGCCAGGGCGAAAAGGCCATGAGCCTTCCGCGTGCTATCCGGGACCGTTCCACGGCCCCAGTCATCGCAATCAGCGACAGCCCATCGTTGGAGACGACATTGGCGTTCTTCGACTGTGGCGTCGATGACGTTGTGCGCAAGCCGGTTCACCCCCGCGAAATCCTGGCACGTGCGGCAGCAATCCGCCGGCGCCTGAAGGCACTGGTGAATTTTACCGACATCGGGCCGATCCGGGTGTTTTCGGACGGCCGGGATCCGGAAGTCCAGGGTGAGGTTTTTGCCTTGCCGCGCCGCGAGCGCCGCATTCTCGAATACCTGGTCTCCAATCGCGGACGCCGCGTTTCCAAGTCTCAGATTTTCAATGCCATTTACGGCATTTTCGATGAGGACGTCGAAGAAAACGTCGTTGAAAGCCATATCAGCAAGCTGCGCAAGAAGCTGCGCAAGCGGCTCGGTTTCGACCCGATCGATTCCAAGCGTTTCCTTGGCTACTGCATCGACTGGAGCTGATCTTCGACGGGGTTTCGGATGTGCGGCATCCGGCACCCCAAGACAGGTTCACGCAAGGCCCACTCCATAGTCTTGCCATAACGACGAAAACGAGGATCGGACATGAGTCTTTACGGAATGATGAGAACCGGTGGTTCCGGCATGAATGCTCAGGCAAACCGCCTGGGCACGGTCGCCGAAAACATCGCCAACGCCAACACCACCGGCTATAAGCGGGCCTCGACCGAGTTCTCCTCGCTGATCCTGCCGACAAGCAATGGCTCGTACAATTCCGGCGGTGTCGAAACCAACGTGCGCTACAGCATTTCGGAACAAGGCCCGACGACCTACACCACGAACAAAACCGATATGGCCATCAATGGCGGCGGTTTCTTCATCGTTTCAGGTACCGACGGCTCCAATTTTCTTACCCGCGCCGGCGCTTTCACGCCGGATGGCGATGGCAACCTGGTAAATTCGGCCGGTTACAGCCTGATGGGCTATGAATATCAGGCGGGTGTTGACCCGACGGTTGTCGTCAATGGCTTTGACGGTCTGACGAAGGTCAATCTTGCTTCTGACGGTCTGGTGGCAAAAGGCTCCACCAAAGGCACCATGGGTGCGACCCTTAACTCGGCTGATCCTGTCGGCAAAGAATCCACGACGTCGCTCAGCGTTTTTGATAGCCAAGGCAATTCGCGGCTCCTCGACTTCGTCTACGAAAAGACCGGGCCGAATGCTTGGACGGTTGAGGTTCGAGACCGCACCACTTACAGCGCCGGCCCACCAGTCGTGGGGCGCGTCGGTACGCAGACACTGAATTTTGACGCAAGTGGAAATCTGACGCCTGCTACTGCCTCGGTCACCACGTCGGCGATGAACGGGCTTCCTGGTACGGGTGCGAATCTCGGCGCTTTGACGATCGATCTCAGCAATACCAAACAACTCGGTGCCGCTTTCCAGGGTGATGGTGGAAAGATCGACGGCAGTGCGCCGAGCAAGGTCAAAGGCTATCAGATTGACAAGGCTGGTGTCGTGTACGTTGAGTACGCGAATGGCACGCTCGATCCACGCTACCGCGTGGCGCTTGCCAGCGTCCAGAGCCCGGACAATCTCGTTCCGCAGTCTGGCAACGTCTATTCGCAGGGCGTGGATTCGGGCGTCATCATCACCGGTTTTGCCGGCTCCGGCGACTTCGGCAGCATTCAGTCCGGCGCACTTGAAGGCTCCAACGTCGATATCGCCAACGAACTGACGGCTATGATCGAATCCCAGCGTAGCTACACGGCAAACTCGAAGGTCTTCCAGACAGGTGCCGACCTGCTGGACGTTCTTGTGAACCTGAAGCGATAATTGAAAAGGTACGGTCTGCGTCATGTCGCTGTCATCAGCCATCAACACTGCTCAGACGATATTCAACAACACGGCGGCCCAAACGGCACTCGTTTCGAAGAATATCGCCAACGTCAGCAATGCGGACTATTCACGCCGCATGGCAATGCTGGGCTCAACTGGCAATGGCGCGCAGATCGTGTCCATTCAGCGCGCACAGAACGACGCGCTGATGCGGCAGCATTCCATCAGTATTTCGCAATCCTCCGCCCAGGACGCGCTTTTGACCGGCCTGGAAACGGTGAAGGCAGCCCTCGGCGGCAATAGTTACGAAACCTCGCCGTCCAAATATCTCAAGGCGTTTCGCGATAGCCTGCAGACGTTTGCATCGACACCTGGAAACACGGCCATCGCCGCGACAACCGTGTCGAGCGCGTCGGATCTGGCCAAGTCTCTGAACAAGACGTCTACGTCCGTTCAGGATGTCCGCCATGAGGCAGACAAGGAAATCGATGCTTCGGTTAAAAAGCTGAACGGCTTGCTGGCTGATTTTGAAACAGCCAACGACGCAGTAAAAGGCGCGACGGCCAGCGGCGTCGATGCGAGCGACGCGCTGGATCAACGTGACAAGCTGCTTCGCCAGATTTCCGATATTGTCGGCATTTCGACGGTCACGCGCGCCAATAACGATACAGTCATCTTTACGTCGGAAGGGACGGTCCTGTTTGAAAACAGTCCACGTGCCGTTACCTTTCAACCAACGGCTGCCTTCAACGCGACGACCAATGGCAACGCCATTTATGTGGATGGCGTACCGCTCAAGGCCGGCAGCGGAGCCGATACATCCGGAGCAGGAAAGCTCGCGGGCCTCCTTCAGATGCGGGACGAACTCGCTCCCAAATTCCAATCACAACTCGACGAGATCGCGCGCGGTCTGGTAACGCTCTTTCAGGAAAATACCACACCGGCCACGACGGCAAAGCCGGGTCTGTTTACCTGGTCGGGCACAACCGTTCTTTCGAGCCCGCCGGCGATTCCCGGCATGGCAGCTTCGTTGGCAATCAATCCACTTGCGGCGGGCAATCCGGCACTTGTCCGCGACGGCGGCTTCAACGGTCCCACCTACAAGTCGAACACGTCAGGTGGCTCGGGCTACACGGCGCTTCTGGATAAGTTTCTGACATCGCTCAGTACCGACATGACGTTCGATCCCGCCACAGACCTCGATGGCTCCAGCAGTATTCTGGATTTCTCGGCCTCCTCGATCGGCTGGCTGGAAGGACTGCGCAGCGGTGCATCGACCGCCAATGACAACAAGACGGCCATGCTGTCGCGCACGCAGGATGCATTGAGCAACGTCACGGGCGTCAGTCTCGACGAGGAATTGTCGCAGCTGCTCGATCTCGAGCAATCTTACAAGGCATCAGCAAAATTGGTCAGTACAGTGGACGCCATGATGGCGGCCCTTCTGCAAGCTGTAGGATAAAATCATGAAAGCGTCTTTCGTTTCCAATCTGGCAGTTCAAAACGCCATGCGCCTGACCATCCAACGCGGTCAGGTAGAAATGATGAAGTTGAATGACGAAGTCTCGACAGGGGTTCATGCCGACTACGGTCTGGCTTTGGGTGCTTCCACGTCGCGGTCGGTCAATATTTCATCCCAGCTCGACCGGCTTGCAACGCTGAAAAGCACCAACTCCATCGTCAACCAAAGGCTTTCAGGATCTCAGGAAGCCTTGAAGACAATGCAGGATGCCGCGCAGAAGACACTGAACTCCCTGACGTCTTTTCGGGGTAACAGCACTGCCGATCTCCTGAAGATTGCGCAGGACCAGAACAAGGCGGCAATGTCGACGTTCACATCGGCTGCCAATACGTCTCTGAACGGGGAATATCTGTTCTCGGGCATCAACACCGACGTGCAGCCTTTTACCGAATACTCGGCCACTTCTGATGCGAAGGCGTCCTATGATGCGGCCCTATCGACCTTTATCTCCGCACAACCGGCCCAGGTGCCGCCTCTGACCTCGGTCACGCAGTTCACCAAGGCGCAGATGACCGACTTCCTCGAAAACTCACTGGCGCCGATGTATGCGGATCCATCTGTACCGGGCTCCAAATGGGCCGATTGGTCCGACGCGTCCAGCCAGAACATGACAAGCCGCATCAGCGCCAACGAAGTCATCCAGAGTTCGGCGAACGTCAATACGGAAGGCGCACGCAAGTTTGCCCTGGCCAGTATTGTGTCTACTGAGCTTCTTAGCGCCGGCTTGAGCGATGACGTTCGCGGCGTGGTCACCGACAAGGCCATTGAATATATGGGCGCCGCCGTAACGGGCCTGATCAGTATGCAGAGCAATCTCGGCTTGTCACAGGAGCGCGTGAAGAAGGCCAATACGTCGATCGAGGCGCAGACCAAGATCATCAAAGCCAATCAGCTGGATCTTGAGGGCATCGATACTTTCGCAGCCTCTACCATGCTGAAGACTTTGCAGACGCAGCTTGAGACTTCCTACACGCTAACCTCGCGGCTACAGCAGTTGAGTTTGATAAATTTCCTCTGATGCGGTGAGGACCAGGACAAACATGAAGGATGTCTGAATGTATCAGTTTTCATACGCCGAGATCATGGAGGATGGCGTTGCCGACTCCAAGGATCGCGAACGGCAAGTGCTCGACCGCTCGATTGCGCTGCTGACAGCCGCAAAGCAGCAGAAGGGGTACTCGCGGGAGGCCATCGAGGCGATCTACTATACCCGGCGGGTCTGGATACGGTTCATCGAGGATCTCCGCGCTTCGGACAATCAGCTCAATGACGAATTGCGCGCCAACCTTATTTCCATAGCCATCTGGATTCTCGGTGAGACGGAAAAGATTCGCAAGCGCGAGTCCTCGAACTTCCAGGGCATTATCGATATCACAACCATCATCAGGGATGGACTCAAATGAAAAGCACATTGCGAATTTCGCTGAAGTCGGGCGAACGGATTTTTGTCAACGGGGCGGTGTTGCGCGTCGACCGCAAGGTGGCAGTCGAATTCCTGAATGACGTGACCTTCCTGCTTGAAAACCACGTTCTGCAGCCGGAGGACGCGACAACCCCGCTGAAGCAGCTTTATTTCATCGCCCAGATGATTCTGATCAACCCTGAAGGCGCCGAGCAGTCGACCAACATGTTCCGCAAGTCGGTGGTCATGCTGCTGACCTGCTTCAAGAACGACGAGGTCGTCTCGGAGTTGAAGAAAGTCGATGGCATGGTCACGCAGGGGCGCGCCTTTGACGCGCTGAAGGCCATCCGCGGTCTCTACGCTCTCGAAGACAGTATCCTGAATAATCAGGAAATCACCCCGGCAACGATCGAACAGATTCGCAAGGAGATCGCACCATGG
Organism: Pararhizobium sp. PWRC1-1; assembly: GCF_049897905.1. Classification (NCBI taxonomy): domain Bacteria; kingdom Pseudomonadati; phylum Pseudomonadota; class Alphaproteobacteria; order Hyphomicrobiales; family Rhizobiaceae; genus Pararhizobium; species Pararhizobium sp. PWRC1-1. The sequence goes on along the minus strand of NZ_JAFCXE010000003.1, from coordinate 103,262 downwards.
CGGTAGGCGGCGTCAATACAGCCAACGGCTACATACCCACGGCATCGGGAACGGAATCTGGAGCTGACAAGGCAAAGGCAACGCTGAACTATGACAGCTTCCTGAAGCTGCTCGTCGCTCAGATGAAGAACCAGGATCCGACAGAGCCAATGGATTCGACCCAGCAGATTGCCCAGTTGGCGACTTTCTCGCAGGTCGAGCAGACGATCAAGACCAATACCAATCTGGAAAGCCTGCTGCAGCGCACGTCGCTCAGCGAAGCCAACGCGGTGATTGGCAAGACGGTGACCAGCGCCGACGGCAAGACGACTGGTGTCGTCAAGGAAGTAAAGCTATACTCGGATGGAATCATCGCGGTGCTTGATAGCGGCAAGGAACTTGTCGTGGGCCCGGGTGTCACCATAAAGTGATCGTCAATGAATGAGGCGGATGCCCTCGATATCGTGCAAGCGGCGATCTGGACAGTGGTCGTCGCTTCCGGGCCCGCTGTCGTTGCCGCCATGGTGGTCGGCGTCGTCATCGCCTTCATCCAGGCGCTGACCCAGGTTCAGGAAATGACCCTGACCTTCGTGCCTAAGATCCTGGCCGTTCTGGTGACCGTAGCCCTTTCTGCCTCCTTCGTGGGCGCGCAGATATCCATCTTCACCGACGTCGTCTTTTCCCGCATTCAAACTGGCTTCTGAGCCGCCGGCGTGCGGGAAATCAGCCGGCCGCTGCGAAAAGCACATTTGGTTTCTCTTTCCAGCATCGATGCCACCCTCGCGCAAGTTTGGTGCGTTAGGCCTGCTGCTTAGTTTGGGCAGCAGGTATGAATGCTGTCCGCCTCTCATGAAGAGACGGAATTTCCGATGGCACAACCTCCTGCACTGATCATTCCGAAAGTCGCGCCCAAAGGCCGTGATATTGGCTTCGCGCTCGGCATCGTAGCGATCCTGTCGATCCTCTTTCTGCCGATACCGCCGTTTCTGATCGACATCGGGCTGGCCTTCTCCATCGCTTTCTCCGTGCTCATCCTGATGGTTTCGCTGTGGATCCAGAAGCCGCTGGATTTCTCGTCCTTTCCGGTCATTCTGCTGATCTCCACCATGATCCGGCTGGCGCTCAATATTGCGACGACGCGCGTCATTCTTTCGCACGGTCATGAAGGGCACGACGCGGCCGGTGGTGTCATCGCCGGTTTTGCCGAACTGGTCATGGGTGGCGATTTCGTCATCGGCCTGATCGTCTTTTTGATCCTGATCACGGTGAACTTCATCGTCATCACCAAGGGTGCAACGCGTATCGCCGAAGTCGGCGCGCGGTTCACCCTCGATGCCATTCCCGGCAAGCAGATGTCGATCGACGCCGACCTTTCAGCCGGCCTGATCGACGAAAAGGAAGCGCAACGGCGCCGGCGCGAGCTGGAAGAAGAAAGCTCCTTCTTTGGCTCGATGGACGGTGCGTCCAAGTTCGTGCGCGGCGATGCGATCGCCGGCCTTTTGATCACCGCCATCAACGTCTTCGGCGGCATCATCATCGGCTACGTTCGCCATGACATGTCGATCGGCGAAGCTGCCGACGTCTTCGTCAAGCTGTCGGTCGGCGATGGTCTGGTTTCCCAGATCCCGGCCCTGATCGTGTCACTCGCCGCAGGCTTGCTCGTTTCGCGCGGCGGCACGTCCGGTTCCACCGATCAGGCAGTCATCAACCAGCTCGGCGGCTACCCGCGTGCGCTGATGGTGGCGTCCGGCCTGATCATCATGCTGGCGTTCATGCCAGGTCTGCCATTCTTCCCTTTCGCCGTTCTTGGCGGCGGAATGGCGTTTCTCAGCTGGGTTATCCCCCGTCAGCTGGCTGCGGCCAACAAGCTCAAGCGTGATCAGGACCAGCAGACGGCACAGCTGAAGACCGACAGCGAAAAGGATTCGGTCAAGTCGGTCCTGAAGACGGCGGAGATCGAATTGCTCCTCGGCAAGCAGGTATCAACGCGCCTCCTCGGCGCACACCAGGAACTAGCGTTCCGCGTTGGCAAGATGCGCCGCAAATTCGCGGGCCAGTACGGCTTGATTGTCCCGGAAATCAAGGTTTCCGACGATATCGGTATTCCCGACAAGGCCTACCATATCCGTATTCACGGCACGACGATCGCATCCAATACCGTGCGCGTCGGCGAAGTCATCGTCGTCACCGGCGGCGGCCGCAAGCCGAGCGTCCCGGGAGACGAAATCCGCGAACCCGCGTTCGGCATGCCGGCGGTCTCCATCCTCGAGACCTTTACCGAGGACCTGAAGCGCGAAGGTTTCCACCCGATCGACAACGTCTCGGTGGTGCTGACGCATCTGTCCGAAGTCATCCGCAACAACCTGCCGCAGCTTCTGTCCTACAAGGACGTCAAGATCCTGATCGAGCGGCTGGACCCGGAATACCGCAAGCTTGCCGACGAAATCTGTACCTCGCATATGTCCTATTCCGGCCTGCAGGCCGTGCTGAAACTGCTGCTGGCCGAGCGCGTCTCGATCCGCAACCTGCATCTGATCCTCGAAGCGGTCGCCGAACTCGCGCCTCATGTCAGGAAGACCGAGCAGATCGTCGAACACGTTCGTGTGCGTATGTCGCAGCAGTTGTGCGGCGATCTTGCCGACAATGGAACGTTGCGCGTCCTGCGTCTCGGCAACAAATGGGACATGGTTTTCCACCAGGCACTGAAGCGCGATGCAAAGGGCGAGATTGTCGAGTTCGACATCGATCCGCGTCATCTTGAAGAGTTCAGCGAGCAGGCAACCAAGGTTATCCGTGAACATCTTGACCGTGGCATGCCGTTCGTACTGGTAAGTTCGCCCGAATCCCGCTCTTATGTGCGCATGATCATCGAGCGTCTTTTTGCAACATTGCCGGTTCTCTCGCATGTCGAGCTCGCCAAGGGCCTCGAGATAAAGATTATCGGCTCGATTTCATGATCACCGACCCTGAAGGCACAGTGCTGGCGCTTTTCGCCGCATTCTGCCGGATCGGCGCCTGCATCATGGTCATGCCCGGGTTTTCGACGGCGCGTGTCTCGGTGCAGATCCGCATCTTCGTCGCGCTGGCCATCTCGATGGCGATCCTGCCGATCATGTGGAACGAGATCTACCCGCAGATTTCCGGCAAAGGACATACCTATATCTACATCGTCGCCACCGAGACCGTCATCGGCAGCGTTATTGGCCTGATCGCCCGATACTATGTCCTCGGACTTCAGTTTGCCGGCACGGTAATCACGATGATGATCGGCTTCAACGCTCCCCCGGCGGCGGACGTGCTGGAAGATACAGCGGAAAACCAGCTGACCAACTTGATCAGCTTTGCCGGCCTGATGGTTCTTTTCATGCTGGATTTCCACCATGTCATTCTGGCGAGCATTGTGGATTCCTACAAGGTGATGCCGCTCGGCGTTGGCTTTGATCCGCAGGGCGTGCTGATCACGCTGACCAACGCGCTTGAGACGACCTTCTATATCATGTTGCGGCTGGCGAGCCCGTTCATCATCTACGGCCTGCTGTTCAACTTGGCGATCGGCATGGTCAACAAGCTGGCGCCCCAGATGCCTCTCTATTTCATCTCGCTGCCCTATCTGATCATGGGCGGCATGTTCCTTCTCTATCTGGGTATCGCGGCAATGCTGAAGCTGTTTGCCGATGGCTTCGGCCCGATGATGCAAGGGGGCTAGCGTCGATGAAAAACCGGTCTGAGAAACTCAAGCGGCTCGTCACCGTGCAGCGGCACCTGGAGCAGATGGCAGAGCGGGATCTGGCCGAAACCGCCAGGAAACGCCGCGATCTTGCCGAAACCATTGATGTCGTGGTCGATGCCATGGGGTCCGCCAGCCCGTTGCACGCCATGTTTTCAGGACATTATTCCTCGCAGCTTGGCCGTCTTGCCCTTAAGGACCAGATGCTTCTGGACATCCAGCAAGGGCACGAGACCCGTGTTCTCAAGGAGCGGGCAAAGGGCGACCGGCTTGAGGAAAACATGAAGGACGCCCGCGTTCTCGAAGATCGCGCCGAGGCGGATGAGGCCATCTACGATCTCGTCGACCAGCATGTGATGAGCAAGTCACCAGCTTCCGGTAAGGTTGACCGGTCATAGTGCGGCTTCGGGAGCGGCCGCAGATTGCGTCCGGACCGTTCGCTTAAAACGCTGAAATTATGGGGTTATCGCTAGCGCACATGCATGCGCTTGGAAGGACTCCGTGACCAAGAGGATACCGCATGGCCATTTCTCCTCCAAGCGACCTGGTGATGGATGTTGTGCGCGCCGCCGATCCGGCCGAGGTGCAGGAAGCGCAGGCGCGCCTGAAAGCCAATCGTGCTGCCTTTCAGGCGACAAGCCTTGCGGAAAACGGCAACGGCTTTGCCAACACGGTCGCCGTCCTCAATCAGGACAGCCCGACCAACAGTCTTAGCGACATCACCAATCGGGCCGAAGCCAAGAAGATTCCGGAGAGCTACCGCAAATTCGAGGCCATGGTGCTGCAGAATTTCGTGAAGTCGATGCTGCCTAGCGAGAGCGAAGAGATCTACGGCAAGGGCACCGCCGGTGACATGTGGAAGAGCATGATGGCCGAGCAGATCGGCAATGTCATGGCGCAGGGCGATGGCGTGGGTATCGCCGAGCGCATGGTAACCGACCGGATCGTCGGGTCGGACGCGCCGGACCGGGTCAATGCATCGCTCGGTGGCAATGACAACAATGTCGCCCTGAGCATGGTCCAGGAGTACCAGCGCAAGGCCGTCGCCGATTTCATGGGCACGCCAGACAACAACGAACAAGCCTGAGGCTATCCCGGACATGCCGGGCTGACCTGACATAGAAGTTTCGCGCACAGACCACGCCATGGGCTCAGACCCGCGTGCGGCACGCGCCAACGGGAGCCAAAGAATGGAAGTTGCAGCATCGAGTGACGTGCGTATCCAGAACGTGCTGGGGCGTCTCGAAATGATCCTCGACAATGAAAACACCCGGATCGGCATCGACCCGAGCTTCGACCTGAAGACGTCGAATGCCCGCAAGAGCCGTTGCCTTTATGAGCTGACGATGCTGCATCGCGACGCTTCGCCGAATGAAATTTCGCCGGCATTCGTTTCGCAGACACAGCACATCAAGACGAAGCTTGTGATGAATTCGCAGAAGGTGAACGCGCATATGGAAGCCTGCCGCTCGGTGGTGGATCTCTTGAAGACCGCCGTGCAGGAAGCCGATGCGGATGGCATCTACACCGAACAGCAGTTTCGCTACGGCGACTTCTGATGCTGAAGCTCGTTTTCACCGGTGTCTGGATTTGCGCCGTATCGCTCGGATCCGTCTATTTTTCGATCCAGCATGCATCGGCGCCGGTGGAATCGAGTGCGGAAGCTGAACGCCGCGCATTGCAGGAATATGTGCAGGGTGAACTGATTACCGTCCCGGTGATCACCGATGGTGCCGTGCAAGGCTATTTCCTGACCAAGCTGTCCTTCTCCGTCGACAAGGCGAAGGCCAAGATGCTGGAAGTGCCGCTCAAGGAATCGGTGACGAATGCGCTGTACGACATTCTCGTCGGCCAGAAGCTGATCAACGTTGCTGACACCAGCAATTTTGATCTAGCCACTTTCAAGACGAAGGTTAAGGACGGGCTGAACAAGCAACTGCGTGACGAAGTGATCTTTGACGTGCTGATCGAACAGCTCGAATATCTTTCCAAGGCTGACGTCGCCCGTATCGCCAATTCCGCCAACGAAAAGCAGCGCAAGCCTGTTCCGATCGTCGACAAAAATGGCGAAACGGCTCATGACCAGATGCCTGAAAGCGAAAAGCGCGCTGCCGCAGCTGGACATTGATCTGAAAGCCAGCGCCCGTCAGTTCTTTTCCGGGTTGCGATATTGCTCGTTGACCATTCCAAATTCCATCATCAGACGGCCGCACGCCACGTAAAAGTGGTAAAGCCCTGCGGATGGCAGGGTGCTTGATTTCCACAATCGCACACCACGAAACGGCGACGCTGCAAGCAGTGTCAGCGATTTGGCGATCGTCCTGGCGCGGCCACTAAACCCCGGTGCTGCGCGATGTTCAAGCAACGCTGAGATCGCACCGTTTCTGAGGCTTCGCGCCCTGATCCACGAAGCTTCCGTTCTCCGTGCCGGGATGGTTTCCGCTACCCAGGCTTCCTTTGCCCATGCGAATGTAAAGCCCTTCTCACGGCAACGGCGATAGAAGTCGCTGTCCCCCCCGCCGATGAAATTGAACAGCGGATCGAGGAACGGACGCGGCATCGCATCGAGCACCTGCCGGGCAACAAGCACGTTTCCCGACGAGTAAAGGATCGGAACGGGGCCGGTCGTATCGTAGTGGGGCATGAAGACCGGGTGCCGTTTCTGATCGTTGCGTGTCTTGTCTTCGAAATCCGGCAGCTGCGGCCCGCCGACCAGATCGGCATGTGTCTGTTTGTGTACCGAAATGAGACTGTCGAGCCAGTCCGGCGATGCGATCTCGTCGTCATCGATCACGGCGATGGCATTGAGATTGGGATAGGTCGCAAGCGCCATAGACCAGCCCGCATTGTAGGCGTGGCAATTTCCGCGCTGGTGCGCGACGACGACGAGGGCGTTGATCCTGTGATCGGCAAAGAACATTTTTGCCGCGTTCGCGCCTTCCAGCCCATCGGCATCGTTTTCCATGACGACGATCGCGAAAGGACAGCCGGGAGCCTGTGAAATAACGGTTCTCAAGGTTTTCAAGAGGTGTTCGGGCCGCCGGAATGTCGGCAGGGTGACGACGAGTTCGATATTGTCCGCCGCGTCAAGCATCGCCTGGTAAAACACGGTCACATCTTGGGCGGGTGGGGGCATGGGGAAACCTGTCAAAGGCGAATATCTGGCAAGCACTAAAGCAAATCTTCCTAAACAGACGCTAAATTTCCGAATTTGCTTTTGAATGAATGGCTTAAAGGTGACTTCACGCCGTGTTGCTACAGTTGGGGCAGTTGTTCTCAAGTCTCGTGTGGCAGCATGCATCTGGTTTTCGTTTCCTCGCTGGTACCGGTAGAGAACCCTTCATCGGGGTTCGACATCGCCAATCGTACCGTCCTGGACGGTCTTCGCGCCCTCGGTCACCGGGTGAGCGTGATCGGCTATCTGCAGCCGGGTCATGCTGTGGCTCCGGGCGGAGACATGCATGTGCTTGGCGAACTCGAAGTCACCAATGCCAGGGTCGACCGGGCAACGAAGTTACGCTGGCTAACGGCGGCCTTGCTCAAGCGCACGACCCTTTCCTCTGCAAAGATGCTGCAGGTCAAGCGCACTCAAATAGAAACACTATTGCAGGGGTTGCAGCCGTTCGACGGTATTGTCCTCAATTCCGTGCAGCTGCCCGGCGCCTTCGCCGATATTTTCGTGAAATATCCAACGATCTACGTCGCTCACAATGTTGAGGCGGATTCCGCACTCGAAAATGCCGCGACTGCGTCCAATCGGCTGGAAAGGCTGCTGTTCAAACGCGAGGCGCACTATCTGCGCCGTCTCGAACGGCAATTGACACAGACTGCCTCGGCGGTCTGGACCTTTGCCGAGGCTGATCGTTTCGGGTTCGGCCATGCCGTTTCCGGCCGGGCCGCCGTCCTGCCGCTGGTAACGCGCTGGGATCTGCCGCAAAGCAGTATCGAAACGGCACCGGAGCATGACCTTGCCCTGATCGGCACCTGGAGCTGGAAGGCCAACCGCATCGGCCTCGACTGGTTTCTGTCGAAAGTGGCGCCATTGCTGCCGCCGGACATGTCAATCGGTATTGCCGGCCATCTGCCGGACGCGCCGTTGATCGCGCATCCGGGCGTGCGCCTGCTTGGACGGGTGCCGGATGCACGCGCCTTCGTTGAGGCCGGCGCAATCATACCATTGATCAGCCGTGGCGGGACCGGTGTCCAGCTGAAGACCATTGAGACCTTTGAATTAGGCCTGCCAAGTGTGGCGACAAGCGCATCGCTGCGCGGCATTGGCGCACTTCCGGAAAACTGCGCAGTTGCTGACGATCCGGCTGATTTTACGCAATTATTGGTTGCAACGGTTGCCCAGGTTCGGGCTGGTAATCGCCAGCGCTGCTCCGGAGCGGCTTTTCACCAGGCACAGAAAGACTTGTTGCTCGGGACGATGCGCGAGGGGCTTTCGCGGTTCGGCATGCCGCTTGAGGCAACCCGTCAGAACCCCGGCATGGCCAGGAAAACGAACAGTGCACCGTATGGCTTAGCCACGCGCGAGGGAGGGAAATCCCAATGAATGTCTTCCCGGGTACAACCATCGCCGCGTCGCAACGGCCGATCCTCGACATGCAGGTCTGCGATTTCGGCTGGGCCAATGCCTTCGCCTTTGCTGACGAAATCGCTTCGCTGCCGATCGGGCAGACGGTGATATCGTTCCTCAACGCCCACAATGCCAATTTGATGATGCAGGACCCGGAATATAGGGCCGTCCTCAACCGTCAGATCGTGCTGCCGGATGGATACGGCATGGATCTGGCGTCCATGCTGTTTCACGGAAAGGCCTTTCCGGCCAACCTGAACGGCACGGACTTCGTGCCGGCGTTGATGACCTACATGACGACACCGAGCCGTGTCGCCATGGTCGGGGCGCGTTCGGACGTTCTCAAGCGCGCAGCGGAAAATTTCCAGAAGCATGCGCCGTGGCACCAGTTCATTCCGGTCTCAGATGGGTTTTTCGATCCTGAGCAATCCGACAACGTCATGGCCATGGTTCGTGCCGTCAGGCCGGATATCCTTCTGATCGCCATGGGCAGCCCGAAGCAGGAAAAATGGATCGACCGCCATGTCGGCCCGGGCCATGCCCGGCTGGTTCTGAGCGTCGGCGCACTTTTCGATTTCATGGCAGAGGAAGTGCCGCGCGCTTCGCTGACAATGCGGCGTTTGCGTCTGGAATGGCTGCATCGGCTGGTCGTTGAGCCACGCCGCTTGTGGCGCCGTTATATCCTCGGAAACCCGTTATTCATATACTATGTTCTTCGCCACAAGCTGAAAGGGCGTGAGGGCTCGTCGAATATCGACGGCCAGCGTGCCGGATCACGATCGTTCTGACGGAAACCATGATGCGCACAGCCGTCGTTACAGCCTCCTACGCCAATGATTTTGAGCGTTGCCGTCTGCTGTGCGAGAGCATGGACATGCGCCTGAAAGGCGATTGGGTCCATTATCTGCTCGTCGCCGCCTTCGACGTCGCGCTGTTCCGGCAGTTGGAAGGCACGCGCCGGCAAGTCATCAGTGAGAGCGATTTGTTGCCTTGGTGGTTGCGCGCCATTCCCGATCCGATGTCGGCAGGGCGCCGCAAGCTCTGGGTCAGTCCATACAGCCTGCCTTTGCGCGGCTGGCACGTTCAGCAGCTGCGCCGTCTGGCCTTGTCCCGGCATATCGAAGAGGCGGCGATGTTTGCCGTTGATTCCGATGTGGTCATCCTGCGTGACTTCGATCCGGCAAGCCTGTGGCAGGGCGACCGGTTGACCCACTATCGCAAGGATGGCGGGATAGGCGAGCGCATGCGCTCCAATCATCTCGAATGGCTTGCCCATTCCGACCGCCTGCTCGGCATCGGCCCCTATAGCCTGCCGGCCAACGATTATATCAACACATTGATCGCCTGGCGCACCGATAGTTGCCGTGCGCTGCTCGATCATGTCGAAGCGCTGCATGGCCGCAGTTGGATCCGCGCCATCATCCGGTCACGGCAATTCTCGGAATGCACCATCTATGGCCGTTTCGTCGATGAGGTATTGATGGGCAAGGGCCATGCTGCTTCGCCCGATGGGCTCTGCCACGTCCTGTGGTTCGACGACAGTTATGCGCGTGATATCAGCGGGCTGAGGCATTTCATGCGCGAAATGGCACCACACCAGATCGGCATCGGCGTTCAGTCCTTCGTCGGCCATGATCTCGCCGATATCCGCAACGTCGTCCTCGAACGCGCCGCGTGATACTGCTTAGATGACGCGGCCCTTTTCACGGCGGAGCGCGCTGTAGGTGAGGGCGAAGGATGCGACGTAGAGCGCCAGATAGACGCCGTTCAGCAGGGGTGCCCAATAGGCGGTGTCCGTACTTGTCTTGAAGACGGCGGTGAGCAAGGCGACCTTGACGATCCCGGCAATCACCAGATTGGTCATCCGGCGCACGGTGCGGCCCGTCGCATAGAGCAATTCCGAGTGATACTCGATCAGGTTGCGGAACGAGGGCACGAGAAGGACGGCCATAAGATAGGACGCGGCCTGAGCGACGTTGTTTCCAAGCCCATACGGAAAAATCCAGAGATAGATTGCCATGGCAGCGATTGCCAGGAAAGATATGGCCGCCACCAGGGCTTCGATTGTCAGCCGGGTACGCCAGGACGAGATGGTACCGGGCACCCGCATGATCTTCTGAACCAGCAGCGTGTTGAACGAACGTACCGGCAACGCCGTAAGGTCGGCAAGCCGCATGATGATCGCGTAGACCCCGGAGACTTCCGGCCCGCCGATTGCGAGGACTGCGATCTTGTCGAACTCCGACTGGATATAGAACAGCACCTCGGCACCGGCGACCGAAACCGAATCTCCCCAGCGTCGGATATAAAGGTGTAGGCGCCAGCGCAACCGTACCTTCGGATAAAACCAGATGACCGCGATCAAGAGGGCAAGTACGTTGGCCCCGAGATAAAACAGCGACCATGTCCCGAGCGAAGCGAAATGCAGCAGCGAAAACGCCAGCGCTGCCGCGGTCCGGATGCCCGTTCCGATGATCACAAGCAGGGCAGCCCGGCCAAAGCGCCCGAGCCCGTTGAGGACAATGACCACGACCTCCAGCCCACGCCAGCATATGATTTCGGCGGCCATGAAACCGAGGAAAACCGGAAGCCCGATATCGCGGGCGAAAACAGCATAGTAAACCGCAAGACAGAGAACTGCGATCAATGGCAGCGACAACAGGGCGCCGGCGGCAAACCCGGCACTATAGGTACCCACCAGCAGCGGCTTGACGGTGGCAACGCGATAGAGCGGTGACATGAAGCCGAAGGCGAGCACGCGTGAAATCATGATGCCGGCTGCGGATGCGGTGGCAAAAAGACCGAACTCGGCGATCGAAAGCCCGTTGGCGATACAGATGAAATAGACCAGCGACAGCACAAGCCTGCCCGCCGACCCGCTTGTCATCGAGATATAGGCGTGAATGACGCTGCTATGGCGCGCGTAGAGGGTCTTTGCAAAATCGATCACGAGTGGGGTCCGAATGGTCAGTCCCGTTTCTAACCGGTAAAGCTTAATGAGCAGTTTGAGATTGCAGGTTGTTCTTGATTGCAAGCGAGGTAACCGCAACTTGTTAACGGTTTGTTTGCCACAAAAACTTAAGCTTCATTCATAACTAGTCACTTTGCCCGGTTACGGGTGTTTGCAGGCATTGATGTTTGATCCGGAAGATAACAAGCGGACCGTGGCTCGCCAGCCCCTCTTCGATCGGGCATCGATTGAGCGCGACGGATTGTTGCGTTCAAGGACATCGGCTCGTGCCGCTGCTCCCGTCGCGCGTAATGCAAACGAGTTATTGAATCGGTTGGGCGGTCCCGCTGTCAAACCGAAATCGCCCGTCGATGGGACGCAACCGGTCCGCCTGCCCGAAGCAGCGGTTTCTGAGAAAATAACTGCCCGCCTTTTGGGTTGGTTCAAGAGCAGCAAGACCGAGCCAGCGCGGACTTCCGAAGTTCCAGACGCGCCTGCCTACGTTCCTGCGGCCAATTCCGAATCCTATACAGAGCAACGGGACCGGCCGCTGATCGATCTCACGACGATCCTGACCTCCGTCTGGCAGGTGCGAAAAATCATCGTGGTCCTGACAATTGTTGGTGCTGTCGGCGGAGTGCTCATCGCGATGTCGACACCAAGTGTCTATGTGGCCGAAAGCAAGCTCTACGTCGATCCGCGCGAAGTGCGGTTGACGGATTCCGATCTATCCAAGGAAAGCCTGGCGACCGAAGCGATCCTGGCCCTGGTTGACAGTCAGTTGGAAGTGTTGCGTTCCCGAACGGTTCTGGAAAAGGTTGCCCTCGACATGGGGCTCGATCGTGATCCGGAATTCGGTGGCGCCTCCGCCGGCAGAGGCGGCCTTTCAGCCGGGATCGGCCTCATCCGCGAAATCTTCTCCCCCCGCAAGGCGCAGCCTATGCCTGCATCCGGGGTCAGCCCGCAGACGCTGGAAAAACTAAGCAACGCGGTAACGGTGTCACGTGATCCGAAGACCTTCATCGTCACAGTCGATGTGAAAAGCCGGGACCCGGCAAAATCGGCGCTGATCGCCAATCGCTTGGTGACCACCTTCCTGAACGAGGAACAGGCAGCCCAATCCGGGTTCTTCCAGCGGACCACCGCTGCTCTCGACAGCCGCCTGAAGGAGCTTCAGACAGAGCTCGATATGGCTGAAAATGCGGTCGAGAAATACAAGGCTGACCATGATATCGTTGGCGCCGGTGGTGAGCTGATTTCAGACAAGCAATTGTTTTCCCTAAACGATCAGGTCGGCGCCGTGCGAAACCGTATCGCCGATGCGAGGGCGAAAGTCGAGGTCGTCACAAAGACCCGGCTGGATGATGTGCTCACCGGCGCGTTCCCGGAAGAACTCAGCTCGGTTGCGCTGCAGGAACTGCGCAAGCAATATTCCCAAGCCCGTGCACAGTTGGGCGCACTGGATGCAAGCCTTGGTCCCCGGCATCCGCAGAGACTTGCGGCCGTCCAGTCGCTGGAGGTCGCACGTTCGGAAATCGGCAACGAACTCCGCCGCATCGAAGCGGCCGCGCAGACCGAACTGGACAGGGCCATCCGGACCGAGAAGGACTTGATTCAGCAGCTGGCTGTCTTGAAGGCGCAGCAGGTCAATTCGTCGGCCAGCTTCATCGAATTGCGCGAGCTGGAGCGTAAGGCCAATGCGACGCGGATGATCTACGAATCCTTCCTGAAGCGGGCAAGCGAAACTGGCCAGGAGGAAAAGCTGACCTCAAAGAATATCCGGGTGATTTCCTCGGCGGAACCACCGTTGCAGTCAGCCGGACCTTCGCGCAAGCTGATCGCGATTGGCGGTATGATCGCCGGCTTCATGGCAGGCGTCGGACTGGGTGTCATGCTCGGTGCCTATCGCAGCCTCAAGGATCTTCTCCAACGGTCGAACCGTACGGTCGCGGCCACTCCGCAACGCGATCCGCCGGGCAGGGACGATCATCATCCGGATGGTGCGGGAACGCAGCGCCATGCCGTTGAATCTCCTCCGGCAACTGCGGAATACCGGCCGCTTATGCCCTCGGCTCATCACGCGGCTGCCTCTGCTGCGGCTCTCTCCGTCTTTCCTCAGCGTCAGGACACGACACCGCCCGATCTGAGGGATTATCTGCGCGAGATGCAGGAGAAGGACGCTGACGATAGCGGCATCGCTCACGTTCAGGAAAACCTGCGCGCCCTGCGCTACCGCGTCGAACACTATACGAAGCTGCGGGCCGGCGGCCGCTATTAGCGGTCTCGCATCCAGGCGGCGGCGAGCGCGGCCCATCTTCTCAGAAATGCAAGAAAATCGGGCCGCAACGGTGTTTTCGCACTGCCATCATTGGTCCTGCCTTGAATTTATTCGATCTGAACAGCATAGGACGCATTGAGGCCACCGCTATTTTTTGCTGAAACTAGACTGAACAGAACAAACGAGAATCTGGGAGAACACCGTGACGACCGTGATTGATGGCAGAGAAGTTGCAGCGTCGGTGATCGATGCCGTGAAAACCGCATCGCAGGCATTGACCGAACAGACCGGCGTCAAGACCGGTCTCGCCGTCGTCATCGTCGGAAACGACCCGGCAAGCCACGCCTACGTCTCTTCCAAGAGCAAGATGGCCAAGGAGTGCGGCTTCACCTCGGTCCAGCACACGCTGCCGGAAGAGACGACGCAGGAAGAGCTGGCCGCTCTGGTCCAGACACTCAACAAGGACGAAACGCTTCACGGCATTCTCGTGCAGTTGCCTCTGCCGAAACATTTCAATTCGGAAGCCATCATCCAGTCCATCCTGCCGGAAAAGGATGTTGACGGCCTTCATGTCGTCAATGCCGGCAAGCTGGCGACCGGCGATCTCGATGGCGGCCTCGTATCCTGCACCCCGGCCGGCGCCATGGTCTTCGTCAAGCGCACGCATGGCGAGGACCTGTCAGGCCTCAACGCCGTCGTCATCGGCCGCTCCAACCTGTTCGGCAAGCCGATGGCACAGCTGCTGCTGGCCGCCAATGCGACGGTGACCATCGCCCATTCGCGCACCAAGGACTTGGCCGCCGTCTGCCACAACGCCGATATCCTGGTCGCCGCCGTCGGCCGTCCGGAAATGGTCAAGGCCGATTGGATCAAGCCCGGCGCCACCGTCATCGATGTCGGCATCAACCGCATCGCGGCGCCGGAAAAGGGCGAGGGCAAGTCCCGTCTGGTCGGCGATGTCGCCTTTGAGGAATGCGCCAAGGTGGCAGCCGTCATCACGCCTGTACCGGGTGGTGTCGGTCCGATGACCATCGCGATGCTGATGGCCAACACGGTGATTGCCGCCTATCGCAAGGCTGGCAAGGTCGCGCCGAAGTTCTGATCGGGCTGAGGGCCGCAGCCCTAAGATTTCGGGGCAGGGCCTGTCGAGGCCCTGACGATCAGTTCTGTGCGCCACAGTTCCTGTTCCGGATAGTCGCCTGTCTTGAGAATGCGGGAAATCAGCCGGGTGGCGATCCTGGCGCCGGCTGCGCGCAGGGATGAGCGCGTCGTCGTCAGCGGCACGCTGAAGTTCTCAGGCTTCAGCATCGGCAGCACGTCGTCATGAGCGATCAGCGAGATATCCTCGCCCATCTGCAGACCCGCCCTGTTGATCGCCCTGACGGCGCCAAGCGCGATCACGGTACTGGAGCAGAGAACGGCCGTTGGAGGCTGATCCCGCTCCAGGAATTGCTGCATGGCGCGGTGGCCGTATTCGTCGGTCATCAGTGAATTCTGGACCAGGCCTTCATCGAACTGCAGCCCGTTTTCTTCAAGCGCGCGCCGCATTCCCTTCATGCGGCGAACGGAGAAGGTCAGGTTTCCCGGCCCGTTGATCAGCGCGATGCGCCGGTGTCCCAACTGGATAAGCAGGCGGGTCGCATCATAGAAGGCGCCGGTATTGTCGATATCCAGAAACGGATAATCGGCCGGCTGGTCGATCGCCCGGCCATGGACGACGAACGGGATCGACAGAGATTTCAGCATGGCGATGCGTGGATCGTTGGCACGCACATAGGCGAGAAACAGCGCATCGACATTGCCGCTGGCGGCCAGCCGCTTGAAAGTGGATTCCTCGTCGTCGGGTGCGCTCGGATTGATGACGAAATGAAAATCGTGCCGGACGGATTCTTCACCGAGCCCGGCCAGAAATTCGCCGAAATGCACGTCGGAATCGATGCCCCGGGCGATCGGCATCACCAGTCCGATCGATCCGGCCCGGCCTGTCGCCAGCCTTTGGGCGGCGCGGTTCGGCCGATAGCCGGTTTCGCGCACGGCATTCAGGACTCGCTGGCGCGTTTCGGCGTTGACTTCCGGATAGCCGTTGAGCGCCCGGCTGACTGTCGTTTGCGACAGGCCCAACATCTCCGCCAGCTGCTTCAAATTCACGTTCATGACAAGCGCGCACTCCCAAAGCGCTTTGATTTTTATTTTGTTTTTGCTTTCAATCTTCATGCGCGACGAATTTTGTATCATCGGCTTTGCTCATCAACCAGAAAAATCAGCTTCAGTGCAGCGCAAACCTTCGCTGCACTGCAGGAAAGAGGCCTTTGTTCGACCGTTGCGGGAAAGCTCTTGACTTGATACCTATCGCAATGGTTTGTTAGCAAACTCAAAGCGCTTTGAATTTTGGCGGCGCTGTGGTGTTCGCCCGGCATCAATGAGTCGGGTCTTTCTTGGGAGGAAATGACGTGAAGAGAACATTCTTGTTGGGAGTGGCGGCGCTTGCGCTTGTGGCAGGAGCCACGCATGCGGCCGAACTGAAATTCAAGCCGGGCGAAGATTCCAAGTTCAACTGGGCAAGCTTCGAAGAGTTCAAGAAGAGCCATGACCTGAAGGGTCAGACGCTGACCATCTTTGGTCCATGGCGCGGTGAAGACGAAGCGCTGGCCGAGTCCATGCTCGACTATTTCCGCGACGCGACCGGCGTCGAGGTGAAATATTCCTCGTCCGAAAACTACGAACAGCAGATCGTCATCGACACCCAGGCCGGCAGTCCCCCGGATGTCGCCATCCTGCCGCAGCCGGGCCTGATCGCCGATCTGGCGTCGAAGGGTTACCTGACACCGCTTGGCGAAAAGACCCAGAAGTGGCTGCTCGACAATTATGCCGCTGGCCAGTCCTGGGTCGATCTGTCGACCTATGCCGGCAAGGACGGCAAGAAGGAACTCTACGCATTCCCCTACAAGATCGACGTGAAGTCGCTGGTCTGGTACGTGCCGGAAAATTTCGAGGATTCGGGCTATGAAGTTCCGAAGACCATGGAAGAGCTGAAGGCCCTGACGGAAAAAATCGTCGCCGATGGCGGCACGCCGTGGTGCATTGGTCTGGGTTCCGGCGGTGCGACCGGCTGGCCGGCCACCGACTGGGTCGAGGACATGATGCTGCGCACGCAGCCGGCCGACGTCTATGACAAGTGGGTCACCAACGCGATCCCGTTCAACGATCCGGCCGTCGTCGGCGCCATCGATGAATTCGGCTGGTTTGCCAAGAACGACAAGAATGTCGATGGCGGTGCAGCAGCCGTTGCTTCCGCCGACTTCCGCGACAGCCCGAAGGGTCTGTTTGCCTCGCCGCCGAAGTGCTACCTGCACCATCAGGCATCGTTCATTCCATCGTTTTTCCCGGAAGGCACCAAGGTCGGCGAAGACGCGGACTTCTTCTACATGCCGCCTTACGCCAGCAAACCGGACCTCGGCAATCCGGTGCTCGGCGCCGGTACGCTGGCGATGATCACCAAGGACACCCCGGCGGCTCGCGCCTTCATCGAGTTCCTCGAAACGCCGATCGCGCATGAAGTCTGGATGGCTCAGTCGAGCTTCCTGACGCCGTTGAAAAGCGCCAACAAGGATGCCTATGCCAATGGCCCGATGAAGAAGCAGGGCGAAATCCTGCTGAACGCCACCACTTTCCGCTTTGACGGTTCCGACCTGATGCCCGGCAAGATCGGCGCCGGCGCATTCTGGACCGGCATGGTCGATTATGTCGGCGGCAAGTCGGCCAAGGACGTCTCTGACGGCATCCAGAAGGCATGGGATTCGATCAAGTAGGATCGCCTGCCTGTTCATCGAAAAGCGGCTCCGGGCGAAATATCCCGGAGCCAAAATCAAAAGACTGCCGGGCCTGAAATGCCGCCTGCCCTTCCGCTCGGTAGAGTGGGTGCGGTGGAACGGCTCGGGGAAAGCTGACACAAGAAGCCCTTTTGAATGAACACACCCTTGCCAGCCGCACATCCGGCTGGGGCAGAACAAACGGTGTGACTATTCTGGTCGCGTGTGATCTCCCGAAAGGCCGGGATACTGACGCAACAAGGGCAGGCAGGCCGCGTATCCGGCCTTACATTCCTGGGGGAGGAAGTTGCCATGCAGCAGTTGATATTCGCCATCGCCACGATGGCCACCGGGGTTCTCGGCTGCGCCGCCTATTTCTTCGGCACGAACTGGATCCTTGACAAGCTCTTTCCATCCAAGGGTTTGACGGGACCGGTCGCCTCGCGCAACCTGCGCATCACCAATGCCATCCGGCCATGGCTTTTCCTCGGTCCGGCGCTGTTGTCGCTGACCATTTACCTGATCTATCCGGTGATCGCCTCCGTCTGGCTCAGTCTGCATGACAGGGCGGGCGAGAATTTCGTCGGCCTGAACAATTTCATCTGGATGTTCAACGACGGCGAATTCCGCCAGTCGATCTACAACAATTTCCTCTGGCTGCTGGTTGTGCCGGCAGCAGCGACGTTCTTCGGCCTGATCATTGCAGCCCTGACCGATCGCATCTGGTGGGGAAATATCGCCAAGACGCTGATCTTCATGCCGATGGCGATCTCCTTCGTCGGCGCCTCGGTCATCTGGAAATTCATCTACGACTACCGCGCCGAAGGCACCGCTCAGATCGGCCTCCTGAACGCCGTCGTCGTCTATTTCGGCGGCACCCCGGAGGCCTGGGTGACGCTGCCCTTCTGGAACAATTTCTTCCTGATGGTGATCCTGATCTGGATCCAGACCGGCTTTGCCATGGTCATCCTGTCAGCCGCCCTGCGCGGCATCCCGGAAGAAACCATCGAGGCGGCCGTCATCGACGGCGCCAACGGATTGCAGATTTTCTTCAAGATCATGATCCCGCAAATGTGGGGCACGATCGCCGTCGTCTGGACCACCATCACCATCCTGGTGCTCAAGGTCTTCGATATCGTGCTCGCCATGACCAACGGGCAGTGGCAAAGCCAGGTTCTCGCCAATCTGATGTTCGACTGGATGTTCCGCGGTGGCGGTGACTTCGGCCGCGGCGCCGCGATCGCCGTCATCATCATGGTGCTGGTGATCCCGATCATGATCTGGAACATCCGCAACGCTGCCAAGGAAATGGAGGGCCACTGAGATGATTGCTTCTTCCCGCTCGCCACTGGTCTGGGTTGTCCATATTTCCGTCATCCTGCTCGTCGTCCTCTGGACCCTGCCAACCGCCGGCCTGTTGATTTCGTCGCTGCGCGACAAGGACCAGCTTGCCGTGTCCGGCTGGTGGACGGCTCTTTCCACGTCGTCGCAGAACCTGACCGGCCGCGCTGCCCCGCCCGACGAGCAGGTCGAACGTGACGGCAAGTTCGTCATCGCGGGCAATCTTCTGGAGAGCAGGAATGCGAAGGTTTCGGCCTTCGGTTTCCGGCCCCTGCAGCCCACTGCATTCGCGGCCGGCGCGGTCGCCGACATCGGCGACGGCCAGACATTGACCGTCAAGGACGACGGCAGTTACGAGATCGTTTCGCCGACCCGCATGGACGGCTCGCGCGGCCAGCGTATCTTCTATACCGCCGCCGTCCCGCCACGCTTCACCTTCGACAATTATCGTGAAGTCATGCGCGCCGCCGGCATCGGTTCGTCTTTCATCAACTCGCTGACCGTCGCCATTCCCGCCACGATCATCCCGATCCTCGTCGCAGCCTTTGCTGCTTACGCATTGGCCTGGATGAAGTTTCCCGGCCGGGCAATCCTGATCGCCGTGGTCGTCGGCCTTCTGGTCGTGCCCTTGCAGATGTCGCTGATCCCGCTGTTGAAACTCTACAATGGCGTCGGTGCGTTTCTCGGTGTTCCGGCCAAGACCTATGTCGGCATCTGGCTGGCGCATATGGGCTTCGGCCTGCCGCTCGCCATCTATCTGCTGCGCAACTACATGGCCGGCCTGCCACGCGAAATCATGGAATCGGCCCGCGTCGATGGCGCCAGCGATTTCGACATCTTCATCAAGATCATCCTGCCTCTGTCCTTCCCGGCGCTGGCGTCGTTCTCGATCTTCCAGTTCCTCTGGACCTGGAACGATCTTCTGGTCGCCATGGTGTTCCTGGGAACCGGCAACGACGAGCTGGTGCTCACCGGCCGTCTGGTCAACCTGCTCGGCTCGCGCGGCGGCAACTGGGAAATCCTCACGGCCTCGGCCTTCATCACCATCATCGTGCCCCTGATCGTCTTCTTCACTCTGCAGCGCTACCTGGTGCGTGGCCTGCTGGCAGGATCGGTCAAGGGCGGCTGAGACTTTTCGATAGTACAAGGACGTCTACAGGAATGAATACGAGCATGACCCAGGCAAGTGGTTCCACATTGCAGGCCGACCAGGACTGGTGGCGTGGCGCGGTGATCTACCAGATCTATCCGCGCTCCTACCAGGATTCGAACGGCGACGGCATCGGCGACCTGAAGGGCATTACTGCCCGCCTGCCGCATGTCGCCTCGCTCGGCGTCGATGCGATTTGGATCTCGCCGTTCTTCACGTCGCCGATGAAGGATTTCGGCTATGACGTATCGAACTATACCGGCGTCGATCCGATCTTCGGTCTGCTTGCCGATTTTGACGCGTTGATCGCCGAGGCCCACCGCCTCGGCATCCGGGTGATGATCGATCTGGTTCTGTCTCATACCTCGGACCAGCATCCGTGGTTTGTCGAAAGCCGTTCCAGTCGCTTCAACCCGAAGGCAGACTGGTATGTCTGGTCCGATTCCAAGCCGGACGGCACGCCGCCGAACAACTGGATGTCGATCTTCGGCGGCTCGGCCTGGCAATGGGATCCGACACGCCTGCAATATTACATGCACAACTTCCTGACCTCGCAACCGGATCTCAACCTGCACAATCCCGAGGTTCAGAACGCACTTCTGGCCGTCGAACGCTTCTGGCTGGAACGCGGCGTCGATGGTTTCCGGCTGGATACGATCAATTTCTACTTCCACGATCTGGAACTGCGCGACAACCCGGCGCTGGCGCCGGAGCGCCGCAATGCCAATACGGCACCGGCGGTCAATCCGTACAATTATCAGGAACATCTCTACGACAAAAACCGGCCTGAAAATCTCGAATTCCTCAAGCGTTTCCGCGCTGTCATGAATGAATTCCCGGCAATCGCCGCCGTCGGCGAAGTCGGCGACAGCCAGATCGGCCTCGAGATTGCCGGGCAATATACGTCCGGCAACGACAA
This sequence comes from Pararhizobium sp. PWRC1-1, assembly GCF_049897905.1. NCBI lineage: Bacteria > Pseudomonadati > Pseudomonadota > Alphaproteobacteria > Hyphomicrobiales > Rhizobiaceae > Pararhizobium > Pararhizobium sp. PWRC1-1. Next base: position 82,530 of record NZ_JAFCXE010000003.1, on the reverse strand, counting down.
GATGCATATGTGCTACGCCTTTGAATTCCTGGCGCCCGATCCGTTGACGCCGTCGAGCGTCGCGCAGGTTCTGCATGATTTTGCCCGTGCCGCACCGGAAGGCTGGGCCTGCTGGGCGTTTTCCAACCATGACGTCGTGCGCCACGTTACCCGCTGGGGCCAGGGTATCGCAGATCATCAGGCGCATGCGAAGTTCCTCGCCAGCCTGCTGATGACCCTGCGTGGCTCCGTCTGTATCTATCAGGGCGAAGAGCTTGGCCTGACGGAAGCCGATCTCGCCTTCGAAGACCTGCAGGATCCCTACGGCATCCAGTTCTGGCCCGACTTCAAGGGCCGCGACGGCTGCCGTACGCCGATGGTCTGGGACAAGAACGCCGTCAATGGCGGCTTCGGTGAGGGAAAGCCCTGGCTGCCGGTGCCGAAGGAACATCTCGGCCGCGCCGTTTCCGAACAGCAGTCGGACCCGAATTCGGTGCTCAACCATTACCGGCGGTTTCTGACATTCCGCAAGCAGCATCCGGCCCTTGCCAAGGGTGAGATCGAGTTTCGCCCTTACCCGGCGCCGCTGCTCGGTTTCGAGCGCAAATTCGGCAACGAGACGATCCTGTGCCTGTTCAATATGAGTGCCGAGCCTGTCACCACCGAGCGCCCGGTTGAAAAACTCGACGTGCTGGAAGGTCATGGCTTCGGATCGGCATTGAACGGCGGCACCATCACGATACCGGCCTGGAGCGGCTTTTTCGCCCAGGTCGAATGAATGAGATCAAACCGGTTCCAATGAATAAGGAGCCGGCGAAAAACGAGAGAATGAAGGGGAGGATGACATGGCAGGTTTGCAACTGAAGAATATCCGCAAGTCCTATGGCGCGGTGGATGTCATCCATGGCATCGATCTGGATATCAAGCAGGGCGAGTTCGTCGTCTTCGTCGGACCGTCCGGCTGCGGAAAGTCGACGCTGTTGCGGATGATCGCCGGCCTTGAGGAAATCTCCGGCGGCGAAATGTATATCGCCGAGCGGTTGGTCAACGAGGTGCCGCCATCGCAGCGCGGCATCGCCATGGTCTTCCAGTCCTATGCGCTTTATCCGCATATGACCGTTTATGACAACATGGCCTTCGGCATGCGCATCGCCAAGGAATCCAAGGAAGAGATCGACCGCCGCGTTCGCGCCGCCGCCGATATTCTGCAACTGACCGCATATCTCGACCGTTTGCCCAAGGCGCTCTCCGGCGGCCAGCGCCAGCGCGTTGCCATCGGCCGGGCCATCTGCCGCGATCCGAAAGTCTTCCTGTTTGACGAGCCATTGTCGAACCTCGATGCAGCGCTGCGTGTTGCCACCCGCATCGAGATCGCCAAGCTGAACGAATCCATGCCGGATACGACGATGATCTACGTGACCCACGACCAGGTGGAGGCGATGACGCTTGCCGACCGCATCGTCGTGCTCTCCGCCGGTCATATCGAGCAGGTCGGCCCGCCGCTGGAACTCTATGAGCGTCCGGCCAACCTCTTTGTCGCCCGCTTCATCGGCTCGCCGGCGATGAATATCATTCCGGCCAAGATCGTTGGAACCGGAGCTGAGACCACGGTGGAATTGCCTGGCGGCAAGACGGATGTTCTCGATATTCCGACCGCGGCTTCCGAAAACGGCAAGGCGGCAAGCTTCGGCGTGCGGCCGGAAGACCTGCGCGTCTCGACCGGCGACAGCTTCCTGTTCGAAGGCACTGTCGCCATCATCGAGGCCCTGGGCGAAGTGACGCTGCTCTATATCGAAGGGCTGGTTGCCAACGAGCCGATCATCGCCAAGGTGCCGGGTATCCTCGACATCAAGCGCGGCGAGAAGGTGCGCTTCACCGCCGATAAGGCAAAGCTGCATCTTTTCGATGCGGGCGGAAAAAGCTACCGGACGTAGAACGGGGCGGAATGTTTAAAACCCGCCTGGGCTGCAGGTCTGGGCGGTTTTTTTACGCGTGTTGTGTCAGAATCGGTCACTGACTCACGCTCTGTTAAATCTCCGCCGCTAATGTTTCAAAAAACAAAGGGCATGGAGCAGAAAGATGCGGGGACAGGCATCCGATAGACCGACATATCTCAGCAAGGAAGAGTCCTTCATGTACGATCGGGAAGCCAATTTCCCGATGGAGGACACGCGCAATGATGCCCGGATCGAGTACACCGAAAACGGCATGCTTAACCTCACCTCGCGCCGCTGCGAACTCTTGAAAATATCGAAAAGCAGTGCTGTTATAGGCATCGCCACGCAATTCAAGCTGCCGCAGAATTTCTATCTCGATGTTCCCAGTGCCCGCATCGGCATGGTCGGCTGCATCGTCAAGCGCGTGCATGCCAACAACATCATCGAAGCGCGCTTCCTGCGACTGATGTCCGAGCGTGATCTCAACCGCATTTTCGTCTATTCGACGCACCCGAACCACCGCAACCGCGTACTCGACATCTACAGTTGATTTCTTCCTCCTGTCGCCATGGTTGCGCGCTCTGTTTTTCTCTTGGGAAAACCATGCACGCATCGTCGTGACCTCCGCTTGACTTCGAAGGCGAGAGGCGGATTGATAGGGTTTGAGCGAGAGAAGCGAGAAAAGTGCCGATGAACCGACCCTATCGCCTTTCATGTCATTGTGGTGATCTGTGCCTTGAAGTCGATGACGAGATTTCCGAGGTCGTCGAATGCAACTGCTCGACTTGCCGGCGTTCCGGCTTCCTGCATTGGAAAATATCCGCGAGCAAGGTGACGCTTATCAGCGAAAAGCGGCGCATGTCCACCTATGTCTGGCGCTGCATTACAGAGGGGCACCATTTCTGCCCGACCTGCGGCGTGGCCCTGATGCGCAGCGGTTATCCCGGTGAGCGGGTGTCTGTGAATGCCCGGTGTATCGAGGGCATTGATATTTTCGAGCTGAACATCGAACGCTATGATGGCCGGAGCGATATGCATCCGGGGCCGCTACCCTGATCAAGCGTTCACGAAAAAGCCCCAGATTTTCCATCGAGGGCTTTTGAGTTCAGTGAAAGAAGACGCTGGCGCCGTGATCGGCGGAGCCCGTTGCCGCGCGGAACGGGGCGAACAGCTCGCGGCCCATGCCGAATTCATTGTCCGACAGATCGGCTTCGGCCGGGGCCCGGCCGGCTAGCTCGGCGGCATCGACAAGCACCTGGATCGTCCCGTGGATGGCATCCAGCCGAATGATGTCGCCTTCGCGGATCTTGGAGATCGGCCCGCCATCCTTTGCTTCCGGCGTCATGTGGATGGCCGACGGCACCTTGCCGGAAGCGCCGGACATGCGGCCGTCGGTGACGAGTGCCACGGTCTGGCCGCGGTCTTGCAGGATGCCGAGCACCGTGGTCAACTTGTGCAATTCCGGCATGCCGTTGGCCTTCGGCCCCTGGAAGCGGACGACGGCAATGAAGTCGCCCTCGAGCTTGCCTTCCTTGAAGGCCGTCTGCAGTTCCGACTGATCGTGGAAAATCTTGGCCGGTGCTTCAATAACATGGCGCTCCGGCTTGACCGCCGAAATCTTGATGACGGCCTTGCCAAGGTTGCCGGTCAGCATCTTCAGGCCGCCGGAATGCTGGAAGGGATGTTCGACGGTCGAAAGCACTTTGGGATCGTGGCTGACGTCCGGCGCCGGTTCGCGCGCGACGGTGCCGTTTACGCCCAGCTTGACATCGATCGCATAGGCGTCGAGCCCTTGGCCGAAAACGGTGCGGACGTCGTTATGCAGCAGGCCATGCTTGAGAAGCTGGCTGATCAGGTAACCCATGCCACCGGCCGCGTGGAAATGGTTCACGTCGGCAAGGCCGTTCGGATAGACGCGGGCGAGCAGCGGGATAATGTCGGAAAGCTCCGAAATATCCTGCCAGGTCAGCGCGATGCCGGCCGAACGGGCCATGGCGACGAGGTGCATCGTGTGGTTGGTCGAGCCGCCCGTCGCATGCAAGCCGACAACGCCGTTGACGATCGAGCGCTCGTCGATCATTTCGCCGGCAGGCGTGAACTCGTTGCCGAGTGCGGTGATCGCCAGTGCGCGCTTGGTGGCTTCCCGGGTCAATGCGTCGCGCAACGGCGTGCCCGGATTGATGAAGGAGGCGCCGGGCAGATGAAAGCCCATGATCTCCATCAGCATCTGGTTGGAATTGGCGGTGCCGTAGAAGGTACAGGTGCCCGGGCCATGGTAGGACTTCGATTCCGCTTCGAGCAGTTCGTCGCGTCCGACCTTGCCTTCGGCAAACAGCTGGCGGACGCGCGACTTTTCGTCGTTCGGCAGGCCAGTGGTCATTGGACCGGCTGGGATGAACACGGCAGGCAGATGGCCGAAGGTCATGGCGGCGATCATCAGGCCGGGAACGATCTTGTCGCAGACGCCGAGATAAACGGTGGAGTCGAACATGTTGTGCGACAGGCCGACGCCTGCAGCCATGGCAATCAGGTCCCGGGAAAACAGCGAAAGCTCCATGCCCGGTTGTCCTTGGGTAACACCGTCGCACATGGCAGGAACGCCGCCCGCCACCTGCGCCACGCCGCCAACGTCATGGGCCGCCTGGCGGATCAGTGCCGGATAGGTTTCGAACGGCTGATGCGCCGACAGCATGTCATTGTAGGAGGTGATGATCCCAAGGTTCAGCACCTCGTCGCCGGAAAGGGCCACCTTTTCCAAGGGGGAACAGACGGCAAAGCCATGGGCAAGGTTGCCGCAGCCGAGAACCGACCGGTTGACGCGCTTGGATGCTGCCGAGCGAACGCGGGCCAGATAGGGCTCGCGATAGGGTTTCGAGCGTTCGACGATGCGGGCGGTGATCGCGGCAATACGGCTGTCGGCGGACATGGCAATCCTGTTCCGGAGTGTTCGGCACCCCTGTGGTCTGCATGGTTTCGGTTATCCGGGTCTTGGGTCCCCGGATGTCGGGCTTAAAGCATGTCGTGCAAAAGTGTGCAGCGGTTTTGCGATAACGACATGCGTATAATCAAAGACCTAAACGCAGGAAGCGATCCTGAAGGATCGCGACCCGCTTTAGGGTGCCCAGTAGATCTGAAGCGGGGAGGCTGCCCGGTGCAATATGGCCCGGATCGGCATCTCCGCCTCGTCACCGGGCGCTTCAGCCTTGGCAAGGACGTCCTTCTTGGCCGTTCCCTCGATATGGAGCACCAGAAGTCGGGCATCCTGAAGGCTGGAGAATGTAAATGTCAGGCGCGGTTCACCCGCACCATCGGCTTCCATCGTCATCACGCCGCGAGGCGTGGCTGGATCAAGCGCCTCGGCAAGGCGCGAGCCGCCCGGAAAGAACGAGGCCGTATGTCCGTCGCCGCCCATGCCGAGAATGACGACGTCGAAGGGACAGCCGAGAGCGGCGGTCTGCTTGGTGGCAGCGGCTGCTGCTTCTTCGGCCGTCGCCGCCGGATAGTAGAGCGGCTGCAGTTTTGCTGCTGCGGCCGCGTTGATCAGCAGATTGTCGCGAACCAGCTTCTCGTTCGAGCGGTCGCTGTCCGGCTCGACGAAGCGTTCATCGACAAGTGTCACGGTGACCTTCGGCCAGTCGATAGCTTTGCCGGACAGGGCCTTGAAGAACGCCTTGGGCGTCGAACCGCCGGAGACGGCGATGGTGCCTTCGCCGCGCTCTGCAATCGCTGCCGACAGGGCAACCGCCACCGCGTCTGCCAAGCCGTCCGCAAGGGCCGCTCCGTCGTCAAATGTATGCATCGCAGCCGTCATGGCCTTATCCTCAGATCACTTCATGCCATGTGCGGCCGTCCCGCTCGATCAGCGCGATCGCCTGGCTCGGTCCCCAGGTGCCGGCCGTATAGGCCTGGACCTGCTGGTTGACGGCTTCCCAGGATTTCAGGATCGGATCGACCCAGCGCCATGCGGCCTCGACTTCGTCGCGGCGCATGAACAGCGTCTGGTTGTTGCGCACCACGTCGAGCAGCAGGCGCTCATAGGCGTCGGCGCTGCGGGCATTGAAGGCTTCGGCGAATGTCATGTCGAGCGAGACGTTGCGCAGGCGCATGCCGCCCGGACCGGGATCCTTGATCATCAGCGATTGCTTGACGCCTTCGTCCGGCTGCAGGCGGATGATCAGCTGGTTGGCAGCGATCCGGCCGGCGGCCTCGTCGAAGATCGAATGCGGGATCGGTTTGAAGCTGATGACGATTTCCGACATACGGCCGGCCATGCGCTTGCCGGTACGGATGTAGAAGGGAACGCCAGCCCAGCGCCAGTTGTTGATCTCAGCCTTGATGGCGACGAAGGTCTCGGTGTTGGACACGCCGCCTTCGAGCTCTTCAAGATAGCCCTTGACCGCACCGCCGGCCGAAGCGCCCGCCTTGTACTGGCCACGAACCGTCATCTTCTCGACATTGCTGGGGTTGATCGGCTTCAGCGCGCGCAGCACCTTCAGCTTTTCGTCGCGCACAGCTTCCGCGTTCATCGACGGCGGAACTTCCATCGCCACGAGGCAGAGAAGCTGCAAAATGTGGTTCTGCACCATGTCGCGCAGCGCGCCCGCCTTGTCGTAGTAGCCGGCACGGCTTTCCAGCCCGACCGACTCGGCAACGGTGATCTGGATATGATCGATGTAGGACGAGTTCCACAGCGGTTCGTACAACGTGTTGGCAAAGCGCAGAGCCATCAGGTTCTGCACGGTTTCCTTGCCGAGATAATGGTCGATGCGGAAGATCTGTTCTTCCTTGAACACTTTGCCGATCGTGTCGTTGAGCTCGAGTGCCGAGGCAAGGTCGCGGCCGATCGGCTTTTCGACGACGATGCGCGTCATTTTGGTGATCAGCTTGTGGTCGCGGATCTTTTCGGAGATATCGCCGAAAATCCCTGGGGCGACAGCGAGATAGAAAGCGCGCACGCGCTCCTTGCCTTCGTCCAAAAGGGCCTTCAGTTGGTCCCAGCCATTGTCCGACTTGGCATCGACGGGAATGTAGAACAGGCGGTCGGTGAAAATCTTGACCTGCGCCTCATCGTATTCGCCTGCCTTCAGATGTTCCTTGAGGGCGTCGGTTGCAAACTTGCGGTATTCTTCGTGGCTGAGCACGCTGCGTGATGCGCCGATGATACGGGTCGGGTCGCTCAGTTGGCCGTCCAGCTGACGATGATAAAGGGCAGGAAGCAATTTGCGCTCGGCAAGGTCGCCGGTGCCTCCGAAAACCACATAGTCAAAGGGTTCCACAGGAATGATCTGGCTGCTCATGAGAAATCTCGATCTCGTTCTGGTCTGAGGAGTGTATAATCTAATCGATTTAAAAGCGCTAGGGTGCGACGCAACAAAATGCGTTTCGTCCGCCTTTCAGGTGCGGCTTTTAAAACTTGTCGCGCAAGGCATACCAGCTGAGTGCAACGAACAAAAGCACGGAGCGGAACCGCGTGCCGCCCGGAAATGCCGGAATGTTCAACTCCCGGAACAGGTCGAGGTCCGAGCGGTTGCCGGTCACCATATCGGAATAGAGCTTGCCACAATAGTTTGACAGCATGACGCCATGGCCGGAATAGCCGCCGATCGAGGTGACGCCTGGCATGACCTCGCGCACGAAAGGCTGTCGCGGCAGGGTGATGCCGACCGAACCGCCCCAGGCATGGGTCATCTCGATATTTGCCAGCGACGGATAGATTTCACTGATCTGGCGGCGAATATGGTCGGAAATGTCGAGCGGATTGTCCGCGGTATAGGCCTCGCGGCCGCCAAACAATAATCGCCCGTCCTGCGACTTACGAAAATAGCGCACGACGAAGCGCGAATCGGCAACGGCTTCGCCGCCCGGCAGCACATCGGGGAAATCGCTGAGAACCTTGGTGGCGCCGATGAACGAGCGGATCGGCATGACATGCCGTGCGGTCACCGGTTCGAGATTGCCGATATAGCCATTGCAGGCAATCAGGGCGCGGTCGGTGCGGATGGTGCCCTTGTCCGTCTCGATGGTGACGCGGCCACCGGCCTGGTTGATCTTCAACGCCTTGGTCTGCTCATGCAGCGAGGCGCCGGCGAGAACCGCCTGTTTTGCCAGGCCGACCAGCAGTTTCATCGGCTGGATATGGCCGGTGCCGGTATCGCGGATGCCGAACAGATAGCGCTCCGAGCCGAGCCGAGCCAAGGTTTCGTCCCGTTCCATGAAGCTCTGGTGCGCATAACCATAGCGCGAAGCGGCGATCTCGACGCTTTCGCGGTACTCTTTTTCGAGGCGTTGCTTGTGGCAGACGTTCAGCTGGCCCTCGACATATTCGATATCGATGCCATGCACGGATGCAAAGTCGAGAAGGTGTTTCTTCGCGTCCTCCGCCAGATCGAACAAAGCCTTGGACCGTTCGAAGCCGAGCGTTCCTTCCATCTCTTCGGGAGACCAGCGCTGGCCGGTGCCGAGCTGGCCGCCATTGCGGCCGGACGCGCCGTCGCCGAAGCGGCAGGCATCGATCAGCGTAACGCGAACGCCCTTCAGCGCCAGATTGTACGCCGCTTGCAGACCGGTGAAGCCGCCGCCGACTATGGCGACATCGGTCTCCACCGAGCCGCAGAGGGCCGGATATTCCGGCCGCTCCGGTATGTTGGACTCATACCAGGAGATCCCCGGCGAGATCGGGCTTTGCCATGGCATGGCGGCACCTTTCGGATCAGACATTGAGAAGCAGGTATTCGCGCTCCCAGGGGCTGATCACCTGCATGAAGGTTTCGAACTCGCCCCGCTTCACACCGCCGTAAATGGCGATGAATTCCGGGCTGAAGATCTCGGCAAAAGCTGGTTCTGCCTCCAACAGCGACACGGCTTCCAGCAGGCCCCGGGGCAGATCGATCGTCCCTTTATCTGCCGAAGCGTCCGCCGGTGCCGATGGCTCCAGTCCCTGAATGATGCCGAGATAACCGCAGCCGAGCGAAGCCGCGAGCGCCAGGTAAGGATTGGCGTCCGAGCTTGGCAGGCGATTTTCGACACGCCGGGCGACGGGTTCCGAAACGGGAATGCGAAACGCCGTCGTCCGGTTGTCATAGCCCCAGGCGTTGTTGACCGGTGCCGACATGTCAGGCGTCAGCCGCCGGTAGGAGTTCACGTAAGGGGCCATCATCGACAGCGCCTTCGGGACAAACGTCTGCATGCCGCCGATGAAGGAGAAGAACTCCTTGGACGGCGAGCCATCGGCATTGGAAAACAGGTTTCGGCCGGTATTCACTTCGATGACGGACTGGTGGATGTGCATGGCGGAACCGGCCTGCGCCTGCATCGGCTTGGCCATGAAGGTCGCATAGATGCCATGCTTCAGCGCCGCTTCGCGGATCGTCCGCTTGAACATGAAGACCTGGTCGGCAAGCTCGATCGGATCGCCATGGCGAAGATTGATTTCCAGCTGCGCCGGACCTTCCTCGTGGATCAGCGTGTCGATCTCGAGACCCTGCTTTTCCGAGAAGTGGTAGATGTCGTCGATCAGTTCGTCGAATTCGTTAACGCCGGCGATCGAATAGCCCTGTCCACCCTGGATGGCGCGTCCGGAGCGGCCCTTCGGCGGATGCAACGGATAATCCGGGTCCTCGTTCTTGGCGACCAGATAGAATTCGATTTCCGGTGCGACGACCGGCTTCCAGCCCCTCTGGTGATAGAGGTCGAGAACGTGCTTCAGGACGTTGCGCGGGGTATAGGGAACCTTCTCGCCCTGCGAACCCGCAATGTCGCAGATCACCTGCGCCGTCGGGTCACTCTCCCAGGGAACGACCGAAAGGGTCGAAAGGTCGGGCACCAGCTTGATGTCGCTGTCGCGGCTGTCATATCGGAAGTTGCCCGTTTCTTCGGGATATTCGCCGGAAATCGTGTGGCGGTAGATCGCCGAGGGCAGTGCAAGGGAGGTGTTGGAGGTAAACTTCGAAGACGGCATCATCTTGCCTCGCGGAACGCCGGCAATATCAGGTGTGATGCATTCGATATCTTCGATACCGCGAATCTTCAGCCAGTCGGCGGCTTCCTTCCAGGTTTTCACTCCGCGTGGAGATTGCAGTGCGGCGGGTATTTTCGTGCTCTTGACAGTCCTTGCAGTTGGTTGGGCAGCATTTCTTCTGACGGGCATAAATCACCGGTTTTGGGTTCGGATGGGGCATCATAGCCACAGTTTGGCAATTGGCTAGGGTGAAAACCGGGACTTTTGCCGCCGTACAGGCTGTATTCGCGCTCATCGCAGCAACAGCGATTGACTTTGGTGCCCTTGCCTTCGAAAGGAAACTGAAACGGGAATGGATGTCTTGGCTGAACAGTTCGACGTGGTGATAATCGGGGCAGGGGCCGCCGGCATGATGGCGGCGATCGAGGCGGGCAAGCGCGGCCGCCGCGTCGTTGTGCTCGATCATGCCAAGGCGCCGGGCGAGAAGATCCGTATTTCGGGTGGCGGGCGCTGCAACTTCACCAATATCCATGCGAGCCCGAAGAACTTTCTCTCCGCCAATCCGCATTTCTGCAAGTCGGCCTTGGCGCGTTATACGCCGCACGATTTCATCAGTCTGGTCGATCGCTACAATATCGCCTGGCATGAAAAGACGCTTGGCCAGCTGTTCTGCGACGACACCGCCAAGGACATTATCCGCATGCTTCTGACCGAGATGAAGGAGGCTCGCGCGGTTCTGCGGCTTGGCGCACAGGTCCAGACAGTCGACAAAACCGTGTCCGGCTTCCGGATCGTGACGGCGGATGGGGCCATCGATTGTTCATCGCTGATCGCTGCCAGCGGCGGCAAGTCGATCCCGAAAATGGGCGCGACCGGTTTTGCCTATAAGATTGCCGAGCAGTTCGGTCTGCCTCTGGTCGAAACACGTCCGGGACTGGTGCCGTTGACGCTTGATCCAACACAGCTTGAGAGCCTGAATGCCCTTGCCGGCGTTGCTGTCGATGCGCAGGTGCGCTGTGGCAAGACGATGTTCGAGGAAGCCTTGCTGATCACCCATCGTGGCTTGAGCGGTCCAGCCATCCTGCAGATATCCTCCTACTGGCGCGAGGGCGGTGATATCCGCCTCAACCTCTTGCCGCATGTCGATATCGCCGCTCTGTTGAAGGCGGCGCGCAAGGAGAATGGCCGTCAGGCACTGCAGACTGCTTTGGCCGAAGCTCTACCAAAAAGGTTGGCACAGTTCTTTACGGAGACCGCCGGCCTCAGCAACCGGCCGCTCGCCGATCTCTCCGACAAGGCCATCGATGCATTCTGTCTCACTATCAAGGATTGGGCCATCACACCCGCCGGCTCGGAAGGCTACCGCACCGCCGAGGTAACGTTGGGCGGTATCGATACCAAGGCTCTCGATTCCCGCACCATGCGGGCACGCGACGTGCCCGGCCTCTATTTCATCGGCGAATGTGTCGATGTCACCGGCTGGCTCGGCGGCTATAATTTTCAATGGGCCTGGGCATCGGGCTTTTCGGCGGGGCAGGCGGCATAACCGGACAAAGCGCAGGCCGCTTCAGCACTTGTTAAGACATCTGACGGAACCTGTTTGACACGCTGGCTCAACGGCTTTGCGGCGCGGCAAGGATGCAGTTTTCAGGAATTGTTTCAGAAAAGTGACATTTTTCCGCTTTCGTGAGCGGTCGCAACATCAAGTGGGCTAGCGGTCCGGATCGTCCGGGTCTATTGTTGGTTTTGGTCGAAAGGACATGATGCCATGAATCAGTCACGCAGCCGTTCCACAGCCCGCGCAATCGCCATCGCGAAAGCCGATGAAAGCGCAGCGCGCAAGGCTTTGCTGATCCGCGTTTCAGTGATTGCCGTGTTCGCTCTTGCAGCACTCGTGGCTCTGCCGTCTTTCTGGTCCTTCTAAGCAGTCCGATCTCACTTCGCTTGGGAATGACAGCGGCAATGGTACGCCGATGCTTTGCTGCATGGTCTTGTGAAAATCGCACACGGCCGCTTTACCTGCCGATATGCGGTAGAATACATCTGAAACGATTTAGATCGCATTTATTCAAATATTAATCGTTGCCGTTGAAGATCGTTTTTCAACGGAGCCTGCCGTGATCTTAGCCCCGGAAGGCGGCGGATCATGCAATGAATGCCTGGCAGGCTGGCGGCAATGCGCCGTATGATTTTTCAGTTAAATCACCAGCTTGTTGGCGCACCGGGGAAGCCTGTACGGCTTGAGGAGGGCGGACGCAGGCTGCGAGCCAAGGTGCGTTCATGTTCATCGACAAGATTCTTGCCCGCTTCAAAATCCAGACCAAGGTGCTGTTGTTCATCCTGCCGTTCGTCGTCAGCATTTGCGCCGTCGGCATTACCGGGCTGTATGCGTCCGGCCTGCTGCAGGGGCGGATGGAGATTTCCAACAGCGTTCTCCAGTCGCTGAGCGGCTTCAAGGATGTCTATGCCGGCATGAACGCTTTCCTGAAGAACACGACCGAAGAGTCGCGCCAGGCGGTGCTTGAGAAGATTACAGCCCAGCGCGCGGTTCTCGAGGGGACGCTGGAACAAGTCGATGACGAGAAGGGGCGCAGTCAGCTTCAGCAGGCTTTGAGCGGTAGCGCAACGATCGGTGCGCGGGTCGACGGCCTGTGGAAGCTCTACGAACAGGAAGTGACCCTGCGTCAGTCCATGAATGGAAGCCTTCGACTGCTGCTCGCCGCACAGATGAAAATCCTCGACGAAGCGACGACCATGGAACAGAACGTCCGTCAGGACGAGGAGGCCGCCAAGTCGCTGCTACGCGAGGCAGAGCGCCTGATCTCGTCCAGCGACACGCTCGTTGCTTTCAACGGGAGTTTCGCAAAGGCCGCCAATGCCGAAGACAAGATCAAGGTAGCGGCCGATTCCTATGGTGCCATGACCAAGGTTCTGCGCAAGATGAGCTCCGGACTGCCGCAAAACCAGAAGGCAGTTTCAGAAACTTTCAAGACGACCATCGGCGAGATCAAGACGCTGGTCGACAGCGGTGACAAGAGCGACGAAACGGCTGCTTCGATCGGCAGGCTCATGGCTCGCTTCCGCCAGACGAGCATACAGCTCAACACCGCCGCAGGTCTGAAGATGCGTGAAGCAACGGCGACCTTCGGCAAGCTCGACGCGGCACTGGTGAAGGCGAATGCCGTCCTTTCGGGCACCCGTGCGATCGTCAACTCCGTCTACTCGATCCGTATCGCCGCCGCGAGCTTCCTTGAGAAGACAGATGCTGGTGGCAAAGAGCGATTGATGCGCGAATTCAGCCTGATGAATCAGGAAATCCAGAGTCTGGCCCAGTCGGCTGGCGATTTGCCGTTCTTCAACAATCTCGTCATTGCCGTGAAGCCAGTGACGGAAAAAATGCAAGCAGACAGCGCCGCGCTCGTCGACAGCAGCGCCGCCCGCCAAGCAGAATTCAGCACCGCAGCCGCCGAAATCGATGACATTTGGGGACAGCTGACGGCCTTTGCTGAAGGCCAGAAAACCACTGCTTCGGTCGAGCGCGATAAGGCCAACCAGGTGTCCGTTTTCGCAACCGTCACCGGTATCCTGATCGCGCTTCTGGCCGGCGGTGCGCTGGTGCTAACACTGAAAGGCCCGATCGGTCAGATCACCGCCGCCATGCGCCGCCTGGCTGACGGTGCGCTTGATACCTCGATCGATGGCGGTGGCCGCCGCGACGAGATTGGCGATATGGCCCGGGCGCTCGGTATTTTCAAGGAAAATGCCCTGTCCAAGGTTCGCATCGAGGCCGAAAGCGAGGAGCAGCGCGCGCAGGCCGATGCCGAACGCACCCGCAACGACACGGAAAAGCGCGCGCTCGACAGCCAGATCGATTTCGCCGTCAGCCAGCTTGCGGCCGGCCTCGGCCGCCTGGCGCAGGGCGACCTTTCGCAGCAGATCGAAACGCCATTCACCGGCCGCCTCGAGCAGCTGCGCATGGACTTTAACGGCTCGCTGATCCGCCTGCAGGACACGCTCCTGCAGATCCGCAATCATGCGCTGTCGATCCAGCGTAGCGGCAACGACATGCATGCGTCGGCCGATTCACTATCGAAGCGCACCGAGGCGCAGGCAGCGTCACTGGAAGAAACCGCCGCTGCCGTCGACCAGATCACCGTTACGGTCCGTTCATCGGCCGAACGCGCCCACGAGGCCAATATCGCTGTCACGCATACCAAGAAGAGCGCCGACAGCTCGGCAGTTGTCGTCAGCAACGCGATTGCTGCGATGGGGCGGATCGAGGATGCCTCGCGCCAGATCGAACAGATCATCGACGTCATCGACGAGATCGCCTTCCAGACCAACCTTCTGGCGCTGAATGCCGGTATCGAGGCTGCGCGCGCCGGCGATGCGGGCAAGGGTTTCGCGGTGGTTGCGCAGGAAGTCCGCGAGCTCGCCCAGCGCTCGGCGGGAGCCGCCCGCGAGATCAAGGGCCTGATCAACAAGTCTGCCAACGAGGTGAATTCCGGGTCGCAACTGGTCCAGCAGACCGGTGCGGTTCTAGCCTCGATCAGCCAGCAGATCGTCTCGGTCAGCAGCCATGTCGAAATGATCGCCACCGCCAGCCGCGATCAGGCCGCTGCCCTGCATGAGGTCAACGGCTCCGTCAACCAGATGGACCAGATGACCCAGCAGAACGCTACCATGGTCGATCAGGCAACCAGCGCCAGCCGCGAACTTGCCAACCAGGCCGATACCTTGATGATGCTGGTCGAGCAGTTCCGCCTGGAGCCGGTGAGTACGGCGCGCCAGATGGGTCGCGCCGCCTGATCCAACGATGTTCAAACGAGGAAAGCCCGGCGTTCGTATCGCCGGGCTTTCTGTTTGTTGCTTTATCGTACCCAGCGCAGGTAAAGCTGCCGCAGCGCGGTGGACATCCTGTTGGACAGCTGGTTCCGGTTGATCAACTCCTGAAATTCGTGCGGCTTGCTTGCGTCCTTCGCTATCATGTCCGCCCATAAAACCACTCCCATCATCTCTGGCATCGTTCAAGTCTCCTTCGGCAACAGAAAGCCATTTGCCGGACCGGGTGTCCTGCAGCCAGCTGTCTTCAATTTGGGGTGAGGCGGCGGTTCAGCCGCGCTCCGTTTACGCCTCGAACCTATGCTTCAAAAGTCAGTTTATAAACGCAAGAAACCGGAGTATGTTTTTCATTGATGAAAGACATAAGTTGGGATGCCTATCAGATATTTCTGGCTGTCGCGCGCCACGGTGGATTGACCGGCGCTGCGCAGGCCAATGGTTTGAGCCCGGCCACGGTCGGCCGCCGGGTGCTTGATCTTGAGCAGGGGATTGGGCGGCAACTGTTTGTCCGCAGCCAGACGGGCTATCGATTGACAGCTGATGGCCAGGCTCTTTTCGAGCAGTTGCAGGCGATGGATGCCGTCGTCCGTAAGGTCGATGGCTGGCGGCAGGAAGCGCATGGCGCCTCCGTGGTGCGGCTGATGGCCGGTACCTGGGTGACCTGGCTGGTTTGCGAAAACATCCAGGCGATCTGGAGCGAGCGCGACGGGTTCCGCCTCGACATGTCCGTTTCCGAGCGCCGGGCGACGCTGGCGCACCGGCAAAGCGATGTCGGCGTGCGGGCCGTTGCACCGGAAGAGCCGCATCTGGCGAGCCGTCATACCGGCGACGTCGCCTATGCCGCCTACCGCCAGCGCAATGCGCCGGAAGGGCTCTCATCTGCCTGGCTTGCCGTGTCGGAGGAGGATGCGATCTCGCCCTATCTGCGCTTTCCGCATGAGCAGGTGGCGTCGATCGCCGTCATCGTCAGCCGCCCGCGCTCATTGCTCGATCTAACAAGGGCAGGGGCGGGGCAGGCGGTTTTGCCCTGTTTCGTCGGCGATCTCGATCCGGGCCTGGAGCGGGCTGGGGAAGAGCTGAAACAATTGCGTCACGGGCAATGGATCGTCACCAACAGCGAAGACCGCCACCGCCGCGAAATCCGCACGGTTTCAGAGCGCCTGTTCCGGCTGGTGAAAAGCCACGCCGATCTCTTCGCCGGCAAACGGCCAAGCCGAAGCCTGTAGTTGCTACGGTGAATAGCATTTGGAGCTGTGTAAAAACGCAAAATCCCGGCGGGAAAAGTCCCGCCGGGATCTCCGTGGACAGGTACCATGCCTCAGCCACGTCCCTGCGTCACGATAACGGGGATCAGCAGATCACCCCAGTTGCCTTCGCCGCCGTGATGCCGGGCCGAGCGGACGAGTTCGACGGAAACGCCGGCATCCACGGCCTTCATGACGGCCTGGTTGAGCCTGTGCAGGTCATTGGCGACCATACGGATCATCGCCTGCTGTTCCGGTGTCATGGCCGAGGATTGTTCCTCTGCCCGTTCCTTGACGCGTGTCTGGACTGTCATGCTCGTTTCCTCCTGGTTGATGTTGGGTCTTTAAGGCCCCTCCCCAACCCCTCCCCACAAGGGGGAGGGGCTAACCCCGTGGCACCTCTCCGCTCAACAATGACCGCTGAATTTACGGAGGTCGTTGGCGGCGATGGAAGGTGCGGCAAGCGAGCCCCTCCCCCTTGTGGGGAGGGGCTGGGGAGGGGAGTTTTGTTACTCCGCCGCCGGGCGGAACTGTTCGTGTTCGGTCGATTCATGCATGGCTGTCGTCGATGACTTGCCGCCGGTAATCGCCATCGAGACGGCGTCGAAATAGCCGGTGCCGACTTCGCGCTGGTGCTTGGTCGCCGTATAGCCGTTGACCTCGGCGGCAAATTCCGCCTCCTGCAGCTCGGAATAGGCCGCCATCTGCCGGTCCTTGTAGCCGCGCGCCAGTTCGAACATGCCGAAGTTCAGCTGGTGGAAGCCGGCAAGCGTGATGAACTGGAACTTGTAGCCCATGGCACCCAGCTCCCGCTGGAATTTGGCAATCGTCGCATCGTCGAGGTTTTTCTTCCAGTTGAACGACGGCGAGCAATTATAGGCGAGCTTCTTGCCCGGATGCACCTTGTGCACGGCTTCTGCGAACTTGCGGGCCTGTTCGAGATCCGGCTTGCCGGTCTCCATCCAGATCAGGTCGCAATACGGCGCATAGGCAATGGCGCGGGCAATACAGGGCTCGATGCCGTTCTTGACCTGATAGAAACCTTCCGTGGTGCGGCCGGCATCGTAATCGACGAAGGGCTGGTCGCGCTCGTCGATATCGGATGTCAGGAGCTTGGCGGCTTCGGCGTCCGTGCGGGCGATGACCAGTGTCGGCGTGCCCATGACGTCGGCGGCAAGGCGCGCGGCATTGAGATTGCGGATATGGGCCGCTGTCGGGATCAGAACCTTGCCGCCGAGATGGCCGCACTTCTTTTCCGATGCCAGCTGGTCCTCATAGTGGACGCCGGCAGCACCCGCCTCGATAAAGGCCTTCATGATCTCGAAAGCGTTGAGCGGCCCGCCGAAACCGGCCTCGGCATCGGCAACGATCGGGGCGAACCAGGTGTCGACCGAGAGACCCTTGCCTTCCGAGGTCTCGATCTGGTCGGCGCGCTGCAATGTCCTGTTGATGCGCTTGGCCAGTTCCGGTGCCGCATTGGCCGGATAGAGCGACTGGTCGGGATACATCGATGATGCGGTATTGCTGTCGGCGGCGACCTGCCAGCCGGACAGGTAAATCGCCTTCAAGCCGGCGCGGACCTGCTGCATTGCCTGATTGCCGGTCATCGCGCCCAGCGCATTGACGAAATCTTCCTCATGGATCAGCTGCCATAGCCGGTTGGCGCCCATTTCGGCCAGCGTATGCCGGATCTGGACGGAGCCGCGCAGCCGCTTGACGTCGTCGGCGGTGTAGGGGCGATCAAGGCCATCGAAGCGGCCTTGTGGTGCGCCGGGAACGAGATTGTAAAAATCAGTCATAAATTCCTCCTGCAATTTTTCGAAGGCCATTCGACTTTAGTTTAATGGCCGCTCGATCGTCGATCTGATGTGACGAGTTTTACAGTGCGCCGCACAAACTCGCCAGAATAAAAGGATTTCTGTTGCATTCAAAAGGGTTATCATGTCTTGTCTTTTACAAAGACCGTCTGTAATTTTGTAAAATCTGTAAATAAGATGTTCCTGGCCGAAGTTGTAAAAGGCGTGACAGATGGCTGAAAACAAGATTTTTGCCGGTGCCCGCGTACGGCGCATCCGCAATGGCCTGTCGTTGACCCAGACGGCGATGGCGGAGGCGCTGGGCATCTCGCCGTCCTATCTCAACCTGATCGAGCGCAATCAGCGGCCGTTGACGGTGCAGCTGCTGTTGAAGCTCTCCTCCGTCTACAAGGTCGATCTCGATGAATTGCAGGGCGAGGCGACCGGCAGCGTCACGCAGCTGCGCGAAGTGTTTGCTGATCCACTGCTCTCAGGCGAGTTGCCGGGCGATCAGGAGCTGATCGAGGTGGCGGAGGCAGCCCCCAATGCCGCGATGGGCGTGCTCAAGCTGTACCGTGCTTACCGCGAACAATCCCTGCGGCTGAAGGACCTGAGCGCACTCCTGTCCGATCACGGGCATATGGCGGCACTTTCCGATGCCCGCCTGCCGATGGATGAAGTGCGCGACATTTTTGAAAACCGGCCGCATTATTTTGCCGGGATCGATGACGCCGCCGAAGCGTTTCATGCGCAGCTGTCGCCCGGCGACGATCTTGCCGGGGCGCTAAAAACTTGGCTGCGCAAGGAGCATGGCCTGTCCGTGCGGACTTTGCCCGTACATGTGATGCCGGACCTGCGCCGCCGCTTCGACCGCCATTCGATGCGGCTGTTTCTATCGGAACGGCTGTCGGCGCAGGACCACGTGCGGGAAATCGCCATGGAAGCGGCGCAGATCGCTTTTCCGCAAGCCATCGCCGCCGATCTCCAATCGCTGGCATTCTCGACGGGCGAGGCACGCCGCATCGGCCGTTTCGAGCTGGCGCGTTATGCGGCGCATGCGATCATGATGCCCTATGGCGGGTTTCTGGCAGCGGCGCAGCGGGCGAAATACGATATCGACGTTTTGAGCGCCCGCTTCCAGGTCTCGTTCGAACAGGCGGCAAGCCGGCTGGTGACGCTGCAGCGTACCGGGGCTGCAGGGCTACCGTTCTTCCTGATGGAGATCGATCATGCCGGTAACCGGCTGCGCAAGGCGGGGGCCTCAGGCTTTCCGCAAGCGCGCTTCGGCGGCAGCTGTCCCAAGCTCAATGTTCACACGGCATTTGCGCAAGCCGGGCAGGTCTTGGCCGATCGGGTGGAGATTTTCGGAGGCGGGGAGTTCGTCACCATCGCAAGGACCGTCGAGGGACCACGGGCGAATTTTCAGGAGCGTGTTCGCCGTACGGCAATTCTCATCGGTTGCGACGCAGCCCAGGCATTGGAAACCGTCTATGGCGGTGGACCACTTGCCACCGTCGCCGGCGGCACTGCCTGTCGCCTGTGCGAGCGGCAGGGCTGTCTTGCCCGGGCCGAACCGCCGGTCACCCGGCCGCTCGGACTCGATGAGATGGTGACCGGCCTAAGCGCCTTTGATTTTCAGTAACTGACCGGATGATGGGCTGGCAGCAGCGGCGCGTTCGGCGCAAAGCACTCTGACGCAAGCCCTGTCGTGTAGCCGCGAGTGATGTGCGCCTTTGCGGCATAGGCGGGGTTCTTCATCAGCAGCGCATGCAGTCCCGGCAGATTGTAATAGGGCACGCCGGGATAAAGGTGGTGTTCCAGATGATAGTTGATGTTGTGGGGAGCAAAGAACAGCTTTTCCCAGAGATGGGGATAGACCGTGCGCGAGCTGCCCAGTTCGTCGGAATAATCCATGCTGCCGAAATGTTCGGCGACGCTGCGGACATAGAGGAACAGGCAGAAGAAGGTGAAGAATGGCACTAGCCAGTAGAGCGTGAAATCCGTCCAGAGCCCAAACACCGAGACGATAACGGCAGCGATGGCGTAGAAGCCGATCCGCAGAAGCTTGTAGGTCCGGGTCGACCGGTCATGCTTGGCGATGCGCTTGGCCATGTGCAGGATATCGCGCACCGAATTGATCGCGACGAGATAGCCGAGCAACTGCACCACGCCGCGCCAGACCTTCTGCGGGAAGGTGAATTGGGTCATGCCAAGCTTGGCAGCCCAGTCCGGATCGTCGTCTGTGTTGGTGTGCTGGTGATGGGCAAGGTGGTTCATCCGGTAACCGTCGACGGTCGCCATGATCGGCCATGCGAGCAGAAGGTCGCTCATCCAGTCGCTGGTTTTGCGGTTCTTGATGATGCGGTAATGAGCAGCCTCGTGCATCAGGCAGCCGAAGGCGTGCATGCGTCCGGCAATGACCAAGACAGCGGCGAAATAGGCAAGCGGATGTTGCATATATTTGCTGAAGGCGATGGCGCCGGCGATCAGCGCCCAGTCGAAACCGATGGCCAGAAGCGTCCGGTGGGATTGCAGCACCGACAGCCGCTTCAGTTCCCGTGGGTCGATCCGCTGCGACTTCACACTCATGATGGCCAACTCCGAAACGCATAACCGTTGCGGCGCAAAATCGCATTCCAGGCATGGTTAAGCAATCGTAAACGCCGTGGTTCGGGATCGATTTAAGCTTATGGTTAATTCGCGCCGGCAACCCGGTCTCGATGGTCATTGGTCGGGCATGGCGCACTGAAAAGATTCGGCTTTTGCCAGTGATCGCTAAAATCTGAGATGTTGCCGAATGGTTCGCGTAGGGCCAGTAAAAGCGCTTGTGGTTGTTGGAAAACATGCCTAACTTCCAAACGCGCATACGGAGGGACAGACAGGCAGGCGACGGCGGCGTGCCTGGACTGGCCCGATAAAACCAAGGGGAATTCTATGTCGCGTACGATTGCCACCGCCTTTGCCGCGTTGATCCTTGCCGGGTCCGCGACCATTGCCACTGCGCAGGAGCGCGTGGTCAATGTCTACAACTGGTCCGATTATATCGATGCCAGCATTCTCGAAGACTTCACCAAGGAAACCGGCATCAAGGTCGTTTACGACGTCTTCGACAGCAACGAGATCCTCGAAACCAAGCTGCTTGCAGGCGGCACCGGCTATGACGTCGTCGTGCCGACGGCGAGCTTCCTGCAGCGCCAGATCGCAGCCGGTGTCTTCCAGAAGCTCGACAAGTCCAAGCTGCCGAACCTCTCCAACATGTGGGATGTGATCTCAGACCGTATCCAGAAATACGATCCCGGTAACGAATATGCCGTCGATTACATGTGGGGCACGACCGGCATCGGCTACAATGTCGAGAAGGTGAAGAAGATCCTCGGCACCGACGAAGCACCGACCTGGGACGTGATCTTCAAGCCGGAAGTGGCTGCCAAGTTCAAGGACTGTGGTATCCACATCCTCGATTCCGCTTCCGACGTGCTGCCCTCGGCGCTGGCCTATCTTGGCCTCGATCCGGATAGCCGCGCCACGGACGATCTCAAAAAAGCCGAGGAACTTCTGGTCTCCATCCGTCCCTCCGTTCGCAAGTTCCATTCGTCGGAATATATCAATGCGCTCGCCAATGGCGATATTTGCCTTGCTGTCGGTTATTCAGGGGACATCTTCCAGGCACGCGATCGTGCTGCCGAAGCCAAGGCCGGCGTGACGGTCAACTATGTCATTCCGCCGACCGGCGCGCAGATGTGGTTCGACGTCATGGCCATCCCGGCCGATGCGCCGCATGTCGCAGAAGCCCATGAATTCCTCAACTACATGATGAAGCCGGAAGTCGTCGCCAAGGCGTCGAACGTCGTGTTCTACGCCAATGGCAACAAGGCCTCGCAGCAGTTCATCGATAAGGCCGTGCTTGAGGATACCGCGATCTATCCGACGCCCGAGGTTTTGGCCAAGTTGTTTACGGTGACGCCCTATGACGCCAAATCGCAGCGTCTGGTGACGCGGCTCTGGACCAAAGTGGTCACCGGCCAGTAAGTCGAAAAGAGTTGCCCGGACCTGAAATCCGGGCAATTTTCTTTTGTGGCGCTGGGGACGGCGCCGTTTGTGCAAGTCATTCGGGGATAGATGATGAAGTCACTTGGCAGTATCCGGCGTTCCTTTGCTCCCTGGGCAGATCCCAATTCCGTACCGTTCATCGCCGTCAAGAACGTCACCAAGAAGTTTGGTGATTTCGTCGCGGTCGATGATCTGTCGCTGAACATCTATCCGCGCGAATTCTTCGCGCTGCTCGGCGCGTCGGGCTGCGGCAAATCAACGCTGCTGCGCATGCTCGCCGGTTTCGAACAGCCGACCGCGGGCGAGATCATCCTCGACGGACAGAGCCTTGCCGGCATTCCGCCCTACAAGCGGCCGGTCAACATGATGTTCCAGTCCTATGCGCTGTTTCCGCATATGACGGTCGAGAACAACATCGCCTTCGGCCTGAAGCAGGACGGCATGCCGAAGGCCGATATTGCTGCGCGCGTCGAGCAGATGCTGAAACTGGTCAAGCTCGATAAGTTTGCCAAGCGCAAGCCGCATCAGCTCTCCGGTGGCCAGCGCCAGCGCGTCGCGCTCGCCCGTTCGCTGGCCAAGCGCCCGAAGGTGCTTCTGCTGGATGAGCCGCTTGGCGCGCTCGACAAGAAGCTGCGTGAGGAAACCCAGTTCGAACTGATGGACCTGCAGCAGGAACTCGGCCTCACTTTCGTCGTTGTCACCCATGACCAGGAAGAGGCGATGACCATGGCCGACCGCATCGCCGTCATGGCGCATGGCAAGGTCGTGCAAGTCGCCACACCACCGGAAATCTACGAAGCGCCAAACTCCCGTTTCGTCGCCGATTTCATCGGCGATGTGAATATTTTCGACGGCACTGTTTCGTCTGCCGGCAACGGCACTGTTGAGATCGCGACACAAACCGGCTTTACTGTCCGCGTCGCCTCGACCGAGCCACCCGCCGTCGGCGCCAAGGCCGGCTTCGCCGTTCGTCCGGAAAAGATCCGTGTCGGCCGCGACCGGCCCGCCTGCGCGCCGCTCAATGCAGCACAGGGCGAAATCTGGGACATCGGCTATCTCGGCGACATGACGGTCTTCCACATCAAGCTGAAGGACGGCAAGGTGATCAAGGCCTCGTCGCTGAATGCCGTGCGCGCCGTCGAAGACCCCCTTGGTTATGATCAGGAAGTCTGGATTTCGTTCGATGAAAATGCCGGCGTCGTGCTGAAGGATTGAAGCCATGGCAAAATTCGGATCGGCTTTGTTCAACCGGCTGGTGATCATCATCCCCTATGCCTGGTTGCTGTTCTTCTTCCTGATACCCTTTTTCATCGTTTTGCGAATTTCGCTCTCGGAAACCGCGGTCGCGATGCCGCCCTATCTGCCGGTGTTCGACCTCGCGTCCGGCTTTAGGGGGTTCATCGACAACATCAAGCAGTTCTCGATCGACAACTACATCTGGCTGACCGAGGACGCACTGTATACCAAGGCCTATGCCTCCAGCCTCTGGATCGCCGGCGTCTCGACAGTCCTGACGCTGCTGATCGCCTATCCGGTGGCCTACGGCATGGCGCAGGCGCCCAACACGATCCGCCCGACACTGCTGATGCTGGTGATCCTGCCATTCTGGACGAGCTTCCTGATCCGCGTCTATGCCTGGATCGCCATCCTGAAACCCGAGGGGCTGTTCAACCAGCTGCTCCTGACGCTCGGCTTGATCGACCAGCCGCTGATCATCCTCAACACCAATTGGGCGATCTATATCGGTATCGTCTATTCCTATCTGCCCTTCATGGTGCTGCCGATCTATTCGTCACTGGAAAAGATGGATCACAGCCTGACGGAGGCGGCGCAGGATCTCGGCTGCACGCCGATCCGGGCGTTCTGGCGCGTTACGTTTCCACTCTCCATGCCCGGCGTCGTCGCCGGCTGCATGCTGGTCTTCATTCCGGCCGTCGGCGAGTTCGTCATCCCGGATCTGCTCGGCGGCTCCGAGACGCTGATGATCGGCAAGACCTTGTGGAACGAGTTCAACGCCAACCGTGACTGGCCGGTATCCGCGGCCGTGGCGACCATTCTTCTGCTCATTCTTGTGGTGCCGATCATGTTCTTCCAGCATGCGCAGGCCAAAGCCGACGCCGAGGGGAGATAGTCATGCAGCGCTGGTCCCGTTTCAATATCGCCTCCATCGTTATCGGCTTTGCCTTTCTCTATCTGCCGATCGTGTTGCTGGTGATCTTCTCCTTCAACGAATCCAAGCTGGTCACCGTCTGGGCCGGCTTCTCGACCAAATGGTATGTGCAGCTGTTCCACAATCAGGCGCTTCTCGACGCCGCCTGGGTCACGATCCGCGTCGGTCTCATTTCTGCAACGATCGCGACGGTTCTGGGCACGATGGCAGCGCTCGCCATGACCCGTTACACCCGCTTTCGCGGCCGCATGCTGTTCTCCGGGATGATCTACGCGCCGCTGGTCATGCCGGAGGTGATCACCGGCCTGTCGATGCTGCTTCTGTTCGTCGCCATCGGTTTCGATCGCGGCTTCTGGACACTGACGCTCGCCCACATCACCTTCACCATGTGCTTCGTCGCTGTCGTCGTGCAGTCCCGGCTTTTGAGCTTCGATCGGTCGATCGAAGAGGCCGCAATGGATCTTGGCGCCACGCCGGTGGCAACCTTCCTGCAGGTGACCTTGCCCGTCATAGCACCGGCGGTCTTTTCCGGTTGGGTGCTCGCCTTCACGCTGTCGCTGGACGATCTGGTGATCTCGAGCTTCACCTCCGGCCCAGGCGCCACCACGCTGCCGATGCGGATCTACAGCCAGGTTCGGTTGGGCGTCACGCCAGAGATCAACGCCGTCTGCACGATCCTGATCGGCATTGTCGCCATTGCCGTGCTGATCGCCTCGGTGGTCTCGCGCCGCCGGGAAATCCAGCGCGTCAAAGACGAGCAGGCAGCTTTCGCGCATTGATGCGAACGCGGCGGGAGCAGGCGCGTCAGTCGCGCTCGCGTTCTCTTTCGCGCGGCGGCAGGAAAACGTAGGTCAGCAACCAGATCGGCAGCACGATCATCGAGCCGAGCATGATGTTGGGCAGTGCCCAGTTGGTGAAGCGCAGCAGGTGAGCCCACAGCACATCCGGCGTCAGTCCCGCCTGCTCGAGGATCTGCGCTGATGATATGTTGAAGATCGACAGTCCGGCACCCGTCAGCAGCGATGCCAGCGAGATTTTGAGCAAGGCGGCAAGGAAACGCAGCACGGACACATCTCCTGTGAGCTGATTCGCCTGCTTATCTTAGAATGCCCTGCGATAAAGTCGATCTGGCCCGCTTATGGCTGTGTGGTGCGCGCGGGCAGGGGGGAAATGACCGGGTTCGGCCAGGAACCGTCGGCAAAGAAGCGCACAGCAGGTGTTGTCGTATCGTCTGACCGGATGGCACCGGCAAGCGCCAGTTTGCCGTTCGTGAAAGGAAGGGTTCCGGCAAGAGACACCGTCTTTCCGTCGCCGGTGATATCAGCCGTGGTCAGTTCGACAACGCCCTTGCGCAAGGTTCCAGCGATCTCCGTTCTGGTAAAGGCGAACGAACCATTGGTGGCATGGCTGACGTTGAAAACGTGGCCCAGCGTGGCAAGCCGCGCGAATTCCGGCAGGTCGAAATTCACCACGGTGCCATTGTTCGCCGCGTAGCGAAATTCTCCGGAAACGCCGTCAGCCGTCATCTTCGACAGGGGTTCGGCGGAAGACAGGTCCAGGCTCAGCATGCCCCGGCCAAGCGGCAACGGTCCTGCAAGGCCAAAACTGGCCGAAACGGACGCGAGATCTGCATTCTTCAGCGCAAGCTGCAATTGTCCACCGTCGGCGCCGTCATTGGCAAGGGCGAGGTGGCCGCTGAGCGAGCCATCGGCAAAGGTACCATCACCGATGTCGATGGACGCACGGCCGTTTTCCACCATGATACCGGCGGCAACATCCGTCAGGGCCGCAGGACCATAACTGATCTCTTGTGCCGACAGGCGAAGATCGAGGCTGATCTGCTTGAGAAACGTCACTTCCGGCCTGTTCTCAGCGTCCTGTTCCGGGCGCAGGGGAAAAGCTGACGAGAGAAGCGGTTCCAGGTCCAGCCGATCAAAGGCGAGCGTGCCATCGATACGCGGACCACGTGCCTGATCCCAAGCCAGGTCGAGGACGCCGGTCGCATTGGCGTCATTCAGAGACAGCGAAAGGCTGTCCATCTTCAATGTCTGTGCAGACATGGTCATGCTGGTATCGATGCTGACCGATCCTGTCGCAGCAAGCGGCTGGGGCTCGCCTTTGGACCAGGCAAGCAGCGCGCTAACCGATTTTGCCTTGAGCTGCAGCCGGCCGGTGGCAAACGGATGGCTTGAAACGTTCCCGCTGCCGTCGAAACTGACAGTCAACAGCAGGGAGTTGAACGATGCCTGAAACGTGCTGTTCTGGCCCGAAAGCAGCATCAACGGTTCGTCGCAAATGAAGGATCCTTGAACCTTCTCACCGTTCATAAGGGCCGAAAGATCGGCGCTCATTCGTGTGGTTGGGGTCCGCCATAGCACGGAGCCGGTGATGGCACTGACGCGATGCGTGCTTGACGTCACACGGTCGGTCAATTCGAGCGTGCCGTTGACGATCTCGACATCGCCGATCGGCGTATTGCGGGCGCTGGACGGCGTCTTGCCTGAAGCGTCGGCGACGGCATCCGCCATCCAGCCGGCACGCCGCCAGTTGAACGTCCCGTCGAGCCGGCGTTCCACTTTGAAAACCGGGTTGACCAGATGGAAATCATAAAAGACAGGCGCGCCGCGCAGGGCGGCGAGAATGTCGAACCCTGCCGCAATCGCGTCAGCCTTCGCCAGCAGTTCCGGTGCGGCCGCATCGCCGCCTTCGAAGGTGACGTTGCGCAGGGTCAGGACCGGGTGCGGCCAGAAGCTGATCTGTGGATCGCCGGCAATATTTGCCCGCGCGCCCGTCCACGAAGACAGCACGTCCTCCATGTTCGTCTTGACGTTGGCCGTCGAGACGAACAGCGGCAAGGCGATTTTAAACAGAGCAGTAAGGACGACCGCACCGACAAGAAGCCATGCGACGGTACGCGACAGAAAAAATGCCTGCCATCCGATTTTTCTGCTGCTGCGGGTAAAGAATTGCCTCATGGCCGTCCGGGGCACTTTCAATCGGTTTGAACGGCCTCTGGATAGGCTTTCATCGTTCAGAAATCAAACGGTTGACACGCAAAATGTCGCAACTGCCACAGCCATCATTTGTCCTGCCTGTTTATCTTGCGTCGCAGCATGATATAGAGGCTGGCTTGGGAAGCGGAGGAAAAAATGCAGTCAGATCGGCCCCTTTGGACACCGTCGGCAGAATTCATCGAACAGACGCCGATGAAGGCGTTCATCGACTGGTGCGGACAACGCTTTTCGAGAACGTTTGCGGACTATGACGCGTTCCATGACTGGTCGATCACCGAGCGCGCCGATTTCTGGACTGGCGTCTGGGATCATTGCGGCGTCATCGGCAATCGCGGTGAACGCGCGCTCATCCATGGCGACGTGATGCTCGACGCACGTTTCTTTCCTGACGCCACGCTCAATTTCGCCGAAAATCTCCTGCGCCATACCGTTAGCGGCGACGCGCTTGTTTTCCGGGGCGAGGACAAGGTGCAATCACGCATGTCCTGGGATGAACTGCGGGCGCTGGTGTCCAGGCTGCAGCAAGCCCTGAAGGCACGGGGCATCGGCAAGGGCGACCGCGTCGCCGCGATGATGCCGAACATGCCGGAAACAATTGCTTTGATGCTGGCCACCGCCTCGATCGGCGCCATCTGGTCGTCCTGTTCCCCCGATTTCGGCGAGCAGGGCGTGCTCGACCGCTTTGGCCAGATCGAACCGAAGCTGTTTATCGCCTGCGACGGCTACTGGTACGCCGGCAAGCGCCAGGATGTCGCCGCGAAGGTTCAGGCGGTTACCGGCAAACTCGGCGTCCCCGCCCTGATCATTCCCTATGCCGGCGATGCTGAAACGCTGGCCGGATCGCTGGAAAACGGCCAGACGCTGGCCGGCTTCATCGAACCCTTCGCCGCGCGCGAGATTGAGTTTGCGCCCCTGCCATTTGCGCATCCGCTCTATATTCTCTTTTCGTCGGGCACCACCGGCGTTCCGAAATGTATCGTCCATTCAGCCGGCGGCACGCTATTGCAGCATCTGAAGGAGCATCGCTTCCATTGCGGGCTGCGCGAGGGGGAAAAGCTCTTCTATTTCACCACCTGCGGCTGGATGATGTGGAACTGGCTGGTCTCCGGGCTTGCCTTCGGCGCAACGCTCTGCCTTTTCGATGGCTCGCCGTTCCATCCCGATGGCAACGTGCTGTTCGACTACGCCCGTGATGAGCAATTCGCCATCTTTGGCACTTCGGCAAAATATATCGACGCCGTGCGCAAGGGCGGCTTCACGCCGGTCTCGACCCATGATCTCTCGTCGTTGAGGCTGATGACCTCGACCGGCTCGCCGCTATCGCCGGAAGGCTTCTCCTTCGTCTATGAAGGCATCAAGCCGGATGTCCAGCTGGCGTCGATTTCCGGCGGAACAGATATCGTCTCCTGTTTTGTGCTCGGCAATCCGCTGAAGCCGGTCTGGCGCGGTGAAATCCAGGGGCCGGGGCTCGGCCTTGCGATGGATGTCTGGAATGATGACGGCCAGCCGGTGCGTCAGGAAAAGGGCGAACTCGTCTGCACAAGAGCGTTTCCTTCGATGCCGGTAATGTTCTGGAACGACCCTGAAGGCGCGAAGTACAAGGCGGCCTATTTCGAGCGCTTCGACAATATCTGGTGCCACGGCGATTTTGCCGAATGGACCGAACATGGCGGGATCGTCATCCACGGCCGCTCGGACGCGACGCTCAACCCGGGCGGCGTGCGCATCGGCACGGCCGAGATCTACAATCAGGTCGAGCAGATGGACGAGGTGGCCGAGGCCATCTGCATCGGCCAGGACTGGGATGACGACGTTCGCGTCATCCTGTTCGTGCGGCTTGCGGCAGGGATCATCCTGAACGACGATCTGGTGAAGGCGATCAAAGCCAGAATCCGTAGCGGCGCCTCACCGCGCCACGTGCCAGCCAAGATCATTGCCGTCACCGACATTCCGCGCACGAAATCCGGCAAGATCGTCGAGCTTGCGGTGCGCGAAGTCGTGCATGGCCGGCCGGTCAAGAACAAGGAAGCGCTTGCCAATCCCGAAGCGCTCGATCTCTACGCCAACCTTGCCGAGCTTGGAAACTAAGTTCGGCGCGTTAACGATTTCGGGCTCGCCGAATTAACCAAAGCTTAGGTCTTACGGGCCGATGCTTAAAATTTGCGGGTTGGCTGGAAAGGTTTTGTTTACGAATGGCAGCGCATGGTGATCTCAACTTGAGGCCACCCGATGTGGGGTTGGCTTTGGCAGAGATGCCGGCGCAGACATGATGTCATTACCTCTCGAGCACCTGTTTTAGCATTTAACTTATCGAGGCAGCTTCCCAGCTGCCTCTTTTTTTGTCTGCTGTTTTGGGGGCATGTCGCCTCAGCCTAATTGGCTAGAACCCGCTGCGACGGGAAGGAAATTTCCACCAAAGTTCCCTCGTTCGGGGCCGAGTTGATCGAGAAGTGGGCCCGGTTGGCTTCCGCCATCGCCTTGGTCAGCGGCAGGCCGAGCCCGGTGCCGTCGCCGCGTTTGCGGGCGCCGGTGGTCACCTGGCGGAAGGGTTTCATCGCCTGCTCGAGCTCGATGCGGGTCATGCCGACGCCTGTGTCGCGGATGCGCAGGATGACGCTGCCATTGGCCTCATAGGCGGTGGAAACGACGATCTGGCCGCCCGACGGGGTGAAGCGGATGGCATTGGACAGGATGTTCAGCGCGATCTGCTTGATCGAGCGGTTATCGGCAACCACGTTGGGCACCGAACCCGACAGCGAGGTGCGGATGATCACGCGCTGGCTGTTGGCCTGCGGTTGCACGAGAGCGACGGCCTCGGACACCGCATCGTTGATCTCGACGGCGGTGAATTCGAGATCCATCTCGCCGGCTTCGATTTTCGAAATATCGAGCAGGTCGTTGACGATATCGAGCACATGGCGGCCGGAGCGGCCGATATCGCCGGCATATTCGACATAACGCGGATTGCCGATCGGGCCGAAATGTTCGCTCGCCATCATGTCGGAAAAGCCGATGATCGCATTGAGCGGCGTGCGGATTTCATGGCTGACACGGGCAAGGAAATCGCTCTTGTGAGCGTTTGCCGTTTCGGCTGCCCGCTTGGCGTTGCGCAGTTCCTCTTCGGTCCGCTTCCACTGGGTAATGTCGCGAATGACGGCGCAGAAGCCGTTGGAGGAGGACAGGCGGCCCATGGTCATGAACAGCGGAATGAAACCGCCGGACGCTTCGCGGCCGATGACTTCGCGTCCATCGTTCAGCACGCTGGCGACGCCATGGCCGGAAAGGCCGGCGAGATAGTCGAGAACCGCCTTCTGGCTCTCATGGGCAAACAGCATGGCGAAGGGCTTGCCGCGAATTTCACCGTCGTCATAGTTGAACAGGGCGCTCGCCGAGCGGTTGACCGAACGTATTTCACCCTCGGCACCGACGACGACGACGCCGTCGGTGGCCGTCTCGAGAATGGAATGGAGTTCTTCCGCCTCCATGCGCAGCGCCTGGATTTCCGGCGCCTCCATGGGCTCTTCAACAGCGGCCACCTGCTGGATTTCGGCAGCGACAGGCGAAGGCGCCTTCTGCGTTGCCGAAAGGGCCATCATCAGCGCATTCTTGTCTTCCCAACGGATCGACTGGAGCCGGGCCGAGACCGGCACCAGTTGGCCGTCGTTGCGGATCAGCATCATCGTGCCATCCGGCAAGTCGAACAGATCGTCCTCGTCGCTGGCGAAAAGCGCATCGATGCCGCCTTCCTTCCGCAGTTCGTCCAGATCGCCATAACCCGTCAGCGTCAGGAATTCGGAATTGGCGTGGAACAGATCGTCACCGCTATGGACCAGGAGAGCGAGCGGAAGATTGTCGAGGATCTCCGGCGTCAGGCTGCTGTTGCCGCTGGTGCGGGCCGGCACGATCGGGGCCGGCGCCTGGGCTATGATATCCTCGGCAATTGCGACAGTCGTCTCATCGCTACCGGCAAAGGCGCCCTCATCGCTTTCCAGAACCACAGGCGCTGTAGCATCTTCGAGCGAAGTGGCCATGACGGGCTCGTTCGTGGCAGGCATGTCTTCGTTCGAGCGCTTGCCAACATTCTCGGCCAGTTGCCGCGCGATCTCTCGGAACGCGGCCTGTTCGCTGCGGCTCAGCGTCTCCGTACCCTGCGGACGGTGATTGTCGAGCTGGACGACCTTGTCAGACGCGCGGCGGCCGGCATTTTCAACCAGCTTCAACGCCGGACGCTCGCCACGGAAGGGATCTTCCTGCGAATCGTTGTTTTCTGGCAGTTCCTCTTCCAGGTCGGCAAAGGATGCCTCGTCGTCGGACTGCTGAGCTACCGGTTCGAATAGGGGAGGTTCGTCTGCCTCCATATCTCCAGTCAGGGGCACGTCATCGTCGATCGAATTGTCTGAAGAGACCGCAATAGCGTCCGGCTCTACATCGCTGGACAGTACATCCGCTACATCGGGTTCGTCGCCAATCGCAGCTGCGGCGTTGTCTTCGGTTTGCGCGCCAAAAGTCAGCCCCATCGCCTGTTCGTCATCGACCGTATCGGCCACACGCACGATGCCGAAACCGCGAAAACCGTCGAATTCGCGGTTGCGCGAATAGGTCGGAAGGGCGGCGAGATCGACCGGCACCTGCAGGCCGGTGCCTTCGACCGGCCAATAGATCGTCTTTCCAGACCACGTGTCGCGCCGCTTCAAAAGCTCGCTGATCGTATTGCCGGGATCAAGGTGATAGCGATCCGCCAGGTCGCTGAAACTCTGCCCGGCAATATCGGCGGAGTTCGGCCCGACCGCCGTTGCGAATTCCTCAGAAATCTCGCTGAACCGCCCGTCTGCATCGATCTTCCAGACGAAACGGACAGCGCGACTATTCGGATTGAAGACGAAACCCTGCACAGGCTCTGCTGTACCTGCGTCGTCGCCTGGCGTTTCTTCAGGTGCGCTATCGGCTGGAACGGTGGCGACGTCGTCGTCTGCCGCACTATCTATGGCGGTTTCGGCGATCGCAGCTTCGCTGGCGACCTCGGCCACAACCGTTTCATCCAGCGCAACACTGTCTTGGGTAGGCTCTTCCGGGATTTCGACCGGTTCGGCCGGCAATGTTTCGCCGGTCTCAATCTCGTCGGTCACGGTTTCATCGGCTTCCGGCAGAAAGGCAGTTTCCTCGGAGACATCGGCGTCGTCGGTCTGATCCGAATCAGCGACATCAGAACCGATGTGCTCTGGCTGTGCATCGGAGGGCAATTCCAGATGCGGGGTTGCTTCTTCGGTCACGGGTTCAGCATGAACCGTGAAATCTTCAGCGGATGGCTGTTCAGCCTCTGCCGCAGGCACAGCGTCATCATGCGGATCGACGAAACCGTCGTCTTCCGGCGCGATTTCCTCGATCTGCTCGATTTCGTCGATGACATCGGCGGGCAGGGCTGCCGGTGAGAGAATCAGCACAGCGGCCTCGCTCACGACGGGCTCGGTAGCGGCTGGCGCGTCATCGGTGTCTGCGATCTCCTGAAAATCCGCTCCCGGATCAAGGTTGCCGAGAATAGTCTCGACCGCGAACAGCAAATGCAGGGCGGGGCGCTCCGAGAGCTTGCCGATAGCGGCGGGCAGGTGGCCCTTGCCCGTCGGGATCGGCCGCTTGAGCAGCCAGTCGCTGTCGCGGGTGACTGCGGTCACCAGCGAGCGGCAGGTCTGTGGTGTCATGGCCAACGCCGCAAAACCGGGTGAGGCGGCAAGCACGGCGCCATCGCCATCCAAAACGGCCATATGCGTGTCCGGGTCGTCGAAGCCCGAGATCATCCGGGCTGCACGATCCTGAATGGCAAGCGGCTTGCCGCTGCGGGGGGCTGCAAAGAGGATGGCCGTTTCACCCGGCCGCACGGAGATCATCTCGACCGAGGCGCTGACTGACGCGCGCTGGAAACCCGACGCGATGCGCATCAGGAACGTCCGGCTATCGCCGCTGCGCTTCAACTGCCGGGCGGCGGCCTCCATCTGGCGATAGGCGGCATCGTTGCGGTTGGCGCCGCTGTCGATGAAATCGTAGATCGACGGCAGGCCGAACAGGAACGCGCCTTCTCCATTCGACCACAGCACCTGGCTCATATCCGGCGAAAACAGGACGGCGGCATCGCCCTTGGCAAAATGCTCCCGCACCCGTTCATGAACGGCGATGTCGATAAAGGGATACGATTTTGCGGGCATCGGCTGACCTGGTTTGCGCAATCGCCACAGGGGCGGGATTGTTAACAGTCTATTAATAGACGCCGGGGCGCCAGGGGTCCAGCTTGTAGACTATGGCGCACAGGCCTTTCGCGGCGCAAGGTTAATGCAGGTGATTTTAATGGATGCTGCACTGCACAAATATATTGCAATGCACAACGAAATCGCCTATATAGACATCATCACACAATGGGTGCCTCATGAGAGGGCCCAAAACCAAGGAGCGCAGATCATGGCTACCAAGAAAACCGACGACGTCTTTTCGCTTGCCTCGTTCGACCCGGCAAAGGTCACCGAAACTTTTCGCGATTTCGCTGAAAAGGGTGCTGCCCAGTCCAAGGAAGCCTATTCCAAGATGAAGACCGCCGCCGAAGACGCAACGAAGACTGTTGAAGCGACGATCGAAAGCGCCCAGTCCGGCTCCGTCGAGCTCGGCCTCAAGGCGATCGATGCCCTGCGCACCAATGCTGAAAACTCGCTGTCGCACATGGAAGCGCTGCTCGGCGTCAAGTCGGTTTCGGAACTGTTCGAACTGCAGACCGCCTTCATCCGCAAGCAGGCAGAGCTTGCCATGGAGCAGGCAAAGTCGATGCAGGAAGCCACCCGCAAGATTGCCGAAACCGTGACGAAGCCAGGCAAGGATGCCGCCGAAAAGGCCATCTCCGGCTTCAAGAAGAACTGATTTCTGCAGGCGCCGGTTTTGCCGGCGCAGCATGACAAATAGAACCGGGTGATTTTTTACCCGGTTTTTTCACATCTACGGGCAAGTTATGGCTTGCAAAAAAGATGGACTGCCCGTATTTGACCCCTCAGCGGCACATGATAATGTCTGTGCATCGCTGTGTTGTGCGGTTGTAGCTCAGTTGGTTAGAGCGCAGGTTTGTGGATCCTGAGGTCGGTGGTTCGATTCCACCCAACCGTACCATTACTTTCAAAGTCAAATATCTGACAACATTGCGTTTTCGCCGCTGTTGGTTTGACGCATCGAAATTCCCTTCGTTTTTGATACTCTGTATCCCGTGTCCAGTTGCGCCTCAGACTTCCCCGTATTTTGATGATCTGGGACGGCCCCACCTATCGAGAGCTGTCAAAAAATGGCTTATTCGGGATTGTGGGCGATTCACCGCCGAAGCTGACACGACGGGGAACAGATGATTGACGACGCTCCCGAAATCACGACTCTGAGCACCAAGGCTGTTTATCAGAACCGCTGGATGAAGGTCCGCGAGGATATAGTCGAGCGCCGGGATGGTTCGCGGGGCGTCTACGGAGTTGTCGAGAAGAATGACTTTTCCCTGATCGTCCCCATCGATGCGACTGGGACTGTTTATCTGGTCGAACAGTTTCGCTATCCGGTCGGAAAGCGCTTTTGGGAGCTGCCGCAGGGCTCCTGGGAAGAGCGCGAGGGTGTCGATCCCCTTGAGCTGGCCTATGGCGAGCTGCGCGAGGAAACCGGTCTCGCCGCCGATGAAATGATGTATGTCGGCCAGCTCTTCGAAGCGTATGGATATTCGACGCAAAGATGTCATATTTTTCTCGCCCGCGGTCTGCGCCCGCTTTTGACAGACTTTGACCCGGAAG
Source organism: Pararhizobium sp. PWRC1-1 (assembly GCF_049897905.1). NCBI lineage: Bacteria > Pseudomonadati > Pseudomonadota > Alphaproteobacteria > Hyphomicrobiales > Rhizobiaceae > Pararhizobium > Pararhizobium sp. PWRC1-1. The sequence goes on along the minus strand of NZ_JAFCXE010000003.1, from coordinate 47,745 downwards.
AACAAGGATTGATCAGTCGTGGCTTTGCGACGGAGGCGGTCATCGACATGATTGTGCGTGGCGAAATCAAGGATGCCGCCACGGTGGCGGCATTCGGGCTGCTGCGTCTTAAAGGGCTGCTTTAACGACGCCCTTCTTTGACCTCAGCCGATTTGTGATCACCGCAAAGTTGCACAAAAGTCACCACGCGCCCTCTTTTAGCGCCTGAGCGTGTAAAAGGGCTCCACGCCAGCCAGATCATTTGTTATTCCTTCAGGCGAAGAGCGTTGGCGCACAGAGGTTGCAGTTTGCCTAAGTAATACCGGTCTCAATCCAGTTTCACCCCGTACTGCGCGATGGCGATGCCGTCGCCGTACAGATGTGTTCATCGGGTGGTGGCATGAGACCGGTCTGGCATTGTTACAATGTGCCATGTGCAGCTCCGCTGTCTCAGCTCTTCAGCCGCCCAGAACATCGCCACACCGCGCCCGCAAGGGTTTTCTCCTGCACCATCTTGGTGGACTTCCGAACGGAAGACCAAGACGATATGTGCAATACACTTCGGGTTCGATGGACCATCACCCCGCAAACGGCGCCGCAACCCTGGATCGCCTGCAACGGATGCGGAATGCAAAGGCCATTCCAGAGCAGTGGCAAGATCCGGCTCAACGCCAACGGCCGCAAGCTCGATGCCTGGCTGATCTACAAATGCCTGACCTGCGAAAAGACCTGGAACCGCCCGATCTTCGAGCGCAAGACTGTTGGCGATATTGATCCGGCCATTCTTGAATCGTTGCAGTCCAACGATCCAGATTGGATCAGGACTGAAACGTTCAACATTGAGGCTCTGCGGCGGAAATCGCAACGCATCGAGGAGTTTTCAAACTTTGAAATCGCCAAGGAACTGCTTGAGGAAGCGCCCGGTTGGACCGCGCTCAACATCGAGCTGAACGTGCCGTTTCCGGCCAGCATGCGGCTTGATCGCCTGCTGGCGGGCGAGCTGCAGCTATCGCGCACGCGGCTGCGGGCTCTGTACGATGGTGGTCTGCTTCAAACCGCGCCAGACGCCGCCGGCATTTGGCGAAGGCGGATCAGAAATGGCACCTGTGTCTTGATCGATCTCGCCACCGAGGTGAATCGGGAGAAAGTGTGGAGACCTGTCGCCGCGGGAGGCACTGCATAGGGACCAAGCGACGACACAAAGGCCTGCATTGCTGGGCCTTTGTGGTCTCTATCAGCTCACTGGAGATTTACCGCCTGTCCTGTCATTCCAGAACGAGTGATTTCAGCGGTGTTCCACCTGCTGCGGCGGTTGCGGATTTTCATCGGGATTGGGCAAGGGTTCCTCGTCCGGGAGCCGGTCGGGCTCGGGCTCCTTGACCGGTACCGGCTGCTCGATCTGCGGAATGGGGCCGGGAATGGGATCGGCGGGAAGCGTCATCGTTTGTCTCCTGTTGTCGCAATAGCAACGCGATGATGGCCCGCAGGTTCCTTCGGCCGATCCCGCGCCCCCTCCTCAGATCTTGGAGCGGTCCGTAAACCTTGTGTTTACCTAGTCCTGTGTCGTTTCCGGTCAGCCTGCCGCAAATTAGCATTCTGTTGACCCTTCGCCGCTTAGGTTCCGGCTGTTCGATGTAGAACCGGCCCGCATGATGCGCCGCTGAAGATGACGATGGGGTTGGTGGCACATGATGTGCGGAAAATATCTGGCTATTCCAGCCGGCGCTCTCGGCTTGACTCTTATTCTGTTGCCTATGAGCCTTCAGGCGCAGCTCATGCTTTCTTTCGCGGTTCTCGGCATCATGTTCATTGGCATGACGCGGCCCGATAACAGCACGTTCCGCGTTATCACGCTCGTCTTCGCCGGCATCATTGCGCTGCGCTACGGTTTCTGGCGCACCACCGAGACGCTGCCGGATATAACCGAGCCGCTGAACTTCATTCCTGGTTTCCTGCTCTACCTCGCCGAAATGTATTGCCTGGCAATGCTGGCGATCAGCTTCTTCATGGTCATCGATCCGATCAAGCGGAAGACGCCGGACATGGGCGCTGCCGCCGACCTGCCGACGGTCGATGTGTTCATCCCGAGCTATAATGAAGACGCCGAGCTTCTGGCCGTGACGCTGGCCGCCGCCAAGTCGATGGCTTATCCGAAGGACAAGCTGAACATCTACCTGCTCGACGATGGCGGCACGGATGCCAAGCGCAATCACAAGAACCCGCATGTCTCCGTCGCCGCCATCCGCCGCCATGAGCAGCTGAAGGCGCTCTGCTCTGCGATGGGCGTGCACTACCATGCCCGCAAGCAGAACGACCACGCCAAGGCCGGTAATCTCAATGAAGGCCTGAAGGTTTCCAAGGGCGAGCTGGTCGTCGTGTTCGATGCCGACCATGCCCCGGTGCGCGACTTCCTGCGCGAGACGGTCGGCTTCTTCAGGGAGGACGAAAAGCTCTTCCTCGTCCAGACGCCGCACTATTTCCTCAATCCCGACCCGCTGGAAAAGAACCTCCAGACTTTTGCCCGCATGCCGTCCGAAAACGAGATGTTCTATTCGATCCTGCAGTGCGGGCTCGACAAGTGGAACGCGTCGTTCTTCTGCGGCTCGGCAGCGGTGCTTCGCCGTTCGGCGTTGATGACCACGGATGGGTTTTCCGGTCAGTCGATCACCGAGGATTGCGAAACGGCATTGTCGCTGCATTGCCAGGGCTGGCACTCGGTCTATATCGACAAGCCGCTGATTGCAGGCCTGCAGCCGGAAACCTTCGTTTCCTTCATAGGCCAGCGCGCCCGCTGGTGCCAGGGCATGCTGCAGATCCTCATCCTGAAGCGGCCGTTCCTTGCCAAAGGTCTCTCGATCCCGCAACGCATCTGCTATGCCGGTATCAACATGTTCTGGCTGTTTCCGCTGTCGCGGCTCGCCTTCATGTTCTCGCCGCTGCTCTACATCTTCTTCTCGCTGGAAATCTACAAGGCCAATATCCTCGAGTTTGCTTCCTACGCGGTCACCTATTTGATCAGCTCGTTTGCCATGCAGAGCTATCTCTATGGCCGCGTCCGCTGGCCATGGATTTCCGAGCTCTATGAATATGTCCAGGCCGTCTTCCTGTTCGGCAGCATCGTGAGCGTCGTGCGTAATCCGCGTAAGCCGACCTTCAATGTGACGGCCAAGGGCCAGACACTGGACAAGAGCAAGCTGTCGCCGCTGGCAACACCATACTTTGCCATCTTCTTCCTGCTGCTCGCCGCTGCCCTTTATTCCGGATACCGCGTGCTGACCGAGCCGGTCGCCAGCGAATTGCTTCTGATCGTCGCCATGTGGAACCTGATCAATCTCGGCCTCGCCGGTGCTGCCCTCGGTGCCATTGCCGAACGCCGCGAACTGCGCCGCAACCAGCGTCTGCCGGTCAAGCGTCATGCGCTGATGCACGTCGATGATATCATCCACCATGTCATCATCCAGGATGCCTCGAGCGGCGGCGTGTCGATCGAGTTCGTCGATAAGGAGCCGAAGCTGGATCTCGTCAATCCGACCATCGCCAAGGTTGAAGTGCGCCGCGGCGGCCAGGTCATCAACTTCAATGTCGTCTACCGCTCGCGGCGTATGCTCGACCAGACGGCGATCTGCGGCTTTGCCTATTCCGAACGAACGCCGGAAACGGTCATGGCGATTGCCGAGCTGATGTATTCCGACCAATCCGTGCTGCAGGACCGGTTGGTGCGTCGTCAGACCCGCAAGAATTTCTTCTGGGGCACCAGCCGGTTTGCGCTCTGGAGCCTGACGGAATCGCTGCGCGCCATCCGCTACAGCGCCGGCCTGATCCGCGAAAGCGTCGTCCAGTCTTTCGAGGATGCACCGATGGTGCTGAACGACAATAATAAGGTCGTCACCGCCTCTCTGCCTGCCAAAATTGCCGAAGCCGGCCCCATTCATCCAGGAGCGCAACTCTATGGCTAAATCCCGTCGCGCCCGGACAGCCGGCTTATCCGTTGCGCTGATCCTGGCCCAGGCACTGCCGCTGTCTGCCCAAAGCCTGCTGGACGCTGCACCCGCCGTTGTCCGCACGGCGCCGCTTGAAAGCGAAAGCATCCTGTCGACCCGGCCGGTACAGGCCGATGTTGCTGTTGCCAGGATGAGTGGTGTGCTCGTGCCGTTCGAACAAGCGTTGCCGGCCTATCGTCTGACCGGCGAGGATGACGTGGCGAGGCTGAGCTTCAACCTCTCGGCCGATCAGGCTGCAGCAGGCGGCGAGATCGCGCTTGCCTATCGCAACGCCGTTTCGGTCCTGCCGGATACGTCCGTGATGGAGGTCGAGGTCAACGGCAAGGCTGCAGGCACGTTTCGCATCGGCTCGCCGAACGGTTTCAAGACCGCGCTGGTGAGCGTTGGTGACGATCTGCTCCGGCCCGGCCGCAATCAGGTGCAGGTACGGGCGCGCCAGTTCCATCGGGTCGATTGCTCGCTGGAAGCAACCCATGAACTCTGGAGCGAATTCAATTCTGCCGCCAGCGGTTTCGTTGCTGCAAGCGGCCATGGCTTTCGCTCTTTTAACGATCTGCTGACGGTTGCGCGCACCGATGCCAATGTCACCGATGTCAGGCTGATCCTGCCGCAGACGGCGACTGCCGAGATGTTGAACGACGCGGCTCCCGCTTTGCAGACGCTGGTGCTGTTTCTCAATCGCGATGATATGGCCGTTACCATCGGCGAAAAGCCGGGCACCGGTCCGGGCATCGACCTCTATGTCTCGACGGACAAGACCCGCGCGCAGACACGCAGCGGTGACACGCCGCCCTATGGTTTGGCGGTGAAGAATGCGGCAGAAGACGGGCGTGCGATGGTCAGCCTGCGCGGCGCCACCCGCGCCGAAATGAGCGGCCAGCTGCTGGAGGCGATCCGGGGTCCGCTGAAGGAAAGCCTCGACAGCGGCATCTTCGCTGCCGGGTCGGGGACGATCGTTGCCGATGCATCCAAGAGCTTTACGCTGGCGGAAACCGGCTACGAGACCCGCGTGTTTTCCGGGCGTTTGTCGCGCACGGGCTTCAATATGGTTATGCCGGCGGATTTCTATCCGGCTGATTATGCGACGATCGGCCTGAAACTGCACGCCGCCACGTCGCCCGGCCTGAACAGGACGGCGCAGTTCCTTGTGCGGGTCAACGACCGTGTCGTCACCAGCTATCCCTTCCGCAACAGCGCCGGCGAGCAGTTCGACGGCAAGCTGATCGAGCTGCCGCTACGGGCATTTCGCCCAGGCAACAACAAGGTCGAGCTTCTCGCCGAACTGCCTGTCAGCGCCGATGAGACCTGCGCACCGGAAGCGCGCGACGACATGACACCACGCTTCATCCTGTTGAAGGAAACGGCGATCGAAATCCCCGCACTTGCCCGGATCGGCCGCCTTCCGGATATTGGCGCTTTTGCCGGCAACGCCTATCCCTATGCAGACGGCAAGCCCTTCGATATTGTGGTCGAGCGGCCGGACGCACAGTCGGCGGGTGCTGCCCTCACCATCCTGTCCCGCCTGGCGCTGGCTGCCCGCAACCCGCTCAATGCCGATATCCGGCTGGGTGTGAGCACCCCTTCGGAAGGGCGTAATGCGCTGGTGATCAATACGCAGAACGCCTTTGCCGATCTCGGCAATGCCGGCAAGGGAGCGTTTCCGAGCAGTGCATTCCAGATGGACGCGGCAGCGGCTTCTGACGTCGATCCGTTGCAGACGGCCGCCATCGGTGGCAGCGCCTTCACCGCAAATGTCGAGCAGGACGGCGGCGAATCCAGTGCCTTGCTGGAAGCTTTCCGCAAATCGACCACGCGCGCGGATGATCAGCTCTCCGTCACGTCGAAAGTGGAAAGCTGGCTTTCCATGGCGGGCACACGCTTCGCCAAATGGCTGAATTATCAGGATGGTTCCGGCCCGGTGGCGAAGCTCAAGCCGGGACATTCCCTGCTGACCCTGACGCAGATCCCGTCGCCTTCCGGGGACGCAGTTTGGACGGTGGTGCATGCGGCATCGCCCGCCGACATCGCGCTTGGTGTGCACCGGCTTGTCGAACCGGCGGTCTGGGCAGGGTTGAATGGCGGTTCGGCCGAGATCGAGACGGCGAGCCTGGCGGTCAACACCGTGCCGGCCGGGTCGCATTTCATCGCTGGGATGACCGATCAGAGCCCCAGCAACATCCGCCGTCTGGCTGCTGCCTGGTTCTCGGACAATTTCCAGTTCTACGTTCTGCTCATCGTCGGCTTGATGGGCGTGTTTGCCGTTTGGCTCGGGCTTGCCATTCCGCGCAAGGGTGTGAGGTCGGATCAATGATCATGATGAAGAAACATTGGCTCGCCCTTCTGGCCGCATCGAGCCTGCTCCTGCCGGCAACGGCATTCTCGCAGGATTCGGCAAAGCTGCTGACGCAGGCCGGCGGCTCTTTTCGCATCGTCGATGAGGCTCTGAATTCAGCGGCCGGACAGATCGAGCCCTCGGCAGCGGCGGGCAGAGCGCAGCCTGCGCCAACCCAGGCGGCGGCAAACCAGCCAGATGAAGTTGAAATGGCGGCGCTCTATTATTACGCCGAGCAGAAGCAGGATGGACGTGTTGCCGCCGAGGCTGCGCGCTTGCGGCTGAAATTCCCGCAATTCGAGATGCCGCAGGACCTGTACCTGCAGCAATCGGCGCGCGGTATCGACGAGACCGTGCTCTGGCAGCTCTATGACAAGAGCGATTTCACCGGCATCGACGCCGAGATCATCCGCCGCAAGAGCGAGATGCCGGACTGGGAGCCGACTGCGGATTTCACCGAAAAGCTGGCGCGCCGCAAACAGCGCGTGCTGATGACCGAAGCGGCGAAGGACCAGAACTGGACGGATGTCATCCAGGCCGGCGGCAGCATCGATCCTGCGACGGAAACCGAAGTGGACCTGCTCTGGACGCTGATCGATGCCTACGCGCAGACCGGCATGAAACAGCCGCTCGCGGATGTCTATCGCGGCATCCTTCTACGCGAGGGCGACAAGCGTCTGCCGGATGCGGTGCTGATCACCACATTGCAGAAGGCCATCCGGGATTTTCCTGCCGCCGAAGTCCAGGCCGTCATGCAGAAACTCGCCGTGACGCCGGCCATGCAGGCGGGCTTGCAGCCTGTTGCCTTTGATCTCCTGCGCAGGACGGTCGCCGATTTCAACGCAAATGAAAAACAGACAGTGCCCCTCTCTGATGAACAGTTGGCGCCACTCAAGAACGCCGCGCCGCCGAAGATCGAGGATATGGCGCTGCTCGGCTGGTATTTTCTGAAGATCAAGCAGCCGGCCGTTAGTGCGCAATGGTTCAGCAAGGCGCTGGAGCTCCAGGCGGATGCTGCCAATGCCAAGGGTCTCTATCTTAGCCTCGCCGCACAAAATCTTGAGGAAGAAGCCTACAAGGTGGCGACCACCTATCTGCAGGACTTGTCCGGCGACCCGGAATTCCTGATGAACGCGCTGTCGCTGCGCTTTGACAAGCCGGACATGGCGGTGATCGATGAAAAGATCGTTGCTTCCTATTCGACGACGATCCTGCAGACCCTGAATGCCGACCACGCGGAAACTCTTGCCTGGTATGCCTATAATTCCAAGCAGTATGAGGCCTCATCTGCCTGGTTCCAGAAGGCCGTCGATTGGAAGATGGCACCGGCGCGCGTCAAGGGGCTGGCGCTCTCCTATCTGCGCCTGTCGCAGAAACAGGAATTTGCCGCGCTGCAGGAAAAATACGGTTCGGCCTATCCCAATATCTGGGACGAGATTCGCGTCGCATCGCCGCCGAAGGGAAGGGCTGCCGCTGCGGTGATCAAGCCGCGTGGGATCATTCAGGCCAACTACTTTCGCAATTTCCAGGCCAAGCGCTATGCCGCCTGCATCAACGATCTGGCCGACCTGCGCAGTCGCGGGCAACTGTCATCGGATGCGGCCCAGATCGGCGGCTGGTGCTATCTCGGTCTTGGCCGCCTTGCAGAGGCACGCGCAGCCTTCGCAGACGGTCTTTCCGCCGGCGGACAGGTGCAGGCCGATGCTGCGTATGGAACAGCACTCACCCTGCTGCGCGGGCGTCTGACGGATGATGCCGAGGCGATCATCATGGCTTATCCGCTCAGCGCCGAACGCGACCGGGAAATCCGGGTGGAAATCTATTTCCAGCGCGCCCGGGCAAGCTTCGATCGCAAGCAATATCAAAAGACGCTCGACGCACTGAATGCGAGGGCAAGCCTCGTAGCGGAACCGGCCGATCTCAGCCAGCTGCGCGGCTGGGCCTACTATCACCTTGGAAACAAGCAGGTCGCCAAACAGGTGTTCCAGCGCCTCAACGATCACCTGTCGGATGCCGGCGTGAGAGCCGGCCTGGTCGCCACGAGCCAGACGGATACACGCCGATGAAAAGTTTTTTTCCAACAATCGCTTTGGTCTCGATGCTCGCCTCGTGCACGTCGATGGTCGATGACCCGTTCCTGCGGACAGGGTCCGTCGAAGGCAATTGGCCGTCGCTCGCAACCACGGTTTCTCCCGAATACGCAGTCGCAGCCCTTCCTGGGCTTCCGGCCGCCACGGTGCGGCAGACGGGAGCCAAGGGGAAAATCGAGCAGACGATCGTCTACGCCAATGCGACCGACCTTGCTGGCGAGAACCTACTGAGCGTGACGATCGATCCGTCCGCAAAGATCACGCGCAGCAACGGCGCGCCGTCGCGGTCGCAGGTCGAAGCGGAAATGCGAAGCGCTTTGTCCGGCGTGACGATGCAGATCAGCCCGGTGATCGCCGACAATGCCTATGGTGTCTTCGGTTATGCCACCGGTTCTCTTGGCAAGGGTGGCAGCTGCGTCTACGCATGGCAGTTTGCCAGGAATATCAGGCCCTATGACGGCGGGCGGGGGATCGGTTCCGGAGACGCCGCCCAAATCCGGATGCGCTATTGCAGCCCGTCGATCGCGGCCGACCGTGTCGTCGCGCTGATGCAGGGCCTGCGTATCAATCCGTCGTTACCAAATGCCGGAGCTTTGGTTTTCGCGCCGGCCCCGTTGCCGTTGGTTGAACCGTTTACAGAGCCGCAGCCCGCAAAGTCGGAAACCCCGGTCGCCGTGCGCCGCACGCCAAAACCCGCCGTCGTCGCGGAAACACCAGTGGACGCGCCAGCCGAAAAGCCCGTCACCCATGCCGCCAAGGTGCCGCTACCGGGAGAAGCCGCAGCATTGGCTGCGACGGCGACCCCGGCTGTGGTTGCCGAACAGGACGTTTCAAAGGCGGCCGCCAAGCCTTCCTTCGTCCCCATGCCGTCGGACTTTGCGTCCGTGCCGCAATAAGCAGCCATTACAGGAAGATGCCGTGCTCCTCCGTCACCAGTTCCTGAAGGAAATCGACGACGGTGCGGACGCGGACGAGTTCGCGGGCGCTCTCATGATAGGTGGTCCAGTAGCCCCGCCGGATCGTCGTCTCCGGCAGGATGCGGATTAGCTCGGGATATTGGCGGGCGATATAGTTGTGCAGGATGCCGATCCCGGCGCTTGAGCGCACGGCTTCGGTCTGGCCTGTAGCGCTGGAAATCTCGAACGAGGCATCCCAGCTGCGCATGATCTCGCCGGTAAAATTCAGCGAGGCGGTAAAGATCAGGTCCTCGACATAGCCGATCCGGCGATGGCTTTTCAGGTCATAAACGCTTTCGGGCGCTCCATAGGACGACAGGTATTCCTGCGAAGCATAGAGCCCCAGGGTGTAATCGGTCAGTTTCGACGATATCAGTCGGCCCTGTTCCGGGCGCTCCAGCGTGATGGCAATATCGGCTTCGCGTTGCGACAGCGAAAACGAGCGGGGCACCGGCACCAGTTGGATGCGCAGTTCCGGGAAGCGGGCTGTCAACTTGCCAAGGCGCGGGGCGAGGAACGAAACCCCAAAACCGTCGGGCGCCCCAACGCGCACGGTACCGGCGACCGCAGTATCGATCCGGCCGATCTGCGCCTGCGCCGCCAGCATCTCGGTTTCCATTCGCTCCGCCGCATGCAGGAAAATCTCGCCCTCGGTCGTCAGGTCGCAGCCGTTGGTTCGGCGGATCAAAAGCCGCGTCTTCAACGACTCTTCCAGAGCTGTGACCCGCCGGCTCAGCGTCGCATGATTGAGCCCCAGCCGTTTCGAGGCCGACAGGATCTGGCCACTGCGGGCAACCGCCAGGAACATGCGAACGTCATCCCAGTTCATGGATGCACTTCCTCTTCTCCCCAGCGGGGAGAAGTGCCGAGCATGGCGAGGCGATGAGGGGGGCTGCGTCAATTTCCGAGGGTGTCGCCCCCTCATCCGGCACTGCAGGCCACCTTCTCCCCGCTGGGGAGAAGAGGAAACACGACTCGAACATCAATTTCTGCACAACGGTTCCTGAATATCGCGCGTTGATTTGTGCATATTGTAGTGCGACACTCCCGTCATAATCAAGATCAGGAGGATCACCCATGTACGAGATCGGTCATTTCATCGGCGGCAAGCGCGTTGCGGGCACGAGCGGCCGTACCGCCAACGTCTTCAATCCGGCTACCGGCGAAGTTCAGGCAACCGTGGCGCTTGCAAACGACGCGGAAATGGCTGCCGCCGTTGCAAACGCCAAGGCTGCACAGCCGAAATGGGCTGCGACCAATCCGCAGCGCCGCGCCCGCGTCTTCATGAAGTTCGTGCAGCTTCTGAACGACAACATGGATGAACTGGCCGAAATGCTGTCGCGTGAGCATGGCAAGACCATCGACGACGCCAAGGGTGACGTCATTCGCGGGCTGGAAGTCTGCGAGTTCGTCATCGGTATTCCGCATCTGTCCAAGAGCGAATTCACCGAGGGTGCTGGCCCGAACATCGATATGTATTCGATCCGCCAGGCCGTCGGCATCGGCGCCGGCATCACGCCTTTCAACTTCCCGGCGATGATCCCGATGTGGATGTTTGCCCCGGCAATCGCCTGCGGCAACGCCTTCATCCTGAAGCCTTCGGAGCGTGATCCGTCCGTGCCGATGCGTCTGGCCGAACTGATGATCGAGGCGGGCCTTCCTGCCGGTATCCTCAATGTCGTCAACGGTGACAAGGGCGCGGTCGATGCGATCCTGACGCACCCGGACATTTCCGCCGTTTCCTTCGTCGGCTCGACCCCGATCGCCCGTTACGTCTATGGCACGGCTGCCATGAACGGCAAGCGAGCCCAGTGCTTTGGCGGCGCCAAGAACCACATGATCATCATGCCGGATGCCGATCTCGACCAGGCCGCCAACGCCCTGATGGGCGCCGGTTACGGCTCGGCCGGTGAGCGCTGCATGGCGATATCGGTTGCGGTTCCCGTCGGCAAGGAAACCGCCGACCGCCTGATCGCAAAGCTGACCCCGATGGTCGAATCCTTGCGCATCGGTCCTTACACCGACGAGAAGGCCGACATGGGCCCGGTCGTCACCAAGGAAGCCAAGGAGCGTATTCTCGGCTTGATCAACAAGGGTGTCGAAGAAGGCGCAAACCTCGTCGTCGATGGCCGCGATTTCAAGCTTCAGGGCTATGAAAACGGCAACTTCGTCGGCGGCTGCCTGTTCGACAACGTCACCCCGGATATGGACATCTACAAGCAGGAGATCTTCGGCCCGGTTCTCTCCGTCGTTCGTGCCAAGACCTACGAGGAAGCCCTCGATCTGCCGATGAAGCACGAATATGGCAACGGCGTCGCGATCTACACCCGCGATGGCGATGCGGCCCGTGACTTCGCCAGCCGTATCAACATCGGCATGGTCGGCGTCAACGTTCCGATCCCGGTTCCGCTGGCCTACCACTCCTTCGGCGGCTGGAAGTCCTCGTCCTTCGGCGATCTCAACCAGCACGGCACGGACTCAATCAAGTTCTGGACCCGTACCAAGACGATCACGAGCCGCTGGCCCTCCGGCATCAAGGACGGTGCCGAGTTCTCCATCCCGACGATGAAGTAACGTCGAGATATCGTCTATCCTCCCCGATTGGGCCTCCGCATGGAGGCCCTTTTTTGTTGTGAACTCCGTGGTGCGGTTGACCTGCCGGGGTGACAGTTTAAGACATGGCCCAAGCGGCCGAATATCGGGGGATAGTCGGCCGTTCTTGAATTGCATCTGATGATACGCAAGAGGGGCGACGATGAGCACAACCGACACGGCACCACTGCCGGCCGCATCGCAGGATTTTCACCGGCTGTCGTTTACCGGAAATGCGGCGGAGTATTTCGGCATCTGGATCGTCAATATCCTTTTGACCATCATCACGTTGGGCATCTATTCGGCCTGGGCGAAGGTGCGCCGCAACCGTTATTTCTACGGCAACACGGTGCTGCTCGGCCGCGCCTTCGAATATCACGCCAAGGGCAAGCAGATTTTCATCGGACGATTGATCGTCCTTGGCTATCTTGTGGTTTACAATATCATCCTGGCGGTGTTGCCGATTGCCGGCCTCGTCGTGGGTTTGGTCGTCCTGTGCTTCTTTCCCTGGCTGATCATGCGCGGCCTGCGCTTCAGCGCCCGCGTCACCAGTTACCGTAACGTCCGTTTCAATTTCGTCGGCAAGATGGGCGGTGCGTTCATCGCCTTCATGGCCGGTCCGGTCATGGCCGTGTTGTCGCTCGGTATCCTGGCGCCGCTCGCCAGCCGCTGGATGTACCGCTATCTCGGCAACAATCTGCGCTATGGTGGCCGGTCGTTTACAACGGATCCAAAACTCGGGCCGATCTACCAGACCTGGTTCTTCTCGGCATTGATCATCGTCCTCGGCTTGCTGGTCATCGCTGTCGCAGCACTTGCCAACCTGTCCCTGATCGTCGCTTTGATCGATAACCCCAATGCACTGCCTCCCGAATTCCAGGCATCGATGGTCGTTCTTGGTATTGTCGCCTATCTGGCCGTACTTCTATCCTTCGGCATTGCGGCGCTGTTCTATCGTGCCGGCGTGCGCAATATCGCCTGGTCGGCGACCCGCTTCGATGGCAAGCATGAGCTTAAAAGCGATCTGTCGCGGTTTCGCTATGTCTGGATTGCCGTGTCGAATGTGATCATAACTGTTCTGACGCTTGGCTTGATGCGTCCCTGGGCTGCTGTCCGCATGGCCCGCTACATCAATGAGCACACGGCCATCCGTTTCGACGGCGACGTCGGCGAAATCCTCGCAACGGCCGAGCAGGAAGGCTCTGCAGTCGGCGCGGAATTCATGGAGTTCGAGGGCTTCGATTTTGGCTTCTGATGAAAAGCCTGTTTGCCGTGGTGACTGGCATCCGCGCGATTCCAGCCGCTCGGTGCCGGCCCAACTGATCGGGAAGAACGGGCATATTGCCGCTCAGACGGACGAGGGCGAGGAACTCGCATCTGCGCTCTTTCCGGCGCTGGATATATCGCCGCGGGTTGGCTCGATCCCCCGCCGTATCGAATTTCCCGATGGCTCGCTGTTCGAAACCGCGGATAACGGGGCGATCGACGCTCTTCAACTGGCGAATGGACGTAAGCGGGTAGGGCTCATTCATGGCCTTGAACGGTTTCATCCCCGTCTTCTGATCTTTGTCGTTGCGGTGTTCCTGCTGTCCGGCCTGGTCTACCGCTATGCTCTGCCGGTGCTGGTGGAAGTCGCGGTCGCCGTGACGCCGCCGGTGGTGCCGCACCTGATGTCGATCAGCACGCTGGAAACACTGGATCGCACCGTTCTCAGCGAAACGAAGCTGGACGACGCGAAGCGGCGGGCAATTTCGGACGGTTTCGCCCGTATCGCCATAAATTCTACCCGTGGTCCGGCTGCCTATACACTGAACTTTCGCGAGGGCGGAGCGATCGGTCCGAATGCGTTCGCGCTGCCGGATGGCACGCTGATCATCACCGATGAACTGGTCGATCTTTCAGGCGGCGATACCGAAATGCTCATTGGTGTTTTGGCGCATGAAATTGGCCATGTCGAATTGGAGCACAGCCTGCGCCAAATTTACCGGGCTGCGGGCATGGCTGGCCTGATCATGCTGATTGCCGGCGACGTCGGTGACAGCGCCGAGGATCTGCTTGTCCAGGGGAGTGGTCTTCTGGCGCTCTCCTATTCCAGAGATGCGGAAGCGGCTGCCGACCGGCATTCGGTCGAACTGATGCAAGAGGCCGGTTACGATGCCACCGCCATCGCGCGCTTCTTCGAGATCATCGAGAAGAAACTCGGCGATAAATCCGGGACGAATATCCTGTCGACGCATCCGGGGACACCAGAACGCAAGCAGGCGATTCGCGATTACGAGGCCGAACTGCGCCAGAAAACCAGCCCAAACTAAGCGAATTGTGCCGCGCACCGTGCTAACATGACTTGCAACGTCAACTTTATCCCGTTTGGAGGGTGGACAGCTTGCCAGAAGCTGATCATGATCACTTCGGCACGATTTTCTGCTTTTTGGAATTGTTCCAAACTATCATCGGCCTTATATAAAGCAGGAGATTGCGACACTACCGGTAGAATCGCCGGAGGTCACATGTTCTTGAGTGTCGCCGGAGGCTCGCGGGTTCATCAGAACCGGGGCACCTAAATTCGAAGCCTGGAGTAGATAATGCGCCTGACGAAGCAAACGAACTACGCAGTCCGCATGCTCATGTATTGCGCTGCCAATGACGGCCACCTCAGCCGCATCCCGGAAATTGCCAAGGCCTATGGAGTGTCGGAACTCTTCCTTTTCAAGATCCTGCAGCCGCTCAACAAGGCCGGTCTCGTCGAGACTGTGCGCGGCCGCAATGGTGGTGTGCGCCTGCCCAAGCCGGCCGCTGACATCAGTCTCTTCGATATCGTCACGGTCACCGAAGACAGCTTCGCCATGGCGGAATGTTTCGAGGCTGGCGAGATCGACTGCCCGCTCGTCGACAGCTGTGGTCTGAACGCAGCCTTGCGCAAAGCGCTCAATGCGTTTTTCGAAGTGCTGCAGCAATATTCGATCGACGACCTCGTCAAGGCCCGGCCGCAGATCAACTTCCTGCTCGGCCTCGATCAGTTGACCCATCCGAAAACAGCGGCGGCCTGATGCCGCTTCAATCAACAAAAAGCCCGGCTCGTCCGGGCTTTTTGTTGTCTATGACTTGGTCACATATTCCCGAAGGATGAATTCGATGGCGGTGGGATCGAGTTCTGCCTTGTCGATGCGGAAATCGGCGCCGTACTCCTCGAATTTCTGGAAATAGGGGTCGGCGAGCGATGAAGAGATCACCCCGATCGGGCCGATGAAACCGTGCTGGCGCATGGCAGGGACGGTTTCGCGAAAATCGAATTGCGGCTGCAGGCGGTTATCCATCAGCACCATGGAGACCGGCGTTCCGGATTTGATGAAATCGAGTGCGGCGTCGATCGTTTCGCAATAATGCAGATGGATCTCGATACTCGAGACCTTTTTCATCAAACCACGCATGATCAGGTTTTCAGCCGGATCGTCGTCAACAAGGAGGATGTGGACCGGGTGTGTCATCTGGCAATTTCGCTTGGTGAATAGCTGACAATAAGACTTGTGATATGCCGTCTGTGATGCGCTGCCGCATCATTGTATGATCTGCTCCCGAATAGCCTTGGCCACCATCTGGGTTCTGTTGACGACGTCGAGTTTCTTCAGGATTGTCGCGGTGTGCGAATTGACGGTGTGTTCGGAGACCGAAACGATCAGGGCGATCTCACTTGCAGTCTTACCGTGAGAGATCCAGCGCAATATCTCTCTCTCCCGTGGTGTGAGACCGAGGCCCGCTTTGTTCGACAGGACGAGGCGGTAGAAATAGTCGAAGGCGCAAATGGCATCGTAGCAAAGCGCGAAATGGGCTTGCTGCTCCATCATCTCGCCGTCGCCGAGGAACAGAACAGCGTAGCGGGCGCCGTTCATGCCGGTCACCGGAACGCACATCAGCATGTCGAAGCCGAGTTGCCCGAGAAGATTGCCGCCATTGCCCAGATGCAAGTCATCGGATTTCCAAACCGACGGTATGGAAGACGTATGCAGACTCTTGAACACGATCGAATCGCCGAAGCGGTGGCGCTTGTCATATTCCTCGGCAAGCCCGGAAGGCAGATCGTGCAAGGCCAGCCGGTTTGTCAGCGTGCAGGCGTCACCCTCGTTGCCAAGCTGTAGAATGCCGAAATGGTCGAAGCCGTAACGAAGCGTCATCGTGTGGAATATACGAAAGAAATCAACCCGATTGAGAGCTTTCTCCAAATCGCTGTCAAAATAGTATTGCCGGTGGTTTTTCTGATAGTTTGCCACGACGCGGCCGTCCCCAAGTGTTCCGCAGACACCAGTTTAACGCGCAGTTCACTATAAGCAACTGGCATCTCAATCGAAAGGGGGAGTTATCGGCAGTTTTAAACCGTTCGGTTCATGCCGGTAAGGTTGCAACGAGAGGGAGGACCGCGTGTAGTTGCCTTCGTCTATCCCCGCCTGGCAGACAAAGGCTGGACAGTCCTCCCCGCCCCGCAGGGTGTTTATGGCATGTGAGCTGCCCTGGCGCTATCAGTGCAATTTGGGATTGACTTTAACGGTAAAACGAAATCGATTCGGACGGCGATGCTGGAGGCGATAAGAAAGTCGTGTATAGCCTCCGACCTTGTCGCATCTGGGAGAATTTTCCAATTGGACAAATTTTTCGGGTCGCTTATTGCATTGCCCGATCAAATGTCGTTCCATCCGGCCTTGACCGGAAACAACGGCTTCTGCGTCAGAAAAATACGAGAACAAGAACAAAGCTGGGAAGCAAACTCATGAAAAAGCTCTCTACTCTCCTTGCAGCAACCGCAATTGCCACTTTGATGGCCGGTTCTGCATGGTCGAAGACCTTCGTCTACTGCTCGGAAGCGTCGCCGGAAGGCTTCGACCCCGGTCTCTACACGGGCGGTCAGACGTTCGATGCGGCTGCGCACACGGTCTATAACCGGCTGGTGGAATTCAAGCGCGGCACGACTGAAATCGAGCCTGCGCTGGCCGAAAGCTGGGAAATCTCCGCTGATGGCAAGGAATATACCTTCAAGCTGCGTCCGGGCGTAAAGTTCCAGACGACCGAATACTTCACGCCGACGCGCGAACTGAACGCCGATGACGTGATCTTCTCGTTCGAGCGTCAGTACAAGGCCGACAATGCCTGGAACAAGTACGTTCCCGGTGCTTCATGGGAATATTTCTCCGGCATGGGCCTGCCGGATCTTCTCGAGAAGGTCGAGAAGGTCGACGACCTGACGATCAAGATCGTGCTGAAGCGCCCGGAAGCGCCGTTGCTGGCCAACCTGGGCATGCCCTTCATCTCGATCCTGTCGAAGGAATATGCCGACAAGCTTCAGGCTGACGGCAAGATGGAACTGATGAACCAGCAGCCGCTCGGCACCGGTCCGTTCACGTTCGTCGCCTATCAGCCGGATGCCGCCATCCGCTACAAGGCAAACCCTGATTATTGGGGTGGCAAGCAGAAGATCGATGACCTCGTGTTCGCGATCACTACGGATGCCGCAGTCCGCGCCCAGAAGCTGAAGGCCGGCGAATGCCACCTGATGTCCTATCCGAACGCAGCTGACGTTGCCGAACTGAAGGCCGATCCGAACCTGAACATCTCCGAGCAGGCCGGTCTCAACGTTTCCTACCTCGCCTACAACACGCTCGTTGCGCCGTTCGACAAGGTTGAAGTCCGCAAGGCGCTCAACATGGCGGTCAACAAGCAGGCCATCGTCGATGCCGTGTTCCAGGGGGCCGCAACGGTTGCCAAGAACCCGATCCCGCCGACAATGTGGTCCTATAACGACAAGGTTGAAGACGACAAGTACGACCCGGAAGTCGCCAAGAAGATGCTTGAAGACGCTGGCGTCAAGGATCTCAAGATGAAGATCTGGGCCATGCCGGTTGCGCGTCCGTACATGCTGAACGCCCGCCGTGCAGCCGAACTGATGCAGTCTGACCTTGCCAAGATCGGCGTTACCGCCGAAATCGTCTCCTACGAATGGGCCGAGTATCTGAAGCTCTCGTCTGCCAAGGACCGCGACGGTGCGGCAATCCTCGGCTGGACCGGCGACAATGGTGATCCGGACAACTTCCTTGACACCCTGCTCGGCTGCGATGCCGTGGGCGGCAACAACCGCGCTCAGTGGTGCAACAAGGAGTTCGACGACCTGGTGACGAAGGCGAAGGAAACCGCCGACGTTGCCGAGCGCACGAAGCTCTATGAAGAGGCGCAGATCGTCTTCAAGAAGGAAGCCCCCTGGAACACCCTCGACCATTCGCTCGCCGTCGTTCCGATGAGCAAGAAGGTCTCGGGCTTCGTCCAGTCTCCGCTCGGTGACTTTGTCTTCGAAGGCGTTGACATCGCCGAATAAGATCGGCTGAGATAAAGAAAGGCACGCCGCAAAGAGCGTGCAATGGCCGGCGGCTCGAAGACATTCGGGCCGTCGGTTTTTCAAAGAAAGAAGGGATTGGCTCCCATGTTGCGCTTTATCTTCGGACGTCTTGCCGTCCTGATACCCACGTTCCTCGGGGTATCGCTGATCGCGTTCTCCTTCATTCGACTTCTGCCGGGCGATCCGGTCATGTTGATGTCGGGTGAGCGCGTCATGGCTCCGGAACGCCACACCGAACTCATGCACCAGCTCGGTCTCGACCGGCCGATGTATGTTCAGTATTTCGATTATCTCGGCGGTCTCGTGACGGGCGATTTCGGTTCGTCCATCGTCACCAAGAGGCCGGTTCTCGATGATTTCATGAACCTCTTCCCGGCAACGCTTGAACTGTCGCTCTGCGCCATCATCGTTGCGGTGCTGCTCGGCATTCCGGCCGGGGTGATCGCCGCGGTGAAACGGGGGACCTGGCTCGACCAGTCGCTGATGGGCGTCGCCCTTGTCGGCTATTCGATGCCGATCTTCTGGTGGGGCTTGCTGCTCATCATCTTCTTCTCCGGCTATCTCGGCTGGACGCCGGTCTCGGGACGCATCTCGATGATGTACTTCTTCCCGCAGGTCACCGGCTTCATGCTGATCGACAGTCTGATCTCGGGGCAGGCGGGCGCCTTCAAATCGGCGGTCAGCTATCTGATCTTGCCGACCGTCGTGCTGGCGACCATTCCGCTGGCGGTCATCGCCCGTCAGACGCGCTCGGCCATGCTGGAAGTGCTCGGTGAGGATTATGTCCGCACCGCCCGTTCCAAGGGCCTGTCGCCGTTCCGGGTCATCGGCGTTCACGCGCTGCGTAACGCGCTGATCCCGGTCATCACCACCATCGGCCTGCAGGTCGGCGTGCTCTTGGCCGGCGCGATCCTGACGGAAACGATCTTCTCCTGGCCGGGTATCGGCAAATGGATGGTCGATTCCGTGTTCAAGCGTGACTATCAGGTCGTGCAGGGCGGGCTGATGCTGATCGCCGCCATGATCATGATCATCAACCTCATCGTTGATGTGCTTTACGGCTTCATCAACCCGCGTATCCGGCATTAGGAGGGTCTGATGGCTGTCGCTGAAATCAAAACTATCAAGCCGCAGACCGGTTTTGCCGAGTTCTGGTTCTATTTCTCGCGCAACAAGGGCGCGGTGATGGGGCTTGTTTTCTTCCTGATCATCCTGTTCGTTGCGGTCTTTGCGGCTTTCGTCGCGCCGCATAGCCCAAGTGTGCAGAACCGGGATGTGCTTCTGTTGCCGCCCGGCTGGACGCAAGGCGGGCAGTGGACCTATCTTCTCGGAACCGACGCTGTCGGCCGTGATATCCTGTCCCGCCTGATCTACGGTGCGCGTTTCTCGCTGTTCATCGGCCTTGTGGTCGTCACGCTTTCGGTCATCTCCGGCGTTCTCGTCGGCCTGATCGCCGGCTATTTCCGCGGCCGCACCGATACGATCATCATGCGCGTCATGGATATCATCCTGGCCTTTCCGTCGCTGCTTCTGGCCCTTGTGCTGGTGGCAGTCCTCGGACCGGGACTGGTCAACGCGATGATCGCGATTTCGCTGGTCAACCTGCCGCATTTCGTGCGGCTGACCCGCGCCGCCGTCATGTCGGAGCGCACCAAGGACTATGTCATCGCTTCAAGGGTTGCCGGTGCCGGCACGATGCGGCTGATGTTCCTGACCATCCTGCCCAATTGCCTCGCACCGTTGATCGTCCAGGCAACGCTCGCCTTCTCGGCGGCCATCCTCGACGCGGCGGCACTCGGCTTCCTCGGCATGGGCGCACAGCCGCCGACACCGGAATGGGGCACGATGCTGGCCGAAGCCCGCGAGTTCATCCAGCGTGCATGGTGGGTCGTCACGTTCCCCGGTCTTGCCATTCTTGTCACCGTCATTGCCATCAATCTGATGGGCGACGGCCTGCGCGATGCGCTTGATCCCAAGTTGAAGAGGTCATGATGTCGCTTTTCGAAATCGAAAATCTCGTCGTTGAGTTCCAGACGGCTGCCGGTCCTTTCCGTGCCGTCGATGGCGTCTCGATGAAGGTCAATGCTGGCGAAGTGCTTGCGATCGTCGGTGAATCCGGTTCCGGCAAGTCGGTCTCCATGCTGGCGGCCATGGGCCTGTTGCCCTGGACGGCCAAGGTCACGGCCGACAAACTGCTGTTCAACGGCATCGATCTGCTCGGCCTGTCGCCATCGGATCGGCGCAAGATCGTCGGCAAGGACATTGCCATGATCTTCCAGGAACCGGTTGCCAGCCTCAACCCCTGTTTTACCGTCGGGTTCCAGATCGAGGAAGTGCTGCGCATTCACCTCGGCCTCGACAAGGCGGCGCGCCGGGCGCGGGCCATCGAACTGTTCGATCTGGTCGGCATTCCCAACCCTGCAGAACGCCTGGGGCATTTCCCCCACCAGATGTCGGGTGGCCAGTGCCAGCGCGTCATGATCGCCATCGCTCTGTCGTGCAATCCGAAACTCCTGATCGCCGACGAGCCGACCACGGCGCTCGACGTCACCATCCAGAAGCAGATCCTCGATCTCTTGATGCGGCTGCAGGCCGAACATGGCATGGGCCTGATCATCATCACCCACAACATGGGCGTGGTGGCCGAAACCGCCGATCGCGTCATCGTCCAGTACAAGGGCCGCAAGATCGAGGAAGCTGACGTGCTGTCGCTGTTTGAATCCCCCAAGAGCGAATACACCCGCGCGCTTCTGTCGGCACTTCCGGACAATGCCACCGGCGACCGCCTTCCGACGATCGCGGAATTCCTCAGCGACGACCAGATCTTTGCAGGAGCTGTTCGATGACCCATGTTCTCGAAGCCAGAAACCTCACCCGCGATTATCACATCCCGGGGAGCCTGTTTAAAAAGTCCAAGACCGTTCACGCCGTCAAGGGCGTGAGCTTTGCGGTCGATCAGGGCAAGACGCTGGCCATCGTCGGCGAAAGCGGCTGCGGAAAATCGACGTTGGCCCGTATCGTCACCATGATCGATCCGGCAACCTCGGGCGACATGCTGATCGATGGTAACAAGGTCGACATTGCCAAGGAACGGCTGACACCGGAAATGCGCCAGAAGGTGCAGATCGTCTTTCAGAACCCCTATGGTACGCTGAACCCGCGCAAGAAGATCGGCGAAATCCTCACCGAACCGCTGATCATCAACACCAGCATGAAAGCCGACGACCGCCGCGACAAGGCGATGGCCATGTTGAAAAAGGTGGGACTTGAGGAAAAGCACTACGGCCGCTATCCGCACATGTTCTCCGGCGGCCAGCGCCAGCGTGTGGCGATTGCCCGTGCGCTGATGCTCAATCCGCGGCTGCTGGTACTGGACGAGCCGGTTTCGGCGCTCGATCTGTCGGTGCAGGCACAGGTTCTCAACCTGCTCGCCGATCTGCAGGACGAATTCCAGCTGACCTATGTCTTCATCAGCCACGACCTGTCGGTGGTTCGCTACATCGCCGACGACGTGATGGTGATGTATTACGGTGAAGCCGTGGAATATGGCAGCCGTGAAGAGGTCTTCAGCGATCCCAAGCACAATTACACCAAGACGCTGTTTGCCGCGACGCCGCGCGCCGATGTCGACAGCATCAAGGCACGGCTCGCCCGCAAAAAAGCGGCCTGAACGGCGCCGGGTGCGACAATCGCGTGATGACGGTTCCACTGACCGGAAATCTGCGGTAAAGCGCCTGCGTCACCACAATTCATATGCGGCCCGCCGCATCTTACGAGGAATATGAAGATGGAAATCAAACGCTTCGAAACCGGTCCGCGCATGAGCCAGGCCGTTGTTCACAATGGCACCGTCTATCTCGCTGGCCAGGTCGGCGAAGCCGGTTCCGATGTGACCGAGCAGACCAAGCAGGCTCTCGCATCGGTTGATCGTCTCTTGGCTGAAGCCGGCACCGACAAGTCCCGCATCCTGTCGGCAACCATCTGGCTGGCCGACATGGTCGATTTCCCGAAGATGAACGCTGTCTGGGATGCCTGGGCATCGCAGGGCAACACACCGGCGCGTGCGACCGGCGAAGCCAAGCTTGCAACCCCGGACTATCTCGTCGAAGTCATCGTCATCGCCGCTCTCTAAGGGCTGCCACTTATCGCGAAAAAGCCGGCGCCTGTGAAGGGCGCCGGCTTTTTTATGCCTACTTGTCAGTTTCCGATGCGGGCCGTGCCGGTTTCGCCGTTGTCACGCACCCATTTGACCTTACCCTCGCCGGTTTCCGTCAGGTCGAAACACATCGGCGAACCGTCGTACCAAACCTTGAATTGCTGACAGAGCTTGTCGGACTGAATCCACCAGCGGCCCTGGTCGGTCGGCTGAATGAATTTTCCCAGACCCAGCGCCTTGCCGGTGCCATCGACTTGCCCGGAAGGATGATAGTTCAGTGGAAACTCCCCGCCCATCGGAGCGGCAAGATAGATCGTCTTTCCAATGATGAGGCTTCGGATATCAGCCTCCTTCATTTGGGTCACTTCCGCCGCCGCAGCGAGGCCGGACACTGTGACGCTCAGAATGATGATTGCAATTTTCCGCATGGTAGTCTCCATCGCATTGCACTCCATACGCCGCGCCCGGCAATTGGATCACTCAGCAATGGGATGAGCAGGGCCTACTCCAAATGTTTCGCCTGGATCAACGCAAGGCTATGGAACCATTCGGCTTGAGCTGCGTTAAACTGTGTATTCTAAGGGAATGCTCTCAAACATAAAGGAATGTGCCATGCTGTACTGGTTGCCAAGGCTATGCCTGTTCCTGCTTGCCGCTGCGATTGTGGGCTTGGGTATTCTGCCCGCAACGTCGGAAGACATTGCCAATACATTGATCGTCGTGATCTTGGGCCTCGGCCTGTTCTCCCTGACGTTGCATGTCTTTCCTCCGGAACGCTACTGAAGCGCACTGTTGAGACGCATCATCAAAACAGTTTTATTTTCCGGCGAACGCTGTACGTTCGCAACGGGAGCTGCTTCTCATGATTGATTATTGATTTTATTCTCGCCAAGCATGTGGCGAGAAGGCGGCTCGGTTGAGGGGAACTTGGCCGTGATGCGTGCTATCAAACGGTTGTGTGGTGCCCGGGAATGGTGATCGGTAAATCTGTATTTTCCCGATTTGTGCCGCTATTGTTGTTCGCAGGCGCCATTCTGCTTCTGGGTCTTGTACTCGCCTCGCTCCGTTTCGCCACGCTGACCCAGCAGAGTTCGCAAGGAGCTCTCCATGCCGCCCGCTTGAACAATCGCGCAATGCTGCTGCTGACCCTGGTACAGGACGCAGAAACCAGGCAGCGCGGATATTTGATCACCGGCGAAGAGAAATATCTCAGTCCCTTCAAGCGTGCCGAAGCACTCATTGCCCTTCATTTCCTCAGCGTGAGTGGTGATCTGACGAAGGTCGGGATCAGCCACGTGACCGTTGAAAGACTGAAGCGTCTGATCGACGATAAGTTGGGGGAGATGCGCGATACCATCGGCTTGAAGAAAGCTGGCCGGGATGCCGAAGCGATAGCTGTTGTCCAGACCGATTCGGGCAAGCGGGTGATGGATGAAATCCGTGAGATCATGACCAGGATCGATGCCATTACGGGCAACATCGGGTTCCAGCGTGAGGAAACGATGGCCAATGCGGCGAAGTGGCTGTTGATCTCCATCACTGGCGGTGCGGTGCTGCTTGTCATCCTGGTTGGCGGCGCGATCTTTCTTGCCGTCGTCCACGCAAGGCAACTTGAGGCAGCACGCCAAGCCCTGGCAGAACAGAACGACGTGCTGGAGGTGAGAATCAAGCAGCGCACCCAGTTTCTGGAACGCGCCAATCGGGAATTGCAGAGCTATTCCTATATTGTCGGCCATGACCTGCGGGCTCCCCTCGTCAACATCATGGGCTTCACGTCGGAACTGGAGCGGGCTGCGGGGATATTCGCCGATTATGTGAAGAGATCGCCAGACACCCGTGATGACCTCGCCGATAAGATCGTGCGCCAGGCTGTTGACGACGACATTCCCGAAGCATTGGGATTTATCCGCTCTTCCATGAAGCGGATGGATGACCTGATCAACGAGATACTCAGACTGGCGCGCGCCGGAAGCCGGCAGTTGAACGCCGAGCCGTTAAACCTTTTAGATCTACTTTCAGAAACCGTGGCCAATCTGCAGCACAGGCTGGATGAGACGGGTGCGAGCGTCGTGCTTTCGCCGGCTCTGCCGCCTGTTGTTTCGGACCGGTTTGCCTTGCAGCAGATTTTTGGCAACCTTCTGGACAATGCGGTAAAGTATGCCGATCCATCGCGCAGGGCAGTGATCCGTGTCTCGGGAACGATCGCCAACGGTTTTGCGATGATCGACGTCGCTGACAATGGCCGCGGCATTGCCGAGCGGGACCGGGAACGGGTTTTCGAACTTTTCCGGCGTTCCGGACCACAGGACAGGCCAGGCGATGGCATCGGTCTCGCGCATGTGCGTGCGCTGGTTCGCCGCCTGGGGGGAGATGTAGCCGTGAAATCGGTTCTGGGGGAAGGGACGACGTTCGTCGTGACCCTCGCAGCTGATGTGCGGTCAGCCAGAGACAGGGGGGAAAGATGAACCAAGGACTACATCCGGTCGTCATCATCATGATCGAGGACGATCAGGGCCATGCCCGGCTGATCGAGAAGAACATTCGGCGCGCGGGCGTGACCAACGACATCGTGCCGTTTGAAACGGGCCTGGCGGCACTCTCCTACCTTCTCGGCCCGGATGGCAGCGGCAAGGTTCACGAGGGCAAGCCGCTTCTTATCCTTTTGGATCTCAATTTACCCGATATGACCGGAATGGACATCCTGGCCCGGGTTCGCGAAAGCGCCCATCTTCACCACATCATGGTGATCGTACTGACGACCACTGATGATCCGGTGGAGGTGAATCGCTGCTATGAACTCGGCGCGAATGTCTATGTCGCCAAGCCGATGGAATACGAAAAATTCGTCAATGCCATCCAGCAGCTCGGCTTGTTCCTGTCCGTCGTCACCGTGCCGGAGGTATCGTGATGAGCCTGGGTGTGTCCGGTGGAGAGACGGACATCGCCATACTCTACATTGATGATGACGAGGCACTCGGTGTTCTCTTGCGCAAGAACCTTGCACGCCGAGGGTTTACGGTCGTCAATGCGCTCGACAGGCAGTCGGGCCTCTCGAAACTGGCCGCCGGCGGGGTCGATGTCATCGTCCTTGACCATTACCTGCTTGGCGAAACGGGTCTGGACATTCTGCCCGCCATCGTGAGCTTACCAGATAGGCCGCCGGTCGTTTATGTAACCGGCGCCGGAGATGCGAGCATCGCAGTTGAGGCCTTGAAACGCGGTGCTGACGACTATGTGGCAAAAAGCGTTTCGACTGAGTTCTTCGATCTTCTGACGGCCGCCGTCAGGCAGTCTCTGGAACGGGCGCGGTTTCGCCGCGAAGCCGCCGTGGCGCAGGAGGAAATCCGCAAAGCGCGCGATCGTGCCGAACTCCTGTTGCGCGAAGTCAATCACAGGGTCGCCAACAGCCTCAGTTTGGCCGCTTCCCTGGTGCGCATGCAGGCTTCATTGATTACGGATCCCGTCGCCCTTGGTGCCCTTCAGGAAACCCAGGTCCGCATTCATGCGATCGGCAATGTGCACCGCCATCTCTATGCCAAAAACCAGATAGGTGTAGTCGATCTCGACGATTATCTGGAGAGCCTTCTTAGCGAGTTGCAGTCATCGATGCATGACGATACACGCCCGCACACGATTATCCGTCTGATCGAGCCGGCGCAGCTGCCAACCGACAAGGTCGTGCCGCTGGGGCTGATCGTCAGTGAGCTCGTCACCAATGCCTTTAAATACGCTTATGCAAACGGCAATGCCGGCGAAATCCGTGTCAGGGTCTCCCGTAGCAGCGGCGATATCATCGAGCTCGTGGTAGAAGATGATGGCGATGGTTTTGATCTGGACGCACCTGCCAAAGGCACGGGGCTTGGGACCAAAATTCTGGGGGCCATGGCGGCAACGATGGGTGCGGAGCTCGCCTACGACCGCAGCTTTTCCACGGGAACGCGCGCGCGCATTACATTTCCAATCTGAAGCGCAGCGGAAAACGGTAAGGCACGCAGCTTCTCGCCGCAGGAAGGTGCCCGGGAACTTTTCCGCAATTCGCGAGTTTACAGCCGACATGCCGGTGTAGCCTATGCGCCGGCGTTTTCCTCACATCGATCATATTTGTCAGCCGGCAGAGACCGTACCGCACCGGACATCCTGGAGAATTGGACCATGAACGCTGCCTTCTCGGCGAGTGGGGTTTTCAAGAAAAGAAAACAGGCGGAAATAGAGGCGCAGGTGGCTGAGGCCGCCAACCCGGAACCGTCGCCGAAGACCGGGCTGGATTTGGTCGTCGCTTGGAGCATCATCGGAACGTTCATCATCTTTGCTTCCGGGGTGATCTATACGATGGAATCGATCCTGATGCCGGTGACCCTCGCCATTGTCATCGGCATGGTATTGGGGCTCGCTGCGGACCGGCTCGCGAAATTCGGAGTACCGCCCGCGCTTGGCGGATTGTTTCTGGCGATCGTCTTTGTCATCGGCCTGTTCTTTCTGATCAACGCGCTGATCGATCCGCTAACATCTCTGGTGGGACAGGCGCCTGGTATCCTGGAGCGGGCGATCGAACGCGTTCTTCCCCTCATCCAGCGGTTTGATTGGGCAAAGAACGCAATCGCCGGCACGGATGAAAAGGCTGTCACGGATGTGGCCATCCAGAATGCCGGCGCCATGCTCGGACTTGTCGCCTCGGGGGTAACGCCAGCCTTCATCCAGACGATGATTTTCATGGCGGCACTCGGGTTGTTCCTTGTCGGGCGCGGGCATCTGCGCAAGACGATCATCCTTGCCTTCGCCACGCGCGAGCGCCGGCTGGCAGCGATCCGGATCATGAATGCGACAGAAAATGCCGTCGGTTTCTATTTCTCGACCGCCAGCATCATCTACATAGTGCTGGGGTTGATCACGATGGCCATCGCCTTCCTCGGCGGACTGACGGTGGCTCCCCTGTGGGGATTGTTCGCTTTCGTTTCAAGCTTCATTCCCTATCTCGGCGTCACCATCATGACGGTAGCACTTCTCTGCGCTGGCATGATGACCCATGACGCCCTGCTTCTGGCACTTGCACCGGCCGCTGCATTTTTTCTTCTGCATCTGGTAATGGAAAACCTGATAACGCCGGCGATCCTTGGTCACCGGTTGGAGATCAACCCGTTTCTGATTTTCCTGGCGATCATCTTCTGGACCTGGATGTGGGGCGCCGTCGGAGCCATGCTTGCCCTGCCGCTCTCCTTGATCGCAATGACGATCTTCAACGAAGTCCGCACCCAACCGCCGGAGCGGCAGTTGCCGGGTTGAAGCCCGGCGGCTAGCAGAGCTTGCCGCGATCATATGCACGAACAGAAAGACTGACGCATGTCCCAAATGCTTGATGCCCTTGATACTGCCCAGGCGGATCTTCACGGAGGAAGGGCGCCATGGGGAAGGGGACTTCGCCCGCCGCAGCATGGCAGCCTGACACAAAGTATAAAGACGGAGGTACTCGTCGTCGGCGGCGGTATTACCGGATCGCTGGCGGCCCAGCATCTGGCGGCGCGGGGAGTGGATGTGGTGATTGTCGATCGCGAGCAACCCGGTCTCGGCAGTACCGCTGCAAGTACGGCTATGCTGCAATGGGAGATCGATTGCACGCTTGGCGAACTGACGAACTTCTACGGTTTTGATCGGGCAGCAACCCTTTATCAGCGCAGCGCTGGTGCTGTTCACGGCTTGTCGGGCTTGGTTGGTGCGCTTGGTATCGATTGTTCTTTCCGGCCGCGATCAACCCTCTATCTCTCCGCCGGCGAGGCGGGTCCGTCGGCCCTGCGTGACGAGCATCTGCTGCGGCAACGCGCGGGTTTGCCGGGCGCGCTGCTTGATCATGCAGAGCTCTTGTCCGGCTTCGGTATCGATCGGGCTGCCGCCATTCTGTCACCCGGATCTGCCGAGGCCGATCCCGTGCTACTCTCCTGGGGACTGTTGCACGATGCCGAAGCGCGGGGTGCGCGGCTTTTCGATGCGATGGTGACGGAGTATCACGACGCGCCGGGCTCGGTAACCGTGGAAACGGACGGCCCTTTCGTCATCGAGGCGCGGCATGTCATTCTTGCCACGGGATATCTCATGCCGGATTTCGTCCGCTGCGGCATCCATCAAACGGCATCGAGCTGGGCATTGGCAACCGTACCGCAGGCTCCGGGCAGCCTCTGGCGGGATGGCGCGCTGATCTGGGAGGCTTCGGAAACCTACAACTATGCACGGACGACGGCGGATGGGCGGATCATCATCGGTGGCGAAGACGACGGCACAATCGATCCGGCCGTGCGTGACGGCAAGATGCCGCAGAAAACGGCAGCGCTGGTCGAAAGTCTCGTCAGGCTCTGGCCCACTGCCAACCCGGTGGTCGATTTCAGCTGGTCCGGCGCGTTTGGCGAGACAGACGATGGACTGCCGCTGATCGGCGCCGTTCCCGGAATGCCACGCATCCTTGCCGCCTATGGATATGGCGGCAATGGCATAACCTTCAGTTTCATGGCGTCGCGGATGCTGGCCGAATTGTGCGCCGGCAGGGGAGAAGGCTGGTTCGACGCTTTCGCCATCGACCGGCCGCCGCCTGCCGGCTGATACCTCAGCGCTTACCCGAACGTGCGTTCTCGTCGAAGAACAGAGCCTGGCTGATCAGCGCCTTGACCATTTCCGGATTGAACGGCTTGGTCACCAGGAAGGCAGGCTCGGGCTTCGTTCCCGTCAACAGCCGCTCCGGGAAGGCGGTGATGAAGATCACCGGAATCGTCGCGCTCTTCAGGATCTCATTGACGGCGTCGATGCCCGAGCTTCCGTCGGCAAGCTGGATGTCGGCGAGGATCATCTTCGGCGCGGTCTTTTCAAACAGCGTGATGGCTTCGCCATGAGTTCTGGCTACGCCCGAAACCTTGTGGCCGAGGCTGCTTACCATGTCCTCGATATCCATGGCGATCAGCGGTTCATCTTCGATGATCAGGATTTCGGTGGCAACCTGCCTGGAAATATCTTCCGAAGCCTCACGCAGCAACGCCGCGGTTTCTGCTTCGCTCACGCCGAGAATTTCGGCTGTTTCCGCCTGTGTAAAACCTTCCACCGACACCAGCAGGAAGGCTTTGCGGGCCGCTGGCGGAATAAGCGAGAGGTTCGCCGCTGCCCTAGCTTCCCAGCCGAAGGGCGAAGCCGTTTCCGGCAAATCGATGCTGAGCGTATCGAACAACGTGGAGAACAGCTTGAAGATGTTTACACGGTCGTTGGCACCCTGCGGAAAGATCGTGATGTCGGCAATCAGCGCCTCAAGGACGGCGGCAACGTAGGCGTCGCCGGAGGCTTGCGATCCCGTGACCGCGCGGGAGAAGCGCCGCAGATAAGGAAGATGGGCTGCGATCCGCATGGAAAGTGACATTTATGACTTCCTTCAGTATGATGGCGCCGGAATTTGCCGTCGTACGACGCTATATTGAGTCGAAACATGGCATTGGTTTGAACATGTTTTGTGGTTTATGGGAAGTTTCCAGGCGGACCCAATCGGATACCGGCAGAAACCAAACCCCAATAAATTTGCGATATTGCAACGTTTTCGGTGTATCAGAAAGACGCGTGTAAGCGTCGCAGTCTGGCAATCGACGTTGCGGCGTAAGGAGTGAAACGGTCGATGAGTGACATCCCGGAAAATCAGCGGCGGGCAGGCAGGGCCGGTGGTAACATCGCGGACCCCAACAACCAGATCGCCCACAAGCTGAAAGCACTTTATAGCTCTGTCGAGCAGGAACCAATCCCCGACATGTTTCTCGATCTACTTGAGAAGCTTGACAGAGCGGAACGGGCTGACAAGCCGCAACTGTAACGGGGTGTGCTGTGCCATCCCCAGCCAGTTTCATCCCTTCGCATTCACATGAAAAACGGGCCGAGGCCCGTTTTCCTGTTTTAAGTGCTGCTGCCGTGCGATCAGCAGGATGCGGTGTAGCGGCGGCCGTAACGGTCGCGATAGACGCAGCGGCCAGGCTCATTGGCATTACCAATCAACGCGCCTGCGACACCACCGACCGCAGCACCAACTGCCGCACCGCGGACATTACCCGTTGCCACGCCGCCGATGATTGCGCCGGAAGCAGCGCCGATGCCGGCGCCCTTTTCCGTCTGAGAGCAAGCTGCCAGCGGTAGGATGAGAACGGCTGCGAGGAGGATCTTTTTCATGGATGGGTTCCTTTTGAAGGCGTTGATGGACAAGGGTTAGTGGACAAGGACGGTAGCATGACAGCCGATCAGATTCGGCCCATCAGTACAAGGATGAGGAGAATTACCACAACCAGCCCGAGGCCGCCCGAGGGTCCATAGCCCCAGTTGCGGCTGTGGCCCCAGCTGGGGAGCGCACCGATCAGCAACAGCACCAAGACAATCAGGAGAATTGTACCGAGCATGATATTTCCTCTTCGGGGTTCAGGCCCCTTCGGGCCGACGGGATTATGCTGCGGTAACGTCTGTCACACAATTTTGTTCCCGCGCCGGGGTCTCATTTAATTCCGGCAGGCATGGCATTCACAAGAGGGTGCGATCTAGCCCGATTGGTAAGCGATTGTTTACGGGGCGGCGTCAAGGGGCCGAACAACAGGAAGGTGCTAATCAGGCGGTCCACCTTGTCGAGGATGACGGTATGGACCCGCGGAAGGAGAGATGGATCTGATGGCGGCACGATCGCATCATGGGCGCCGGTCATGTTGAAGACAGGCACATCGAAGAAAGGTAATCCGTCGATAACCGATGTCCGTGACATCCAGGAAACGAAAGTGGCGATTTCGCTGGCCTCGGATTTCAGCAGATGTTCGCGAACCTGCTCCATTGCAGCGATTGTCTCTTCCGTTTCCCAATCTGCGGACTTGTCGAGCGAGCAATAGGGAAACGAAGCCGTCGGTTGAATGGCCAATCAGGGTCACCGGTCGCCCGCAAAGTCGCGCTCGATCGCCCCTGCATTAGACATGGACGATATCAGCTGTATCGAGGCCATTGGTAGATCCATCCAATGTCCACGGGCTATGGCCCGGAAGCGGATAGGCCACAGCCTGCCCCTCATCGCGCACGATGCTTGGCGCAAAGCAGCTCCAGAACGCCGGCGACATCACCATAACATTGATGAGCACCGTTTCCATGCCTGGGACTTGAGAAAGCCAATGGGGTGACGGGGTGCGCAACATTGCCGGCATTCTTTGACGCCTTGGCAGAACGCCATTCAGCGTAAAAGGTCCCCGGAACAGACCGATGGAACTTCTTGCCGCGTTTCCCCGTTCATCTGGCACATCAATCATTGTGCAGGGAGCACGAGGATGGAACATATCGCAGCGATCATGATGCTTGTCGGGTGCAGCCAGGGCAATCTCGAATGCAAGGAATTGCCCGCGCCGGCCGTCGGGTTTGAAACTGCCGAAGAATGCCAGCAACTGCTACAGCCGTCGATCAAAGACGTCGGGGGCAGATACAAGATTGTCTACGGCAAATGCGCTGAAATCGATCCCGCCCTCTACCTTGAGGATGCAACGATAACCTGGGACATCACGCCTGCGAACGAACTGGACGTACAGGTGACATTCGATGATCCCGCTCCCCCCATGGTCGTTGCACTGAAGGCAGATCGCAAGGCGATTTTGAGCAATTGATCGCCATAACTGCCGGAACATTGCAGCGGAAGCACCGTTTCTCAACACCCAAAGAAGGAGATTGTCATGAATTGGGATATGATCGAAGGCAAGTGGACCGAATATCGCGGCAAGGCGCAGACCCAGTGGGGCAAGCTGACCGACGATGACCTGGACGTTATCAACGGCCGCCGCAAGGAATTGGCGGGCCGGATTCAGGTCCGCTACGGCATCGAAAAAGACGAAGCCGAGCGGCAGGTTGATGAGTGGTCTTCACGCCACTGAGGCTGTTCGTCTTTGACTCATCAAACGGCACCCCGACGATCCGTCCGGGTGCCGTTTTCATATCCGACTTCTGCGGAGCGCGGATAAAATACGGAACAAAATCTGGATGATGCCGTTTCACAAAAGGCCC
Organism: Pararhizobium sp. PWRC1-1; assembly: GCF_049897905.1. Taxonomy (NCBI): domain Bacteria; kingdom Pseudomonadati; phylum Pseudomonadota; class Alphaproteobacteria; order Hyphomicrobiales; family Rhizobiaceae; genus Pararhizobium; species Pararhizobium sp. PWRC1-1. The sequence continues at coordinate 15,237 of NZ_JAFCXE010000003.1, read as the reverse complement.
TAGCGGCCAGTAGACAGTCACCGCTTGTGCGGCTGGCGTATTCAAATTTGCATGAAGGAGCACAACATGATCCGCACTCTCCTGGCGACGACCGCGCTTGCCGCGTTCCTGGTTTCCGGCGCCTCAATCTCTGTTGCGCTTGCGCAGGATGCTGCCACCAAGGCTGATCCGGCTCAGGCCTCCACAGCCAATACCCAGGCTAAGCAGGGCTTGGCGGGCTATTTCACGGCCGCCCCGGAGCAGGTGCTCGCAAGCTCGGTCCTCGGTAAAACCGTTTATACCGGCGTCGATGAACAAGGTGAGGCGATTGGTGATGTCAACGATGTCGTGATCAACGCCGATGGTGGTGCCGAGGCGATGGTGATCGGTGTCGGCGGTTTCCTCGGTATCGGCGAAAAGGATGTGGCGATCGGCTTCGACCGTGTCTCCTGGTCTGACCGGGATGGCCAGCGCATTATTGTAGTCGCCGCCACGAAAGAAGAGCTTCAGGCCGCTCCCGAATTTCAGCGGGCAGCCATCATGGAAGGGGCGGCTGCGACTTTGCCGGAAAACTCTGCATCGTCGGCACCGCCCGTTATCACTGATGAAAATGCCGGAGTGACGCAGCCGGCAACCGGTACGACCCCTCAGATGACGGACCCGGATCTCAATCAGCCGGTCGATCCGGATACAACGGCTTCCACTCCATCGGACGAATTGAAACTGGTGGACCCGGCTTTGATCGGCGCCGATAAACTCGTCGGCACGGAGGTCAAAGTTGCTGACGGCACCAAGGTCGGAGAAATCGGCGATGTTATCGTCGGCAAAGACGGGAAAATCGAAGCCTATGTCATCGACGTTGGTGGCTTTCTCGGCATCGGAGAGAAACCGGTCGCTATGAGCGGCGAAAGCGTTCAAGTGATGGCCGATACCAACGGCACGATGGCTATTTATTCCCCTTTTACCAAGGCGCAACTTGAGAGTCAGGCTGCCTATGACGAAGAGGCCTACAAGGCAAACCCGCGCGGTATTATCCTGTCAAACCCAAACTAGAACTTTTTGAAAAAACCGGCGTCTGAATGGCGCCGGTTTTCTGACTGTCGGTCGTTGTTAGACAAAAAAAGCGGCTCAAGGCCGCTGTATTTTTGTCTGTTGCAGGGTGTCGTCGTCAGTGGTCATTGTCACCGGAAGCTTTCTCTGACGCTTCGAGTTCAGCGAGAAGTCCTGAAAAGGCACCGTCGGTGTTGGGCATATCTCCGGGGAAATACAAATCGCGCAGCGTCTTACCGATATGCAGGTTGTTTCCGCGAAAATCGTGCGGCCGGCGTACCGCAGACGCGGCTGACTTCCAGATATTGGTGTTTGATACGGTCATTTTACTATCTCGCATGAGGTTATATGCCTTCACAACGTTAGCCGCGTTGGGAATGTTCCGTGAAACCTGTGGCCAATCCGTGTCAAATCGGGGCAATCTTTCCTGCCATGGTTAATCAATGGTTTAGATGCAGCTTGGCCGGGATTTCTGGCCTTCGGAACAAAATTTCCTCACCAGCGTTTAGTCAGCGAAAGTTTAAACAAAGGAGAATTCTCGATGCTTTACTACGCTCTCGTCTTCCTCGTTGTTGCCATCATCGCAGGTGTTCTGGGGTTTGGCGGTATTGCTGGTGCTTCCGCAGGTATCGCGCAGATTTTGTTCTTCCTGTTCCTGGCGTTCCTTGTCATCTCGCTGGTGGCTGGCCTGATGCGCAGAACCTGATCCCATCTCAGGTAATGCGTGAGAGAAGGGAGCGATGCAAAAGCATCGCTCCCTTTTCCATGTTCAGCGGACGCGGCAATGTGAGGCATCCGCTTGCGCCTTGCCGAAGAGGGTTGGCTTGGCTATGCATGATCGGAACTGCAATCGGACATGCCGGAGCTGCGCGAAGCATGAAATCGCTGGAACTCATCGTCGAAAGAATCATCCTGTCGAGCCGCTGGCTCCTGGTGGTCTTTTACCTGGGGCTGGTCGCGGCACTGGCACTTTACGCGGTGTCCTTCGTCTACAAATTCTACAAGATCGCCATCATGGTCTTTACCTATGACGAATCCGACATGATTCTTGCGATGCTTGGTCTGATCGATGCGGCTCTCGTTGCCAGCCTCATCGTCATGGTGATGATTTCCGGTTACGAAAACTTCGTCAGCCGTTTCGACGAGGGCGATGCCGAAGTGTCGTTCCTGGGCAAGCTTGATTCCGGCAGTCTGAAGATCAAGGTCGCGTCGTCGATCGTGGCGATCTCATCCATCCATCTGCTGCAGATTTTCCTGAATGTGCAGAACTACACCAGCGAGCAGCTGATGTGGGCGACGATCATTCATATTGCTTTCGTGGTCTCCGCGCTGATGCTTGGGTTCCTCGAGCAGATCATGACCAGACTGAAGAAATAAGCGGGGGGAACCGGACATGAAGACAGACGTCGTTGTTTTGGGCGCAGGCATCGTCGGCCTGTCGACGGCCATCCACCTTGCGCGGCGGGGTAAGTCCGTGGTCCTTCTCGACCGCCGCGGCGCCGGCGAGGAAACCTCCTATGGCAATGCCGGCCTGATCCAGCGCGAGGGCGTCTTTCCCTACGGTTTCCCGCATGATTTCGGCGCGCTGTTCCGCTACGCGCTGAACAACACGATCGACGCGCATTATCATTTCCGTGCATTGCCGGGGCTCGTGCCGTTCCTCATCCGTTATTGGTGGAATTCGGGTTTTACCCAGCACCAGAATATCGCTTCGATGTATGCGCCGCTGATCGAGAATTCGATCGCCGAACATGCCGACCTGATCAACGCATCCGGTGCCGGTGATCTCATCCGCAAGGATGGCTGGATGAAGGTCTTCCGCACGGAGGCTGCGCGGGACGCGGCCTACAAGGAAGCGGAAAAGCTGTCGTCCACGTTCGGTGTCAATCACCAGAAGCTATCGAGCAGTGAGTTGAAGGTGATGGAGCCATCGATCCGGGCGGACCTCACCGGCGGCCTGCGCTGGACAGATCCGTGGTCGATCCGCGATCCGCACAGCCTCAACAAGGCTTACCTGAGTTATTTCCAGTCCCTTGGCGGCCGCCTGGTTTCCGGTGACGCTGCGACGCTTGAGCATATTCTCGAAGGTGCAGGCTGGCGCGTTGCGACGCCGGAAGGTCCGCTGGAGGCCAAGGAAGTGGTTGTGGCGCTCGGCCCATGGGCGGATACCGTTACCCGAAAGCTCGGCTATCGTTTCCCGCTGGCAGTCAAGCGCGGCTACCATATGCACTATGGCATGGAGGAGGGCGCGCAGCTGAACAACTGGGTGCTCGATGCCGAAAAGGGGTACTTCCTGGCGCCGATGCTGCGCGGTGTTCGGTTGACCACCGGTGCCGAGTTTGCCAATCGTGACGCGCCGAAAACCCCCGTTCAGCTGACGAGGGCAGAGCGTGTCGCCCGCGAATTCTTTCCGCTGGCTGAGCGCCGCGATGAGGAGCCGTGGATGGGGGCGCGCCCTTGCACGCCGGACATGATGCCGATCATCGGCAAGGCACCGCGTCATGAAGGCCTTTGGTTTGCCTTTGGCCATGCCCATCACGGCATGACCCTTGGCCCGGTCACCGGCCGCGCCCTTGCCGAAAAGATGACGGGCGAGAAGACCGTGATCGATATCAAGCCATTCCGGCCGGACCGTTTCCTGGCCTGATCTGATTTGATCCGAACGGGCGCGGGCGCATATGAAGCTTCCTGCGCCCGGCCACTCCCAACATTTTTCCCGATTATTTTTTTCGACGCCGGAACAAACGTCAAACTCCGCCGTTACTGTGATGGCTGAAGGCGAGGGATCGGTCGGCTGCGCTATGCGCAGAAATTGAAAAGACTACTGCGGCAAGCAGTGGCGGGAGGAATTTCATGCAGAAACAGGTGATCGAATTCAACGGCGAAGCCGTGGGCGCACTCATGCCCGATGGCGACCGGTTCCGCTTCCTCGCCGTCAAATATGCCGTCTGGAGCCTTGATGGCCGGCTGTTTTCCCGCGCACCGGAAGCAAGACGCGCGGTGATTGCGCTTCTGTCGAAACCGGCAGAGCGCGCGATGCCACCGGCCAGTTTCTGGGTGCCTGGCAAGGGAGACCCGTCACAGAGCCAATTTGGCTGGAACGCGGTTTCCCCCATTCCGTCCCGCCGCTGGCCGGTAGAAGGCAAGGCTGCACGATGATCACGGATCAACATAACCTGACGCGTGTATGTCGAGCTGATAGGCGGCAGGATCGGCCTTGAACAGCAATGTGCCCGTTGCCGTCGATTGCGCGGGAACGTAGTCAAAGGTTATCTCCTGCGTCTCGATAATCCTTTCCCCATCCTTTAACGTGCCCGTGACCGGGACTGCGGCTGCCGTTCGTGTCCCTTTATTGCTGACCACAAAGGAAACCGTGTAGCTGCCGCCCGCGTTGGCCTGCTGGTGAGTGACCTTGACATCCAGTTCGGGAACGCCGGCGGAATTGATGACGGCATGGTAAGCGATCCACAGGATCAATGCCGCGACCAGCAGGGTACAAAGCCCGCCGACCGCCCACTCGATCCAGTGCGCACCACGCTTGACCCTGCGGCTGCTTGCTGTGTCCTTCGTCGCTTCAGGCATTGTATTTGTTTCTCACAGGATAAGCCGCGCGGCGGCGGCGCCAATTGCGCCGGGAAAGGCAAGGACGATCATCGCCGTCATCGCTGGCGTGAAAGATACGCCATCCAGCCGCTCGAAACTCCAGAGCGAATAGAGGCTGATCACCAGGGCGATCGCATAGCCAGGCAACGTGAACCGGATAAGCGCGTGCCACCATGGTGTATCGCTGGATAGTTCATGGCCGCCCTTGAAAGAAACGGCATAGACGAAGGCATGCATCAGCGCGATCGAGAGAATGATTGTTGCAAGGGCGTGCCACGGCGTCATTTTGTAGGAAATCAGGATCATCTCCTCGGTCGGCGCCATGTTCAGATTGAGAAACAGGGCGCCCACCGCCATCATGAAAAGTTCGCTGCCGTAACCCGCTTGAGGATCGTCTTCCGCGTCATCCTTGCCACTGCCCAGCTGACTGCGCCCAAGCAATGCGCCGATACTGGCGGGAATGGCCTGGATGGCGATCTTGCCGCTGATCTCCTCTGCCGGCATACCTGTCATCAGCAATTTAAACAGCGTCAGCGTGACAGCACTTGTGAAAATGCCTATGCCATAGGCAATCATCGCGTCGCGAGCCCCGTCTTTCCAGGAAAACGTGTCTTCGAAACCGATCCGATGAGAAATACCAACCAGCAGCGGAATGGCGATCACCATCAGCAGTGCAAGGCGCCACCGCTCCATGGTAATGCCGAACTCCCACATTTCCATCGTCATCTGCATCGGTAATGCAAACAGAAGCGCGCCTGCAACGCCGCGGCCCATGCCGACCAGAAATTTGGCAGGAGCGGGCTCGTCTGTTGACCGGGTGGCCTCATCGCCGCTAGTGGCCGCAGCGGTGCCGTCTACTTGCATGAATCTCCCCATTTGCACTCGAACGTAAAGCCGGGCGAACGGTGTCCGCGTAGCAGCAATCAGGCGGAAACCGCTGGATCAATCGTCCCAATCCGCCGGGATGCCGCCATCGGCACCACTGGTTTCCAGGTCGTTGCGAATGCTCACGACACCGGGGATCGAATAGACCAGCACTTCGATCTTGCGGCGTTCGTGTGCCGTATCGACAGAGCCCTTCAGCCAGACGGATCCACGCCGTGCCTTGATGTCGACGCCCGAGGTTTCGATGTCGCTGTCTTCAAGAACATTGGCAATTATATCTTCCAGGGCATCGTCATCGACATCCGCCTCAGTCTCGTCGCCGAAAAGGTCGGGACCATTCTCGCTCTCGATTGCAGGATTATTGCTGCGCTGGAATCCGGGATTGCCCGCCTCATCGAAGTTGTCGCCCCCCTGCCCATAGGAGCTGTTTCCAACCTTCTTCTCCGATCCCGGAGTGCCGTCGGCATAGGGCCAGCCTTCATCAATGTCGCGCTCCTCGTAGTCGCGGTAGTCTTCCTCGCGTCCGGTGCTCTTTGGTGTCTTGTCGATCATCGTCATGTCCTCGTTCTGGTAGATCACGACAGAAACGGATGACGAGGCATTTGGTTCATTCGCATCCATCGATCCGCATCATTTGCGAAAGCGAACACGAAAAATGGCGGATCCGTTGAGCGGATCCGCCATTTCTGAAGATGGTGTGCAGATTAGTTTTGGGGTGCAGTGCCGGTGGCCGGTGTCTGCGTATCGGTACCCGTAGCCGGGGTCTGCGTATCCGGGGTTGCCGGTGTTGCATTCGGCGTGGTCGTCGTGCCGGGAGTAACACTGGTTTCCGGCGTGGCTGTACCGGGTGTCATGCTGTTATCGGCTGGTGGCGTTGCTGTCTCACCGGTGGTCGCGGGCGGTGTTGCCGTGTCCGCAGGCTGATTGGAAGACATTTCCGCCGGCAGCCAGACGAGCAGGGCCAGAACCAGACCTGCGAGCAGAATGAGCAGTAACGGCCAGCTTGAGCGCGACTTGCGCGGTTCTATCTCTTCGACGCGCCGCTGGTTGGCCAACGGATCGTTCACCGGCGTTCCTGTCACCGGATCGATAGGCGGACCTGCTTGTTCGGCGGGCCATGCTGCAGGATTCACGTTGCGGTTTTCACTGGGGTCAAAACGTTGATTCATGGCGTTCATATCCTTTCGAGAAATGGTGCCTGTGCCAGCAAACGTTGAAGGCAACTGCCAACTAAACGTCGCTACAGGACGAATGTTCCTCGAAAAGACTGTTATGGCCGCCAAACCAGCCACAGTGGAGATTTAAGATGAGGGAAGTTCCGCGATTTCCCCGAATTTTGCCAATAGGCGCGGGCTGGTCATGTCGCCTGTTTCCTCATCCACCTCAACGGCATAGGCCGCGACGCCGGCAAATCGATCGGCCATGGCCGCAGCGATTTTCTCGGCGCTGGCGGCACTGGATGCCTGGCGCATTTCGCCGGGGGTCATCCCGCCGCGCGCCTTGCGATAGGGGATAATGATGAATTTCGCGGCCATGGATGGCCCTTTCAAGGAACTGGCGCCGGCAAAGCCGGTGATGGCCGTTGTGTCAGGTTTTTGGTGGTCTTCAGCTTGGCGGTCGAGTGCGCCGTGTCGCTGATCCCGTCATTGCCTTTAGCATCAATTGCGGCATCCTGTACCCACAATCGGCATTCAGGCCGGAACATTTGCGGCAGTGCGCGCCGAAAACGGTTCCGATCGCGCAGGCTGTCCGGGGACCTTGAGATGATCCGGCGGCAGTTTTGCCTTGGCCCGTTCGGCCATCATTTCGTATCCGCTTTCCAGGTGGCGGCAGAACCGTTCAGCATCAAACAGCGGTGCCAGGAACCTGTTGCGGGCGATGGTTCGTTTCAACTCGCCAACCCGCTGCGGATGTTCCGACAATGCGACGGCAAGATCAACAAAGGCGCTGGGCGTTTCGGCCACAAGCTCTGGCAGACCAAGCGCCGTCAACAGGCTTTCGGAAACCCGGGAGGCGAAGTTGCTCCCCTTGACGGTCACGACCGGCAGGCCCGCCCAGAGTTTGTCCGACGTGGTGGTGTGACCGTTATAGGGAAAAGTATCCAGCCCCATATCGGCAGCCTGCAGCCGGGCGATATGGGCATCATAGCCGGTCGCCGAAGCGAAGATGATCCGGTCCGCTGCAACGCCGCGTTTGGCGAAAGCCGCGAGAAAGTTGCTGCGCGCCAGATCTCCGTCGATCATCACCCAGAGGACGGAGCGGCTGGAGCGGCGAAGAATCTCCGCCCAGCGGTCGAGGGCGTCAAGCGAGATCTTGCGTGCGGCATTGAAGGCGGCGAACACGAAGCGGTCCGCCGGCAGGCCGAGCGCCTGGCGCGCCGCTGCAGGCGGCAAAACCCGGTGGACCGGGTCGTTCGGCTGGTAGCTTTCCGGCAGCTGGCAGATCTTCTCGTGATAACTCAGCCGGGCGCCATTCGGCAGCACGATCCGGTCGCCGATGACATAGTCGCAATCGACATTCGCAGCGCTGCCCGGAAAACCGAGCCAGGCCACCTGCACCGGGGCAACCATCTGGTTGAGAATGTTTGAGCGCGATCCGCCGGTATGCCCCTTCAGGTCGACAAGAATATCGATGTTCTGCTGCCGGATGATGTAGGCGGCCTGCGCATCGGTCGTGCCGAGCAGAGAGACAATGCGGCCCCATCGCGCCCGGTTGTTGGCATCGGCGGAGACATGGCGTTCCGGTGTGTAGCAGAAGAGGGTGACATCGAAACGGTTTTCGTCATGCGCTTCCAGCACGCTTTTCAGAAGTCGCATGGTCGCGTGCTCGCTCCAGAAGTCGCTGGAGAGGTAGCCGATCCGTATCCGCTCGCCCCAGGCGTGCTGCCGCATCCATCTTTGCCGGCTGGCGGCAGGTGATGGCGCTGCCATCAGGCCGGGATTGTTCGTGGCCAGCCGGTTCAGCCGCTCGTCGCCGCAGCGCAGAAGATTGGAATAGGCGGTTTCACCCTCAAGCGCGGAAAGGTCACCGGTGGCAATCTGGCCACTCAACGTCATTTCCAGTTTTTCGATCGCTGCAAAATCGCAGAAATCGCGCGCCACGGACATGAATTTGAACTGCGTGTAGGGATCACCGGGAAAGAGCGCCGCGAGCTTGCCGAATACCTGAAGGGCCAGCGGGTTTCGCTCGTCCCCGTTTAGGATTTCACCGGCAAGTTTCAGATGGCTGGTCTCGTCGCTGTTTGCCAGGCTCTGCTTGACCAGATCGATGAGCTCGATGTCACCGGTGCGCCGGAATGAGCGTGCCAGCATGTAGGCAAGCGTACCGTCGTTGGGGATGACGTCCAGCAGCCGGATGCCGATCAGTTGCGCACGATCATCATCGCCGGCATCGAAATATAGGTTTGCAGCGCGGTTGAGCAACAGTGCGGAGCCATTGCCGGCATGTTGCGCGGCCTGTTCGAAAGCGTCAGCTGCGTCAGCAGGAAGGCCGAGTTTTTCGAGCGCTTCGCCAAGAAGGATCAGTGGCGCCGCATCTGCGTTCGCGCCAAGCATCGGGCTGACAAGCGCCAGGGTTTCCAGATAGTCTGCCCGTTCGAATGCCGCCCTGGCGGCGGCAAGTCCTTGCCCGTCCATGTCTCATGTTCCAAGTGACCCGTGGAAGGGTGGAGTGGTACGATAGGCCCTGATCCTTGCGCGTGGCGGGTCGGCTGGATCGCAAAATGGACGGCCACGTCTTTTCGTGGCAGCGAGAGAGACGTCAATCTGCCCGCCCGGCCCTATTCTAAAGTTAATAGCAGCCGCGTCCGGTCCTTGCGGACGAGGGGGCTTTGACAGATTTTTCGGCCGATTGATACCCACAATTTCGTCTGCAGATGGCGTGTTTTGACGCACAGGCGTTCTGTTCCCTCAACAACAGCCATCTTTTTCTGTAGCAAAAAGGTCCCAGTGCAACACTTCGCTACAGAAGAGGTCTCGGAAAGGCTTGGCGACGACAAGGGCCGGGTAACGGGGCTTGTTTCTCTGGCCAACAGGAAGCCCTCGCCAGCATTCACGCCGCCTTTCACATGCCCGAAAAACGTGACTCGACTTGTTATTAAGCCAATGCTAATTTTCTTATGTTGTTACCTTGGCCGAAACCGGAACAGCATTTTAAAGCGGAAGCGTTTTTGACTTTTTGTATTGAGGGGCTTTTCAGGGTCAATATATGTTTGGTGTCCAAGCCCGTCATCTCAAACGGATGGCGGGCTTTTTTATATTCGATCAAGAGTGTGAACGGGCGCACCCATCAGGTCGCAGTGACACTCTTAGAGAGGCGAGCCCTCCCCGGGCGCTACTTTTTCGAATGGCAGCACATTGCCCGCCATCTGCTTCGACCGCGATACCGGTAGGCCATGAAAATAGCCGCGGCCATTGAGGATCGAGTAGAGCGGCACATAGTCCACAAGTTGATCGTCGCTTAGGACAGCGTTACGCATATTGTCGAGTATGTAATATCTGTCGCCAGCCGAAACCGAGAGAATGGCGTGATAGAAGCGGCGTTTCTGATCGTAGAGAACGACGATGGCCATATCTTCCAGGCTGATGCCGCTGGCATGTAAAGCCGCCATCTTCAGAATGGCAAAATCCTCGCAATCACCGGTCTGGCGCTTCAGCGTCTCGCTGGGTTTGGCCCAATTGTCCACCGTCCGGTAGGTATCGGCGTCGCGGCTATAGCGGATCGAGCCGTTTACCGTCGCATTGATATCGTTCAACTTGTCGCGCAAGGAAGCCTGAGCGACGCGGGAATAGGAGGCCTTGATCGCAAGCGCCGCCGCGTTGCAGTTCCCTGCCGCGCAGTTCCATTCCGAACCATCCTTTATCTGGCTCAAAGACGGCGCAAACTTCTTCAGTGCGCCAAGGCGCTTCAATGGAAAAGCGACGGTGCCGAACACCGCTTTCGACGCGGTTGGGCTGGTGCCTTTGGTTTGTTTGGAACGAACGGCTGCGGGATCGGCCAGTTTGGCCGGGATCGCGCCGGTCTGGATGTTGGCGTCCACGGTTGTTGTCCGCACTTCAGCCGGTGCGAAATACAGCGTGGTGATCTGCTGCTTTAACGCAATGGCAGAATAAAAGATTGTTGCCGGAAGAAGCGACAATGAGGGAAAGTAAGTAAAATTTTGTTCAAAATTTTTATTTTCGACTACGCTTGTTGAATTTGCCAAGGAATAGCTTGGAATTGCAGTGGTAGCGAAGGCAATGGCAGCGATATAGTTTTTGATTTGTTTTTTCATTTGTCCACGTTCTCCGGCGGTTGGAGAAACATTAGGACGGATCGATAAAATTACCGTGAGGAGGCGTAGATAACCTTGGATAAAAATAAAACGTCGAATGAGAAAAGACATTGAAAGAATTTTTTAATGTTCTATCAATCAGCGGCGTTGCTCGCAGTCGGCTTTATTCTGCGGAAAAGAAAATCGGTAAAACCGAAACTTGACTGCATGCGTTGGGGAGAGAGCTTTGCTGAAAATGCGTGGATCGTGGATCGCCGGCATCCTGCTGGGCGCCGGACGTCTGAGTCCTTGCCTGAAGGCGCAGTCTGGAAATGCTTCTGATATCCGGACCGGTCCGGCGGATTTTCTATCTCTCCCGCGGAAATCCATCAGCGGCCGCCTCTCCAGGCTCGTTCTGGCTTCGGGTATGGTGCTGGCGCTTGCCTCATGTCAGTCCGAAGTCGACAGCCTGGGTGGCGTCAAGGGAAAGAATGACCTGAAGCCACCGCCGTCGACGTCCGTTACCGAAGCCTTCGGCGACAAGGGTGCCGAGATCACGCTCATCCTGGCGAAAGCGCCGGCCGGTTATGTCATGGGTGAGGCGCGTGATGTCCGCGATGGCGCAGCGCTTGCGATCGGTGAACTCGGCGAGGACATGGTGCATGCCCGGGTGGCCGACGTGTCCAAGGGCGCTGCAACCGGCGTTTCGGAAGCGGCCGCCGCCAAGGCCCGCGGTTCCGTTGTTCTCGTCAGCTATGCGCCGAGCAACGTGACATCCGCCATCGCTGCCATGCCAGCCGATCAGCGGCCGTTGCTCATCAATGTCGGACGCCAGGTGAGCGCTTCCGGCGGCGTCTTCAGTTTCGCTTCCGATGAAGTCGATAGTGCAATTGCAGGTTTGAAGGCTGCGGCCGCAAATGGACGCCGCAAGTTTGTCGTCTTTGTACCGTCGGACTATCCGGCAGGCTATGAGGCCGGAATACTGTCAGCCGCGAGTGCTGCGGGCGGCACAGTTCTGGCATCGCCGCGGTACGTCGCCAGCAGCGCCGGTGTATCCGAAGCGGCGTTGGGCGCGCAGGCTGTGTTGAAAAGTGCCGATGCGGTCCTCGTGCTTGGCAATACCAGCACTGTTGCCGGACTAGTCTCTGCCGTAAAAACATCCGGCGCACCGCCAAAAATGGCGTTCATCGGCACCAGCGGCTGGCCCGAGGAGGTTCTATCGGCCCCTAGTGTAACGGGCGTCATGATTGCTTCGGTTGATCGCGAAAACCGCACCTTGATCGCCGAGCGTTATAACCGCCGCTATGGCCGCCCGCTGTCGGCGGCTGCAGCCTACGGATATGATGCGGTCGCGCTCGCATCCGGGATCATCCGGGCAAAGGGGCCAGCAGGGCTAACGCCTGAGCTTCTGACCCGAAAAGCCGGCTTTACCGGCATAACCGGCCTGTTCCGCCTGACTGCGTCCGGTCAGGCCGAGCGCAAGCTGACACCGCATGTCATCAGCAATGGCAGGCTCGAGCGGATGTCAGGACCGGCTCCCGTCAAGAACTGACCGGCCGAGCTGCCGCTCGTTGCGATGCTTCGCGGCTAAGTAAGGCCTGCATATCAAACAAACATATCTGGCGCCGTCTACGCGCTGCTGCCGGCGTGTGGATCGTTCCGCAGGCCGCTTGTTGCTGTCCGCTCGCCCAAAAGCGTCCGCGTGCCGGCCCGGCAAGACATGCCCGGCATCGGCGTTTCTATGGCCGGCCACCCGAATACAGCAGCTGTTCTGCGATGTTTCTCCTGCCGCTAAAGTTAACCAAGTCTTGTCCTTTTTTGGGGAGGTGCATAACCGAATATGTCTCCATAGTTAAGGAAGTATTGCGTTCGGCGAGCCTCAGGTATTTGAGTGCGATCATGTTTCTGTGAGAGGTTTGCCATTATGTCTATTGAAGATTTGAATGTTTCCGCCATCGATGCTGATCAGGCCGTGACCGAGTTCTCGTCGGAATTTCAGGACGATGGCCGGCAAGCCACTGATATTGAAATGGCCCAGGCGACGGATGATGGCGCGTCCGCCAAGTCGCACCGGCTGCCTGCTGAAGCCGCCGCAGTTGACGAACGGCCGAAGGAGATCGTGCCGGATCAGAACAACATCGCGCGTCTCCCGGCCAATGTGACGGTCGATGAAATTCGCGTCGAGGGCGCCAATCTCATTTTGGTGCAGGCAGACGGCACGGAAGTGACCATCATCAACGGCGCGCTTCGCATCCCGACATTCCTTATTGGTGAAGTCGAGGTTCCCCAGCAGGTCCTTCTTGCTGTTCTCGAACAGGATGGCGTCAACGTCGCTGCCGGTCCCGACGGTTCCTATTCGGCCACAAGCTCCGGCCCGCAGAGCTCAGGCGGCAATTTCGAGGATTCGCTGCAGCAGAGCACCCCGGAAGCCGGTCCTCTGGCCGATCTTCTGGGAAATACCGAATTCGGTGATCCGAACGGCGATGGCAACGGTCTGCTGTTCGATGACACCCCGATCATCACCGAAACCGCTTTGAGCTTCGTTACTGAAACGGCAAATGCCGATGGTACGTTCGAAAACCAGACCATCGACGGGATTTTCGGTTTCGTACCCGGCGCCGACACCGGCCAGATTGCGTCGATCGCCTATGTCAACACGCTGAATATCGATGAGCCCACGCAGACAGGTTTCGCCACCGCGCTGACATCGGGCGGCGCCGCCGTCGTCGTCACAGTCTCGGCAGATGGCCTGACACTCACCGGCACCGCCGGTGGCGCCGTCGTGTTCACGCTGACGGTCACCAACACCGCGACCGGCGCCTTCACCTTCGAGCAGCTGTATGCTCTCGATCATCCGGATCAGGGCCAGAGCGGCGCCGATGATCTCCTGCGCCTGCAGTTTACCTACACTGTCACCGACAAGGATGGCGACACCGTCATCGGCAACGCATCGATCGATATCCGCGATGACGGTCCGGTTGCCAACGCGGGCACGGGCTCGACGGTCGAGGACGAAGCGGTCAATGGTGGCAACAACGAAGCCGACGATTTATCCGCTGGCGTGTCGGGCGTTTCGCTGAACATCAACTGGGGTGCCGACAGCGCCAATGCCGGCGGCCTGAACGATCGCTCGGTTGCCTTCACCGATACCACTGTCGCAGTTTCCGGCGCCAGCAGCACAGCCCTGACCTCGCTTGGCCTGACGGTCTCGACCGTCCTGATCAACGGCGTCCTGGTCGGCTATACCGGCGAGACCGCCCCGACGGCCGTGACGGGCCAGGGCTCGTCCAATGTGGTGTTCTACGCCTCGGTCTCGGATATTGCCAACGGCAGCTATGACTTCACGCTGGTCAAGCCGCTCGATCATGCGGCTGGCAATAACGAGAACAACCTGTCGCTGACCTTCGGCTACACCGCCACCGACAGCGATGGCGACAAGAGCAGCAACACCTTTACTGTCAACATCGTTGATGATGTTCCGGTTGCCAACGCTGGCACGGCCTCGACGGTCGAGGACGAAGCGGTCAACGGCGGCAACAACGAGCCGGGTGACCTTCTGTCGGCCGGCGTCTCCGGCGTTTCGCTGAACATCAACTGGGGTTCTGACAACGCCAATCTGGGCGGTACCAACGACCGTTCGGTTGCCTTCACCAATGCCGCGGTTGCCGTCTCCGGCGCCAGCAGCACAGCTTTGACTTCGCTTGGTCTGGTGGTCAAGACCGTACTGATTGACGGCGTCCTGGTCGGCTATACCGGCGAGACCGCCCCGACGGCCGTGACGGGCCAGGGCTCGTCCAATGTGGTGTTCTACGCCTCGGTCTCGGATATTGCCAACGGCAGCTATGACTTCACGCTGGTCAAGCCGCTCGATCATGCGGCTGGCAATAACGAGAACAACCTGTCGCTGACCTTCGGCTACACCGCCACCGACAGCGATGGCGACAAGAGCAGCAACACCTTTACTGTCAACATCGTTGATGATGTTCCGGTTGCCAACGCTGGCACGGCCTCGACGGTCGAGGACGAAGCGGTCAACGGCGGCAACAACGAAGCCGACGATTTATCCGCTGGCGTGTCGGGCGTTTCGCTGAACATCAACTGGGGTGCCGACAGCGCCAATGCCGGCGGCCTGAACGATCGCTCGGTTGCCTTCACCGATACCATTGTCGCAGTTTCCGGCGCCAGCAGCACAGCCCTGACCTCGCTTGGCCTGACGGTCTCGACCGTCCTGATCAACGGCGTCCTGGTCGGCTATACCGGCGAGACCGCCCCGACGGCCGTGACGGGCCAGGGCTCGTCCAATGTGGTGTTCTACGCCTCGGTCTCGGATATTGCCAACGGCAGCTATGACTTCACGCTGGTCAAGCCGCTGGATCATGCGGCTGGCAATAACGAGAACAACCTGTCGTTGACCTTCGGCTACACCGCCACCGACAGCGATGGCGACAAGAGCAGCAACACCTTTACTG